>NZ_CP031013.1:1581250-1897500 GCF_003711205.1 Polaromonas sp. SP1 | reverse complement strand
TATAGAAGGTGCTGCCCTCCTCCCGTTCCAGGGCGGTTTCCAGTGCTTTTTCAATGTTGCGGCTGTCCAGCGGGCCGGCGGGCCGCTGCTGCCAATCCACCGGCACGGCCAGGGCCGCCTGCTGGGCCTGCCACCAGGTTTTGCCCACCACGGCCAGCCCCGCCGTCGACCCGGCATAAGCGGGCAGGCGCACCAGGCGCTCCACCCCGGGCAAGGCCAGCGCCGCATTGGCCTGGATGGCGCCCGCCGAGCCGCCCAACATGGGGCAAAGCCGGACCGCCGCGTACAGCATGCCGGGCAGCCGCACATCCAGCCCGTAGATGGCACTGCCGTCGACCTTGGCCGGGATATCCAGGCGCGGCGCGTTGCGCCCGACCAGCTTCCAGTCCTTGCGGCTTTTGAGGGTGACCTCACCCGGCGGCGTCACGGCGGCAAATTTGGCCAGCTCCCCATAGTGGGCCGACGGGCCGGACGGATGCGAGATCACGCCGTCTTTGACGCTGAGCTCATCGACCGGCAGCTTCCAATCCAGCGAGGCCGCCCCGAGCAAGGAAGCGCGTGCCGTCGCCGCGGCCGTTCGCAGCACCTCCCAGGCGTCCGCGACGCTGGAGGAGCCACCCGTGGCATTGATGCCCAGCTCACGGGCCAGCTTGCCCATCATCCATTCGCCGACCCTGACCTTGGTCGGGCGCACCCTGGGTGCGCCTTCAGGGGCAAAGTCATCGACTTCGAGCGGGTGAAACGGCAGGCTGCCGACCAGCATGGCGACGTTGCCGTAAATCGTGTCGGCGCCGGCCTGCTCCAGGCTGACGCGTTCCAGCGGCACATCCAGCTCTTCAGCCACCAGCATGGCCAGCGCGGTGTGCACGCCCTGCCCCATCTCGCTGCGCGGCATGGCCAGCACCACGCCGCCGTCGGCCCTGATCTTGATCCAGCCGTTGAACACCACGCCTGTCAGGTCGGGCTCGCCGCCGGCCGGCCAGGGTTTGGCCGCGCTGCCCAGGCGCGAACGGGCCGGCAGCAGGCACCAGCCCACCACCAGCGCCCCGGCGCCGCCCGCCGCGCTCAGCAGCCACGCCCGTCTCTTCATGCCCTGGCCTTTTTCACAGCGCCGCCGGGCACGATGCCTGCCGCGCGCTTGATGGCCACCCGGATCCGCTGGTAAGTGCCGCAGCGGCAGATATTGGTCATGGCGGCGTCGATGTCGTCGTCTGTCGGCCGGGGCTTTTTGTCGAGCAGCGCGGCGGCCGCCATCAGCATGCCGGACTGGCAATAGCCGCACTGGGGCACCTGCTCGGCGATCCAGGCGGTCTGCAGGGCGTGGGGTTTGCCCGGCGCGCCCAGCGCTTCAATGGTCTGGATACGCTTGCCGGTCACGGCCGACACCGGCACGCTGCAGGACCGCACGGCCTCGCCGTCCACCCGCACGGTGCAGGCGCCGCAGGCAGCCACGCCGCAGCCGTACTTGGTGCCCGTCATGTTCAGCACATCGCGCAGCACCCACAACAAGGGCATGCCGGGATCGGCGTCGGCCTGGACGATGCGGCCATTGATTTGCAGTTCCAAGGTCCCTCCTTCGGCGATCGGATCGCCGGAACGGATGACTATATCGGCGAGGGGCGGCAGGCGATAGGGCGCGGATGCCACACCGGCCGCAGAGGTAAGAACTTGTATTTACGGGTGGCGCAGGGCGGCCAGCGACGTCGATGAAGGACCCACAAAGAGGCCGCGTCACCACAGGGGCGGATAATCTGCCCCCTTATGGCACTTATTACCTTACTGGACGCCCAACTCGCTTTTGGGCACGTCGCGCTGCTGGACCACGCAGATTTTTCCCTTGAAAGCAACCAGCGCATCGGCCTGATCGGCCGCAACGGCACGGGCAAGTCGTCCCTGCTGAAAATCCTCGCCGGCCTGGAAAAACCCGATGACGGCACGCTGCAGTTGCAGCAGAACCTGCGCATCGCCTATGTGCCGCAAGAACCCAGCCTGGACCCGCATGCTACTGTTTTTATAGCAGCAAGTGCAGGACTGGCAAGGACCAGGCACGTCGTTGAGCAATATCTGGCGGCCGACGAAAACACCGACCTGGACGCCCTGCAATCCGAAATCGAAGCCCTGGACGGCTGGACCTGGGAGCAGCGGGTGGAAGAAACCCTGCACCGCCTGCACCTGGACAAGGACGCCATCGTCGGCTCGCTGTCGGGTGGCACCAAAAAGCGCGTGGCGCTGGCGCAGGCGCTGGTCGCCAAGCCCGACGTGCTGCTGCTCGACGAGCCGACCAATCACCTGGACCTGGATTCCATCGCCTGGCTGGAAGAGCTGCTGGTCAATTTCAACGGCAGCATCATCACCATCACCCATGACCGGGCCTTCCTGGACCAGGTCGCCACCGTCATCGTCGAGCTGGATCGCGGCAAGCTCAACAGCTACCCCGGCAACTTTGCCCAGTACCTGGTGCAAAAAGAAGAGCAGATGGCACAGGAAGCCGTCATCAACGCCAAGGCCGACAAGCTGCTGGCGCAAGAGGAAATCTGGATCCGCAAGGGCGTGGAAGCGCGCCGCACCCGCAGCGTGGCGCGCATCGGGCGTCTCGAGGTTCTGCGCGAAAGCCGAGCCTCACGGCGTGACGCGGTCGGCCGCGTCAACCTGGATGTCTCCAGCGGCGAGAAAAGCGGCAAGATCGTTGCCGAGTTGACCGATGTGAGCAAAAGCTTCGGCCACCCCGGCAGCGAAAAGCTCATCGTCAACAAATTCACCGGCACTTTGCTGCGTGGCGACAAGGTCGGCTTGCTGGGCCCCAACGGCGCCGGCAAGACCACGCTGCTCAAGCTCATCCTGGGCGAGCTGCAACCCGACGTGACCACGCCGCCCGGCAAGATCCGCCAGGGCGCCAACCTGCAGGTGGCCTACTTCGACCAGATGCGCGACAGCCTGGACCTTGACGCGACGCTGGAAGACTTCATCAGCCCCGGCAGCGAATGGGTGGAGATCAACGGTGCCAAAAAACACGTCAAGAGCTACCTCACCGACTTCCTCTTTTCGCCGGCGCGCGCCAATTCGCCGGTGCGCACCCTCTCGGGCGGTGAGCGCAACCGCCTGCTGCTGGCGCGCCTGTTTGCGCGGCCGGCCAATGTGCTGGTGCTGGACGAGCCGACCAACGACCTGGACATCGACACGCTGGAGCTGCTGGAAGACCTGCTGCAAAACTACGAAGGCACGGTATTTTTGGTCAGCCACGACAGGCGCTTCCTGGACAACGTGGTCACCAGCACCATCGCCTATGAAGGCACGCCCGAGAATCCGGGCTTCTGGCGCGAGTACGAAGGCGGCGTGACGGACTGGATCACCCAGTCCAAACGCGCGGCGCAGATCACCGGCGCGGGGAAAACGCCCGCCTCGCCTTCCAGTCCCAAATCCTCAAGCAAAAACACGCCCCAGCCCAATAAGGACGTGGGTGAGGCGCTATCAAAAAAGAAGCTGAGCTACAAGGAACAGCGTGAGCTGGACGGCCTGCCGGCGCTGATCCAGCAACTCGAGTCGCAGCAAAAAGCGATTGAGCAGGAGCTGTACGACGGCACGCTCTACAGCACCAATGCCAAACGGGCGGCCGAGCTGAACGCGCGCAACACCAAGATCGAGGAAGAGCTGATGGAGGCGCTGCAACGCTGGGAAACGTTGTCGGCGTAAGCGCCCACTGCCGTCAGACACGCCCGGTTTGTGCACTCAAGCCGGGCTCCTACAAAAAGTGTCGGCGGCGCCGCAGGCGGCCCCGGCATCAAATACATCTCCTTACGCTACAGTGGTCCGCACCATGCCGACCACCATTAGCGCCTTTCACGGCAACCATTCCTTCCTTCCGGCGCTGCGCCGCGTGCTGCCGGCGCTCGCCCTGGCGTTCACCGCCTTGTGGCTCACCGGCTGCGCTTCGCTGCCCAGCGAGGTCGACAGGCCGGTATCCACCGCGCTGGCCAACCCGGCCGAAACCCGGCTGGGAGCGCTGGTCGCCGCCCGCGCCGCCACGGCCGGCACCCGCAACGACTCGGGTTTTGCGCTGGTGGGCGATGCCGAGCTGGCTTTCACCAGCCGCATGACGCTGATCAAGGCGGCGCAGAAGACGCTGGACATCCAGTACTACGCCATCTTTGCCGACGAAACCACCGAACGCATGTTCGACGCCCTGCGCGAAGCCGCCGGCCGCGGCGTGCGCATCCGCATCCTGCTGGACGACTTCAACACCTCGGGCAAAAACGCGCAGGTGCTCAAGCTGGCCTTTGAGAAAAATTTTGAACTGCGCCTCTTCAATCCGATCCCGGGCGGGCGGGGCTCGCTGGTGTTTCGCATCCTGGGCAACCTGAAGGACGCCGACCGCCTGCAGCGGCGCATGCACAACAAGATCTTTGTGGCCGACAACGCGGTGGCCATCACCGGCGGGCGCAACCTGGGCGAGACCTACTTCGGCCAGAGCGAAGGCACCAACTTTGTCGACATCGACGTGCTGGCGGCCGGCCGCATCGCACGCGACCTGTCACGCAGCTTCGACCAGTACTGGAACAACCCGCTGGCCTACCCGGTGCAGTCGCTGATGACGGCCGAAGAGATCGATGCGCTCAAGCGCCCTCCGCCCGGCGCCGTGCCGGCCAAGCCGCAAGAAGACCCGGGAGCGCTGGCCGCCGCGACGCAGGCCGCCATCGCCAAGTCGAATGCCGACGCCAACGACGGTATCAACAGCACGACCACCACACGCACCGTCACGTCGCCCACCGGCGTGACCACCACCATTGCACCGCTGCCCGACTCGGCCGACCTGCGGCTTTTGACCTGGACCTGGGCCCCTTCGGTGCTGCTGGTCGACAAGCCCTCCAAGATCGCGGCCGACGCCGACTCGACCGAAGAATCACAGGACACGGCCGTGGACGGCCTGCTGCAGCTGATGGCGCAGGCCAAAGGCAATTTGCTCATCGTCTCGCCCTACTTTGTGCCCGGCGAACGCATGATGAAAGGTTTTGCCGAGCTGCGGCAACGCGGCGTTCGTGTGCGTGTGCTCACCAACTCGCTGGCTTCCAACGACGCGCCGGCTGCGCATGTGGGCTACGCCCGCTACCGCAAGGCCTTGCTGGAGATGGGCATCGAGATTTATGAAATGCGTGCCGAGCAGGAGGGCTCGTTCAGCAGCTTCGGCTCGGCCGCGCTGGCCGGCGGGTCTACCGGCGGCTCCAAAGGCGGTTCGCGCGCCAGCCTGCACTCCAAGGTGGTGGTGATGGACGACCGCCTGCTGGTGGTCGGATCGATGAACCTGGATTTGCGCTCTCAGCTGCAAAACAGCGAGGTCGCCATCGTGATCCGCAACCGCGCCATCTCGGCCGAAGCCACGCGGCTGATCGAGCCGACGCTGGCCAGCGGGGCCTACCGGGTGGAGCTGCAGGACGGCCAGCTGGTCTGGCGGGCGCCGCAGGGGTCGCAACTGAAGGACACCCAGGTGGAACCGGATGCGAGTTGGGGCCTGAAGCTGATGCTCAAGCTGATCGGGCCGTTTGCGCCGGACGAAATGCTGTAGAGGATTTTTAAGCATTTTTGGCCTCCAGCCCAATCATTGCCTTGGCTTTAAGCTATTAAATTAATAGCAAAAGGGATGCTTGCCGCTCAGGCTCAGGCGCATCCGGGCAGGCCTACGGGTCTATCCTGGCGCGGAAGGCTATTGCCGGCGTGGCAACTTCAAGGCTTGGCAGCGAACGCCACCACAGGGGTATCAATGCGCACACGCAGGCTGACCACGGTGCTGGCGCCGGAAGGCAGGGCGCCTATGTCCCAGCGCAGTGCGCGGTATTCGGCCAGCGGCACCGGCTCCTTGCGCGTGCTGCCATCGGCCTGCTTGACCACGCGGGTCAGCGGCATGGGCGCGAATGTGGTGCCGTCGGTAGAGGCCATGGCCTGGGTGGGCTCGGCACTGGCCTGAACCAATGTGGTGCCGGGCGGCACCGGCAGCGTGGCCAGCAGCTTGGCCGCTGGCGTGGCGCCGGTGTTCGTGTTCTTTCACGTAAACACCCCGCAACATGTGCGCGTGCTCCTGAATTGATAGCAAAAGGCCTCCATGCATTAAGGCCGTTCTTGTTTCAGCACCCGCTGCCTTGCGGCCTTCCGCCAGCCGGGGGCTTCCGTCAAACAGGCGCCACGGGCAAATAGCTCAAAATACGGCCATGACGCCACTCCCACCCCGCCACTGGTCGACCCTCAAATCCCCGGACTTCGCCCAGCTGGACCTGGCCCGCTGCATCGCGGTGCTGCCGGTGGCCGCGGTCGAGCAGCACGGCCCGCACCTGCCGCTGAATGTGGACGCGACGCTGGTGGACGGTGTGGTCGAGGCGGCCTTGCCGCATTTGCCGGCCGCGCAGCCGGTGCTGTTTTTGCCGACGCAGTCGGTGGGCTTCAGCCCCGAACACACCCGCTTTGCCGGCACGCTCACACTGAAAGCCGAGACGGTGATCCGGCTCTGGACCGAGGTCGCTGAATCCGTGGCGCAGACGGGCGTGAAGAAACTGGTGCTGCTCAATTCGCACGGGGGCCAGGTCGGCCTGCTGGATGTGGTGGCGCGCGACCTGCGTGCGCGGCTGGGCATGCTGGTTTACAGCGTGAACTGGTTCAACCTGCCGCTCACCGGTGAGGACGGCAAATCAGTCAACGATTTATTCAGTGCTGAAGAGCATCGCTTCGGCATCCATGCCGGCGAGATCGAGACCTCGATGATGCTGGCGCTCAAGCCGGAGCAGGTCGACATGGCCAAAGCACAGAACTTTCACTCCACCTCGCAAGACCGCGCCGCCAGATTCAGCATCCTCGGCGACGGCCGCAGCGCCAAGCTGGCCTGGCAGATGCAGGACTACAACCCGCAGGGCGCTGTGGGCAATGCCGCGGCCGCCACAGCGGACAAAGGCCGCGCCCTGCTGGATGCCGCAGGGCGCAGCCTGGCGCAATTGCTGGTGCAGATCGATCAGTTACCCGCCGATACGCTGAGCGATAAAACGGCTTTCTAGAAGCGGCCCCTAGCGCAGGATCACGGTCTGGCGCTTCCACCCGGCGTCCTGCCAGCGGTTAAAGGCGGCCAGCGCGCTGGCGTCTCCCGCCTGTTTCTCGGTCGTCAGCGTATCCATGCGCGCCACTTCAAAGCTGCGGCGCAGGCGCCCGGCAATGCGGGTCTCGCGGGCCAGCAGTATCTGCGGCGCGCCGCGCACCCAGCCGGCAAATTCCACGTAACCCAGCTCGGGGCCGTTGCTGGCAGGCGGCAAGACTTCAACCGTCCACTGCCCGGCGCTCTTGCGAAACACCCACAACTCGCGCCATGCGTCCAGCGGTTGCACGGCCAGCGCCAGCGCATGGCCGTCAGGGTGGGCGCTGGCGGAAGCGGCCCACACGATGCCGTAGGTGCAGCGTTTTGCCACGGCATCCTTGCCGGGTTTGCCGTCGGCCTTGTTTTCGTACAGCGCCACGCAGGTTTCACCGGCCTGGCCGGCCTCGGTGGCCACGGTCAATTTGGCGAAACGCGGCAGCGCCGTTTCCGCAGCCCAGCGCGAGGCACCGACCCGAATGGCCGCGTCGTTGTAATCCTGCCGGTCGCTATCCGTCAGCTCGGCTTTGTTCACGGCAGCGAGTTCCGCCAGCGCGCGCTGGGCGGCCGCCATGGGGGCTTCGGCCCGGCGCGCCTGTTCAAACGCCAGGCTGGCATACACCCCCGCGCGGCGCAGGCGCAGGCGGTTCTTGCTGACCTCAGACAGCTGAGCGAACTGCGCGGCGCTGACTTTGTCCAGCATCTCGGCGCGCCACAGGTCGTGCGCCATACGCGCTTGCGGGTGCAGATCGGGGCTCATGCAGTCGGGCCGGGTCGCGGCCAGGGCGGCGCGGGCGCGCTGCTCCGCCTCTGCGGGCAAGGCCAGCACGCGGCGAAAGGCTTCGCCGTTGTAGCAAAGCTGCATGCTGCCGCCCTGCTCATAGCCCTTGAAGGTCACGCCGTAAAAAGACGCCACTTCCATGTGCGCGGAAATCACGTCGCTGGTGGCCTTGTTGTGTTTCATCGATGCGCGGCGCGCCAGTCGTTCGGCCATGGTGCCCAGCGCGTCAAACGCTTCCACACCGATGGCGTCTGCCGGCGCGGCCTTCAGGTAGGCGGCCGTGTAGGCAATGCCCAGGGACTCATCGCCCGGGCTTTCGCGCAGAAAGCGCACCACCGACAACAACTGCGGCGCATCTTCCGGCTGCAGCGAGACGGTGCGCACCTGGCTCACGTGGATGAAGCCCGCGCGTTCACGCCGGTGGTCGTACACCTGCAGGTAGTCCATGCGCTGGCCGCGGATCTCGAGCGAGTCGCCTTGCCAGAGCGCGGCCTGCTGCGCGGCTGAATCACGGGGCGCGGCGCGCAGGGTGGCCTGGTCTTGCGTGACGATGGCCAGTGTGAGGAGTGCGGTGGTGATCATTATTCGGCTTCCTGGTTGTCTTGCGTGTCGGCGCCGCGGGGGGCTTGCGCCACGGTGCGGCCGGCCTTGGGCGCGCCGCCCAGCAGGCCCGCGCCGACAAAGCCGCCGTCGGTGGAAGGCGGGGCGATGATCACGGTGATCTTGTCGCTGAGCTTGTCGGCCATGGTCTTCTGGATCAGCAGCGGGTGGCGCGTGATCAGCACCCCTTCACGCGCCATCTGCTCGCTGTTGATCTTGCCCACGCGGTCCAGCCGGTAGGCTTCGGCGTCGGCCAGCTTCTGGCGAGAATCGGCCTCGCCCGAGGCTTCGATGCGCCTGGCCTGCGCGCTGCCTTCGGCCGTGCGGATGCGCGACTGCTTGTCGGCTTCGGCTTCCAGCTGGCGCTGCTCGATCTGCTTTTGTTTGAAGGGCAGGACATGTTTCATGGCTTCTTCCTGCGCCCTGGCGGCAATCACCTGCTCGCTGGCGGCGGCTTGCGCATTGGTTTCGCGGCGCACCTTTTCGGCCAAGGCATCCAGCTCGGTTTCCTTTACGCGCTTTTCTTTCAAGGCGATGGTGTAGCGCATTTTTTCGGTCGCAAGTTCTTCGGCGAGCAGCTTGTCCATGCCCTGGCGGTAGTCGGCGGGCAGGTCCACCTTGCCCATCTGAACCGTGCGCAGCAGGATGCCGTCGGCCGCCAGCTTGGGCTTGAGCTCCGCTTCGATGAGCTGCTGGATCTCGGCACGCTTGCTCGAGAAAATCTCGCGCACGGTGTAGCGGGTGAAGGTCTTGTAGATCACGCCCTGCACGGCGGGCTGCACGATCTGGCCGGCGATGTCGTCGGGCAGGTTTTTCGACAGCGCGTTGACTTTGGCGGGGTCCAGCGCATAACGCACCGTGAGGTCCACGCCCAGCGACATGCCTTCGATCGACTGGAAGGGCGAAGGGCCGTCGGCCCGGCTGCTGCCTTCGGGGCGGTAGACCTGGTCGCGCAGCGAAAACATGCGCACTTCATGCAGGCCAGGCAACAACAGCAGCGAGCCTTCGCGGAACTCGTCGACGTTGCCGGTCAGCTGGTTGGTGCGGATGGCCACGTCGCCGCGCTGCACCGATTCGACAGGGGGATGCACCCACAACAGGTAGCCGGCGGCCGCCACGGCGGCGGTCGCGATCATCAGGCCGCTGGCGCTGGCGGCGCGCCGCACACCGTTGGCGGCGATGCGGCGGGTGCCGTGCACCCCCCTGGCAAAGATGGCGGAAATGCGTTCGGCGATGCGGCTAAGACGTGGGCTCATGATGGTTCCTCCGGTGGTTTTGGTGAGAGGCGCGGATTGCGCTTTCTCTGGCCTCCATTGTTCGAATCGGGCCCGGAGCATTCAATGCGTTCATGCGGTGTCTTTGCGCGGTTGGGCGGCGGCAAGCCTCCGCCAACGGAAGAAACACTCACACGGTGAGAGGCAGGCCACACCCATAATGGCGGCACCCCATCCTCCTGACGACTCCTGACGACTCCTGACGCCTCATGACCAAAATTGCCGTGATCGAAGACGACTTGCCCATGAGCAACCAGCTCAAGGGATGGATTGAATCGGCCCGCCCGGGCATCCAGGTCGACCAGTGGTTCAACCGCGACGACGCCGAAGCTGCCGTGGCCCGCGAAGACTACGACGCCGTGGTGCTGGACATCGAACTGGGCCGCGAACGCCATGCC
This sequence comes from Polaromonas sp. SP1, assembly GCF_003711205.1. Classification (NCBI taxonomy): domain Bacteria; kingdom Pseudomonadati; phylum Pseudomonadota; class Betaproteobacteria; order Burkholderiales; family Comamonadaceae; genus Polaromonas; species Polaromonas sp. SP1. The sequence goes on along the minus strand of NZ_CP031013.1, from coordinate 1,887,345 downwards.
GGCGTGGCCATCATCAACGCCATCAACAAGCAGCAGCACGGCACACCGGTGCTGGTGGTGTCGGCCATGCCGGCCGCCATTTACCGCAGCATCATGAAGGCGCTGGACGCCTGGGACTACCTGCAAAAAACCACGTTTGAAGAAGCCGACTTCATCGAAACCTTCCTCGACATCCTGCGCACCGCCAAGGCCAAACCCACGGGCAAAGCCCCTGCCGCCGACAGCCAGGAGCTGCAGCTGGACCCGCTGCGCCAGAACACCGCCATCTGGCGCGGCCAGCGCGTGAACCTGCCGCTGACGGCGCAGCGCATCCTGGCGGCGCTGCATGCGCGCCGCGGCGAGGTGGTCAGCTACGACGACCTTTACCAGGTGGTCAAGAGCGGCCGCAACCGCGACAACATCCGCAAGCACGTCAGCACCATCCGCGACGCCTTCCGTGAAATCGACGCCACGTTTGACGGCATTGAAAACGTGCCCATGCGCGGCTTTCGCTGGGCCGAGGCGGCAGAGGCCCCGCGCGGCAAAGGCAAGGCATGAAGCTGCCCACGCGCCAGGATGTCGAGCGCCTGCTGCCGGCGCGCGTGCCCTTCGGACTGCGGGTATTTTTTCGCGGTGCTTTCCTGCTGCTGGGTCTGGCCACCGTGGCGCTGGCGCTCGCCGTGTTGCAGGACGAAAAAGAACGCAGCTACCGCAACTACCAGGACGGGTTTCGCAAAAACCAGGCGCAGATCGCGGCCAAGCTGCGCCACCCCACCGGCCAGCTGGTGCTGCTCAACCCCACGGCCTACGACCGCGAGGTCACGCCGCTGCGCCCGCTGGTGCTGCCGTTTTCGGCCATCGATTTTGACGACCGCAACAAGGCCCAGCAGGCGGTGGAGATGGCCGGCTGCCTGGTGCAGTACCCCGATGCGGCCTCGATGTGCGTGGCCGTCGGCAACAACCCCTTCGCCGGCGGTTTTATCTATGCCGTCGGCAGTTTCAACAGCGGCCCGCTGGTGCCCCATACCTCAGGCACGCTGGATTTGAGCCTGGCGCACCGCGCCCGCATCACGGTGGACATGCGCGGGCAACGCTACCGCTGGATTGCGCCTTTCCAGTCCATGCAGGCCCTGGACGAGGGCCGCAACGCCGCGCCTTTTGCCAACGCCCGGGGGCGGCTGGTGGGCTTTGCCGACGAGGGTCCCATCACGCCGGCCAGCCGGCCGGTGCGCGATTTTCGCGGCTGGCTGTGGCAAGACAGCCGCTGTGTGGACGGCACGCTGGCCGCAGACCCGGAATGTGCGCGGCGCGCCTTTGTGAGCGTGCGGCTGCCGGTGGAGCTGTTTCGCGAAGCGCTCTTTTCCAAAGGGCCTGCGGGCATCGTCTGGCCGCCGGCCGACCTGGACCAGATCAAGGTGCAGGTGGAAATGCTGGCGCCCGGTGAAGGCAAGCTGTTGTTCGACAGCAATGCCGCAGGCGCCACGGCGCCCTTCTCCTGGGCTGAACTCACGCCGCTGCTGCTGCCCGGCGAAAAGCTGCGCATCCGCAAACTGGGCGCTGGCGGCGCCAGCACCGAGATCGTGGCACTGTCGGGCGCCGAGGCCACGGAGCGTTCTTCACCGCTGATCGCCTCCCTGATCCGCCGGCTGCAGGTCGACGGGTACGACGCGCCTATCACCAGCGCCGAGACCATCAGCACACCGCTGGGGCGTTATGAGCTCTCGCTCACCGGCGACATCCGCACCGTCAACAAGGCGCTCACGGCCGTGGCCACCCGCGTGTCCTGGTTTGTGGGCGGCATGCTGCTGGCCATCTTTGTGACCTGGCTGGCCATTGAGCTGCGCATCATCCGCCGCATCACCGAGCTCACGCGCCGCGCCGCCACCGTGTCCAAGGGCGTGCGCGCCAGCGACAACCTGGCCACGGTGGACCTGGCGGATTTGCGCGGCGGCGACGAACTGGGCGTGCTGGCCGGCGGCCTGCAGGATTTGTTGCAGCGCGTGAACGAAGACGTGCGCCGCGAGCAGATCCGCATCGCCCAGGAAAAAGACACCTGGCATGCGGTCGGCCACGAAATCATGTCGCCGCTGCAGTCGCTGATGGTGCTGCACGGCAATGCCGACGACCCGGCGCACCGCTACATCAGCCGCATGCAGCAGGCTGTGCGCGTGCTCTACGGCAGCGCCTCGCCGAGCGAAGCCTTTGAGTCCACCGCGCTCAATGTGCAGACGCTGGACGCCAATGAGTTCCTCAGCCATGTGGCGCGCAACGCCGCCGCCGCGGGCATCCCGGGCGTGGCGTTTGAGCCGCTGGCGCAGCCGGTCAGGGTGCGCGCCGACGAGTATTCGCTGGAAGACGTGGTGTCGCACGTGCTGCGCAATGCCGAGCGCCATCGCCTGCCCGGCAGCCTGATCCGCATCACGCTGTCGCAACAGGCGCAGGAAGGCACCGCGCCTGAAGCCGTGATCACCATCAGCAACCTGGGCCCGCAGATCGAGGCCGGCCTGCTGGAGAAGATCTTCGAGTACGGTGTGTCCGGCCAGCCCGACACCGGCGCGGCGGGCCAGCGCGGCCAGGGCCTGTTTGTCGCCAAAACCTATATGGCCAAGATGGGCGGCACCATCACCGCACGCAACCTGGACGGCGGCGTTTGCCTGGAGTTGCGCCTGCAGTGCGCGACCTGAAAAATCAAAGCCCCCAGCAGGCGGTAACCTGATGGGGGCTTTGTCTTGCCAGACGGACCGGTAAGCCCGCTGCCATGGAAGAAAGTATCGCCTGGGTGGCCCCGAATAATTTGCCTGATTTGCTGCTGATTTCTCCGTAAACAGATAAAAAATCTGTGGAATCGCAAATTTCAGATAAATTACCCGGATGGACACTTTAGACCGGAAAATCCTTCAGGTTTTGCAGGCCGACGCACGCACCAGCCTGCAAGACATCGGCCAGGCCGTGGGCCTGAGCCCTTCGCCCTGCTGGGGCCGCATCAAGAAGATGGAGGAAGCCGGCGTGATCGAGGGCTACACCGTGCGGCTCAATGCGCAGGCGCTGGGCCTGGGCGACACGGTGATGGTGCAGGTCACGCTCGACAGCCATTCCGACAACACGCTGGAGAAATTCGGCGAAACGCTGGCGGCGATTCCCGAGGTGATTGAGGCCTGGCTCGTGTCCGGCGAGTACGACTACCTGCTGCGCATCGCCGTGCACGACACCAAGGATTACGAACGCCTGCTGCGCGAGCGGCTCTACAAGATCAAAGGCATACGCCACAGCAAGTCGAGCTTTGTGCTGCGCACGCTCAAGAAGGCCGATTTGCCTCTGCTACCGGGTTGAGAACTGTTCCCTGTTTGCCATCTCCGTTGGCCTCGGGGTGTCGCGCTACCCGTCCGCCCTGAGGCGTCGAAGGGCTGTTGCGGTTCAGGGCTTCGACAGCTCAGCCTGAACGGAGAACAAAGAGCGGGAAACGTAGTGCTATCAATTCAGGAGCTAAAACCCAAGACAGCGCCTGGGCTGGAGCCCTAAAACACTTAAATCCTATTGATCCACCTTGACGCGGTAAGTCACCACCAACTGCGCACCAGACGCCAGCGACCCCGTGAACGTCCACTTCAACGCCCCCTGCGCCCCCACCGCAGGCTGCGTCGTCACCGTGCAGCCCGTGATGCCCGTGGGCAGTGCGCCGGGGCAGGCTGTGGAAACAAAGCCGGTGAAGGCCGGTGTGGAGTCGTTCACGAACAGTGTCGACAGCGGCAGGGAGCCGTTGTTGGTGGCGGTCAGGGTGTACTGAAGCGTGTCGCCGGGATTGGCGCTCACGCTGGTGGCGGCGGGAAGCGACTGGGTCACGTTGCTCACCAGCTTGGCCAGTGACAGGTCGCCCGCCTGGCCTACCGTCGTGATGTCGGTGGCGAGCAGGGTGGTGACGGCCAGTGCCGGGGCCGAGCCGGTGTAGGTGAAGGCGGCGCTCAGCGCGACGCTGTTTTGTGCGCCCTGGCCGGCGCCGGCGGGCACAAACTGCTTGACGATCAGGCAGAGGGTTTGCCCGGCTGTGACGGTGAAGGCGGTGGTGACCTGCGGCTCGCTGGCTTCCAGCGTGGCGCTGCAATTGCTGTCCTGGTAAAGCACCTGGTTCCAGGCCGGGCTGGCCGGCGTGGCGGTGCCGGCGATCGAGAACGTGACCGACCCGCCAGTGCCGGCTTTATAGGTATGGGCGTAGAACACGACGGTGCCGGGCTGGGCGGTCTGCGCGCCGTTGGGGCCCAGGGTGTTGGGCGCCACCATGCCGAAGGTGAGGCCGGTGCGGATGAGGCCCGATCCGGCGGTGTAACTCACGCTGGGGCGGGTGTAGCTGCCGCCGGTGGTGCCGGCCGAGCCGCCGGTGGCGGTGTAGCCGGCCGGCAGCACGGGCGTGACGACCACGGTGCCGCTGGCAGAAGCAGGAATCCAGAGGATGAAGCTGCCGTCGCTGGCGGTGGGTTCGCTGTCCAGCGTGGTGGCGCCCTGCATGGCGTTGACGGTGATGGCGGCCAGGCCCGGCTCGGTGGCGGACTTCACGCCGTTGTTGGGGCCGCCGCCGGTGCCGTTGTCGGCAAACACAGTGCCGCTCAGCGTGCTGCCGTTGTAGAGGCCGAAGTTTTGCGGCGACGGCGGCGCGGCGCCGACCGTCAGCTGGATCACGCCGGTGGGGTTCTCCGTGCCTATCCATCCGGTGGGGTAAGCCGGCGCCACATCGCTTGGGGTGGCGTTGCCGTCGAGCACGAGGCAATAGCTGCCTTCGGGCACGCTCGAGAGGCTGTAGGCGCCGGTGCTCAGGGTGACCGGGGCCGACGCCACGGCCGGGCCGGTGCAGACGCCGCCGGACAAAGGCACCAGCTTGACGAACAGGGGGACGGCGCCGCCTATACCCGACTCCCCGGCTTCCAGGCCGCTGTTGTGGTTCACGTCGGCATACACGGTGCCGGCGATCCCCCGGCCGGCGGTGCTGGTGACGGGCGCCGCGCAACCCGCGCTCGGCGCGTTGGCCGCGGTGCAGGTGGTGGGTGTGGGGGGCGTGGTGCCGCCGGTCGGGTCGACCGAGGCGTAATTGGTGGTTGCCGCATTGCTGGTGGCCGTCACCGTGATCACCACGGCGGACGTGCCGCCGCCTGCGGCGATGCTGCCGCTGTAGTTACAGGTCACCAGCGCGCCGCCGCCGCCGGCCGCCGAGCACGACCAGCCGGTGCCGGTGCCGCTGACAAACGTCAGGTTGGCGGGCAGCTGGTCCACGACGCGGGCGGTGGTGGTCGCGGCGTTGCCGCTGTTGGTCACGGTCAGCGTGTAGGCGCTGTTGGAGAAAACCTGCAGCGCCGGGCTGGGGGCGGATTTGACCAGTCCCAGCACGGGGGCGGTCGGTGTGTTGGTGACGGGCGCCGCGCAACCTGCGCTGGGCGTGTTGGCTGCGGTACAGGTGGTGGCCGTCGGCGGTGCGGCGGCGCCGCTCGGGTCGACCGACGCGAAATTGGTCACCGACGCCGAGGTGGTTGGCGTGGCGGTGAGGGTGATCACCGCGGTGCCGCCGGGTGCGATCACGCCGGCGAAGTCGCAGGTGACCAGCGTGCTGCCCGCGGGCGTGCAGGTCCAGCCGGTGCCGGTGGCGCTGACGAAGGTCATGTTGGCGGGCAGCTGGTCCAGCACGCGGGCGGTGGTGGCCGCGGCGTTGCCGCTGTTGGTCACGGTCAGCGTGTAGGCGCTTTGGGTCCCGACGTTGAGCGCAGGCGTGGGCGCCGACTTCACCAGGCCCAGTACCACGCTGCTGGTGACCGGCGCGGCGCAGCCGTCCGTCGGTGCATTGGCGGCCGTGCAGGTGGTGGGAACCGGCGGCGCCGTGCCGCCGTCGGAGTCGACCGACGCGTAGTTGGTGATCGCCGTGGTGGTGTTGGTCGGCGCCACCGTGATGGTGAGCGCCGAGGTGCCGCCGCCGGCCGCGATGCTGCCGCTGTAGTTACAGGTCACGAGAGTGCCGCCGCCGCTGGCCGCGGTGCTGCAGGTCCAGCCGGTGCCGGTGCCGCTCACATAGGTCAGGTTGGCGGGCAATTGGTCCAGCACGCGCGCCGTGGTGGTGGCCACCGTGCCGGTGTTGGTCACGGTCAGGGTGTAGGCGCTGTTGATGCCGGTCCGCAAGGCCGGTGTGGGCGTGGATTTCACCAGGCCCAGGATCACGATGGTGGGCGTGTTGGTCACCGGCGCCGCGCAACCGGCGCTGGGTGCGTTGGCGGCGGTACAGGTGGTGGGCGTGGGGGTGGCCGTGCCGCCGCGCGGGTCCGTCGAGGCGAAATTGGTCACGCTGGCGGTGCTGGTGGGTGTGGCCGTCACGGTGATCACCGAGGTGCCGTTGGTGGCCGCAATGCTGCCGGTGTAGTCGCAGGTCACCAGCGTGTTGCCCGAGGTGCTGCAGGTCCAGCCGGTGCCGGTGGCGCTGACGAAGGTCATGTTGGCGGGCAGCTGGTCGACCACGCGGGCCGTGGTGGTGGCTACCGTGCCGGTGTTGGTGACGGTCAGCGTGTAGGCGCTGTTGGTGCCGACCTTGAGCGCCGGTGAGGGCGCCGACTTGACCAGGCCCAGCGTGACGATGGTGGGCGTGTTGGTCACCGGCGCCCCGCAACCCGCGCTGGGGGTGTTGGCGGCCGTGCAGGTGGAGGCCGCCGGCGGGGTGTTGCCCCCGGTGCCCACCGAGACGCGGTTGACCACCTGGGCCACGCTGGTGGGCGTGGCGGTGATCTGTACCGAAGCCGTGCCGCCGTTGGCCGCAATCGTGCCGACGAAGTCACAGGTCACCAGGGTGGTGCCTGACGTGCTGCAGGTCCAGCCGGTGCCGGTGGCGCTGACGAAGGTCATGTTGGCGGGCAACTGGTCCAGGACGCGGGCCGTATAGGCCGGCGTCGTGCCGGAGGTCGTGACCGTCAGGGTGTAGGTGCTGTTGGTGCCCACGCGCAGCGCCGGGCTGGGCTGCGACTTGGCGACATTGAGCGTCGGGTACAGCGGCGTGAGGGTGACGGAACCGGCGGTACCCGAGGTGCCGGCAGCAGCATTGGTGGTGGCGCCGTTGCCGCCCAGGCCGCCGGTGGCGGCCACCGCCGGGGTCGTCACGCCCAAGCCGGTGTTCGCGCAGGACCGGCCGCCGGCCGCCTGGGTCGTGTTGTTGGGTGTCGTGCTGTCAGGATTGAAGGCGCCGCCCGCGCCGCCGGGGCATCCGCCGCCGCCGCCCCCGCCGCCGCCGCCGTCGGTGGTGGTGCCGCCCACGGTGCCGGCGCTCCCTGGCAGGGTGCCCACCGCAGTGGAGTTCAGTCCCGCGCGGCCGGCCACATTCAGCGCGCCGCCCTGGCCGCCGCCGCCACCGCCGGCGATCAGCAGCGGGACATTGCCGGACGTGGCGACGACGCTGGCGCCGCCGCCGCCGCCGCCGCCGCCAGAGTAACCGCTGCAACCGGCCTGGCCGCCCATGCCGCCGGCGAAACCGCCAGCGCCACTGGCTGAGCCGCCCGCGCCCGCCGAGGTGGTGCAGCTGAACGTGCCGGTCGAGACGACACCGAAGCCGCCACCGCCGCCGACAAACACATTAATGACGGTGCCCGGAGCTGCAAAATAGGTGGCCGTGGCCGTGACGCCCCGCGCGCCGTTGCCGCCGTTGCCGGGCGAATCGGATCCGGCGCCGCCGCCGCCCCCGCCCGAAGCTTGCATCTGGATGCCGCTGGCGCCCGCAGGAATCGTGTAGGTCTGCACTGCGCCGGTGAAGTTGTAGGTCGTCTGCGCCGTCGCCCAAGGCGCGGCCAGCAACAGGAAGGCGGCGCCCCATGCGGCCCGGCCAGCCCCAAAGAGGCCGCGCGACGGCGCCGGCTTGCGTGGCAGGCCGGGGCTGGAAAGGGAGCGTTGAAAGAGCATCATGATTGGGGAGCCGTGCGGATAGTAGCTGGCGTGGCGGCGGCATTGGGCTCGCCAAACACGTTCTCGTCAAACTTGAAGCGTACGCGCAGGTAGAGGCCGCGTTGGGTATAGGCCTCACCCGTCATGTCGGAAGCCTTGAAACCCTTGAAGTTATAGCCCACCGACACCCACATGTTCTTCCAGGCCAGGTAGCCGACTTCCACACCCACGGCGGTTTCGGCGGCGCCGTTGCCCCAGGTGCGGTAAGCCTGCAGGCTGACATCCCACTGCTGGGTCAGGTCCCAGGTCGAACGGCCGCCGATCAGCTGCGTGAAGGAGCGGCTGCTGATGCCGTTGGATTTGTCGCTGCCCCACTTCGCGGCGTAGCGCGCGCTGGTGGTCCAGTGGCGGCTGGGCTGCACATTGAGGTGGGTCGACAGGATCAGGCCGGACTCATCGCGGTTCAGGCCCGGGCCCAGCGTGCTGTCGGAATCTTTTTTGTATTCGATGCGGCCCAGGGCGTTCCACACATCGGACTCGACGGGGCGGTAGGCCACGCCGGACTGTGCCGTGATCAGTTCGCGCTTGCCGCCGGTGCCGCCCAGGCTGGTCTGTTCGCTGTAAAGGCCGCGGTTGAGCAGCGTCCAGTTGTCGTCGAGCTTGTTGGCCAGCGCGCCGGTCAGCAGCCAGCTGCTTGAGGTGGTCGAGGTTTGCCACTGCAGCTGGCCGGAGGCCTTCCAGGTCGCGGCTGCGGTGTAGTCGGCGCCCAGCGTCAAGGCGCTGGAGTCGTCGATGACCACACCGGAGATCGGTTTGATGCGCTGGACGCTCGCCGTCAGGCCCACGCCGTTGTCCAGGCGCCAGAGGCGGCGCAGGCCCAGGGCGGCTTCGCTGGTACGTCCGTTGATGCTGTCGCCCATGCGGTACTCGTTGAACAGCTGCGTGCTGTCGGTCAGTTCGGTGTTGATGCCGGCGACTGTGGTGTATTGCGAGGTGGCCGTGTTGAGCGTGTAGATGCTTTTGAGGCTGTTGACGAAGTCGTGGCGTGCGTACGCGCGTGTCGTGGAATTAATGGCGTAGTTGCCGCCGATACCGATTTCGCGGCCGCCGCTGCCGTCGATGGCGTATTCGGCCAGGCCGTAGACGTCGGCTTGCGGCACATCCGGCACGGGCACCGTCACCTTGACGCGTGCGGTGGTGGTGCCGACTTCTTCGGACGAACCCGCTGCCAGCGCGGCAGGCGTCGGCACGATCGGGAGGGTGGAGCCCGGCAGGGCGGGGCCCGAGAGGGCGGCGGCCGTGTTGGCGCTGCTGTAGCGCACGCCGGCTTCCACTTTCACGTTGCCGGGAAGGCTGTGCTCCAGCTTCAGTTCGGCGCCGGTCTGCGATGCGCCGGTCACGCTGTTGGCGGTGCGCAGCGCTTCGCCGACAACGCGGTTCTTTTCGTCGACGGCGTAGCCGATCTTGGCGCCGTATTCGGACTGGCCTGCCGACTGCACGCTGTTGGGGTTGTAAAAGCCGGCGCTGGTTTTGGCGCCCCAGACGCGGGCCTGCAGGGCCTGGTCTTCGTGGCGGATTTCCACGCGCTGGCCGGAGCCGCTGCCTTGCAGGTCGGTGCTGCTGCGGGCGATCTCACCGGTGGCCACGGTTTTTTCGCCGAGCTTGACGGTGGCGTTCAGGCCGTCCAGGTTCTGGCGGTCGGCCGGGTTGGTGTCGCGCATGACGGAGGCGCCCAAGGTGATGGCCGGCGTGACCTGCAGGCGGGCCTCGGCGCCGGAGACCGTGTGCTTGGCGCCGCCGGAGTCGACCGAATAGCTCACGCGCACGAAGACCGGGTTGAGGTCGGTGTCCACGCTGGCCACCGGCGCCTTGAGCAGCAGCCGGCCGCTGAGCGGCTCGATTTCGTAGTCGGTGAACTGGGTGAGCGGCGTGTCTTTGACGATCACGGAAGACTGGCTGCGGCTGCGCGTGAGGATGTTGACCTGCTGGCTGTTCACCACACCGTCGATGTTCAGCAGGAAGGGGCCCGAGGTGCCGTTGGCGCGGAATTCCTGCACCAGCTGCGTGGTCGACGTGCGGCTGGCAAAACCTTCCACGGTCACGGCGCCGTCCTGGTAGCGGCCCTTCACGCCGTTGAGGGCGCGCGAGTACTGCGTGAGCTGGCGCGCGGCGTTGTCGCTTTGCGTCGAGTAGTCACCCAGCAGCGCATAGTTGGTGCCGTTTTGCAGCATCACATACAGCTTGCCGGTGGACTGTGCATCAAAGCCGCGCGCCGACGAATCGCCGTACACCGGGTAGAACTGGTTGGGCTGGATGTCGCGGAACAGCGCCGTGTCGCCCGGCTTGTCGGAGTCGTAGGCCAGCGTCAGCAGTGAGGAGCCGAGGACCTTTCCCTTGAGGAACAGCGCGGTGCGCGCGGCCGCCGTGCCCTTGCCGCCGCCAAAGCTGCGCGCGCTGCTCTGGATCTGGCGCTCAAACACATCACCGCTTTGGGCGGGTTGCAGCGCCGAGGGGTTCAGGCTGCGCAGGTTGATCGTGCCTTCGACGATACCGGCGGCAATCATGGGCCGCAGGTTGGGCATGAATTCAATGGCGGCTGCAGACTTGACGGTGCCGCTGCCGGCAACCAGCTCGGCCTTGCCGGGTTGTGCCGGCGGCAACAGCAGGAAGCGGCCTTCGCCGCCTTCGACAAACACCTGCGTGCCGGGCTGGCGCGCGTCGAGGTCGGGGGTTTGCCACTGGCCCAGGCTGGCCTGCAGCGTGACTTGCGTGCGTGCCGTCACCGGCAGGCCTTGTGCGTCACGCAGCGCAACGGCAACAGACACGGCGGTCGTGCCGTCGGCGACCAGCTGCGCCGGCGCGGCGATCTCGATTTTGGCCAGGGCGCCGGGCACGCGCAGCGTGAGCTGTGCCGTGCCGCGAGCGTTGCCGAAACTGTCGAGCGCGCGCACGGCCAGGGTGTTGCGGCCGGGCTTGAGGTCCACGCCGATGTATTCCCAGGCCACCACCTTGTTTTTTTCCAGGCTGCTCTTCTTGCCCACTTGCGTAGCCGGCACGGGCTGGCCGTTGACGGTGAGTTCAAAGCGGGCGCCCAGCGGCCCTTTCACGCGGACCCGGGTCTGCGCCACCGGCAGCAGCTGGTCGTCCACCAGGCCGACAAAAGCCGTCTCGGCGTTCAGCTCGGGCAGCAGGTCTTCCAGGGGCAACAAAGGCTGCTCGGCCGGGGCTGCTTCGGCGGCGGCAGCGCTGGCGGGCTGTGCTGGCTCCACGCTCAGGGGCGTGTAGATCGGTTTGGGCAGGCGTGCATTGGGGGCGCCGGGGCCGCCCGTGTCGCCGACCGCGCCCAGCGTTCCCGTAGTGCCGGGCAGCGGCGCCACGGTGTTGCCGGTGGCGTTGTTTTGCTGTGCGCCGGGCAGGCCCATGGCGCCGCTGGCCGGCAGCGTACGGCTGTCGGTGACGGCGGCGCGATTGGCCTGCAGCAGCGTGCCGGCGGCCTGGGTGATTTCCGACGGGTTGCCCAGGGCCTTGCGGCGCGCGGCGATCTGCTCACGAATACCCGGTGTGCATTCGGCGATCGCAAAGTCGGCCTTGTGCAGCTCGCCGTTGATCAGGTCCACAAAGCGGCTGCCGGCGTCAAAGGCGTTGCGGTTGTTGAGCACCACCAGCGTCGCGCCTGCGGGCAGCGTGATGTTGTCGATCTTGGCGACGTGGGTGCGCGGCTCCAGGCCGTAGAAGCTGTACTTGCCTTCTTCGTCGGTCACGGCATAGGTGCCGTCTTCCAGGTAAATCCGCACGCCGGGGATGCCGGGCTCGCCCGCGTCCTGCACGCCGTCACGGCTGCAGTCGGCAAACACCTTGCCGATGACATAGGCCTTGTTGGAAAACACGCCACCGACGATTTGCACACGCACGCTGGAACTGTTGGAGCGCACCGCGCCGCTCATCGCCTGGGCGGTGTTGACGCCGTTGCCGCTCTGGCTGCCTGCGCCCACGCGCACACGGTAGGTCAGCACGGGCTGTGCGTTGGCGGCGATGGTGCCTACGGCGAACTGCAGGTTGGGGCCGGCGCCGCCGGCAGGGTCGGCCAGCGCTGCGCCATTGAGCCGCGCGGTGCCGCGCACATAGGCGAAGCCGGCCGGCAGGCTGTCATTGACGACAGCGGCGGGGAGCGCCGCGGCCGCCACATTGTTGATCTTGACCGAGTAGTCGACAAAGTCGCCGATTTCGGCGGTCTTCTTGTTGGCGGTCTTCTGGATGAACAGGCCGCCGGTGCCGGCGCCGGGATCCATGGGCAGGTCGAAATGCACCGCCACGCCGGCCACCACGAAGTTGCCACCATAGGAGCCTGGCGTGTCGATCAGGCGGCCGGCCGGCTGCTGCGCGGCGGGCGACAGCGAGGGAAAGGAAAAGCCGGCGGGCGCGGTGACCACCAGGCGGTAGGTGCTGTTGAGCACCAGAGGGAATTCATAAAAGCCGTCGGCCCCGGTCACCACGACGCTGGGCGCCGGCGTCACGCCGTCCGCCTGGAACACCACGGCCGGGCCGCCGGGGGTGCCGCCGTTGCCGGCGCCGGTGATGTCGATCAGCTGCACGGTGGCGCCGGCGATCGGCTGGTTGGTCACGGAGTTGTAAACGGTGCCCGACGGGTCGACCAGCAGCGTGGTGGTGGCCGACACCGAGATGCCGCCGCAGGCCGTGATGGTGGCGGTCACCGTGTCGTTGCGCAGCACTTCCAGGATGCCGTCGCCCGAGGCCACGATGTGGGTGGCGGCGTTGGCGGTGGGGACGTTGGGCAGGATGCGGAAGATGCCGGTGTTGGGGCCGGTTTCCGTGGCGGTATAAGTTTCCGAATCACCGGTGAGCTGGCTGACGATGGTCACGGGCACCGTGCCGATGGTGGCCGGGTCGGCGTTGCAGATGGCCGCGTCGGTCTGCACATACAGGGGGCTGCCGGGCGTGCTCTGGGCAGCGCGGTTGGTGTAGGTGTTGTTGGTATAGAAGAAGATGCCGGCCGCGCGCGCGGGCAGCGGCAGCACGACGGTGTTGCTGGCGGTGGTCAGCGGGGCGGCGGCATCGGTCCAGTCGGCATAGGCGGCGCCGCTCACATTGCCGGCGGCATTCGAATTGACCAGCACGCTGAAGCGGCCCTGGAACAGGGCGCCTTGCGCCAGGCTGGGGAGGGACCAGGCCACCGCATCCACCACGCTGCCGGCCGGCACCACGGTGACGTAGCTGTTGGCGGCGCCGCCCGTCAGGTGGTACAGCGTTTGCGCGCCGGCGTTGGTGGCGGGCTGGGCCGAGGTGAAGGTGGTGTTGACCGGCACCGGCGCGCGCAGGATGAACAGCGCGGCAGGCGCGCCATTGACCGTCACGTTGGCCGGGCTGGCGGCCATGTTGCCGTTGTTGGTGGCCCGGGCGGTGAAGTCGAGCGCCACGCCCTGGGTGGCGGTGGAGGACGACGCCGCGTAGCTGACCTGCACGGCCGCGCCGTTGGTCAGGTTGATGGTGTCGGTGTTGGTGGCGGTGGCGTTTTGCAGCTGGCTGGCCGCGACCAGGCTGAGCTGCGCCGTCTGGCCGGGCACGGCGCCGGCCGGGATCTGGCCGGTGATCAGCAGGCCTGCGGTGGCGCCGATGGCCACCGGCACCACGCCGCCGGCGGGCACCACCGGCTCGCCGGCGTCGACCAGGCCATTGCCGTTGACGTCCAGCACCACTTGCAGGTTCAGGGGGGTGAAGGCGCTGCCGCCGGCCACGCTGGCCGTGACCAGGTAGTTGGTGGCGACGTTGCCCGTGTTGGCCAGGTTGTGGTTGATGGTGAAGGAGGCACCGACGCCGATCAGCAGGTTCTGGCTGGCGTTCAGCGTGAGGGCCTCCATGGCCGACACCGTGGTGTTCACCGTGTTGGAGTTGACGCGTGCCGACAGGCCCGTCGTGGCGTCCACAAAGGTCGCGCTCGCCGTGTTGCTGATCACCGTCCCGGCCGGGGTCGGCGCTGCCTGTGCGGCTGCCCAGAAAAGCAGCAACATGCAGGAGATCAGCAGTTTGCGCGGCAGGCGAAAAAGCATGTGGGGTGGATCGGTGGTTTGGTTTTGCGTCAGGGCGTCGCTTTCCAAAGGGCGCGTGGCCGTGCCCTTGGAAAAGCGGGGAAGCTTTCGCTTCCCGCGCAAGAGGTCAGGTACGGATTACGGGTTGATCCGCACGCCGAAAGTCACGACAGCCGACTGACCGGGGGTCAGGGTGCCGATCGTCGCGGTGACGGTGCCTGCGGCGCCCGCTGCGGGGCCGGTCACTGTGCCTACCGTGCTGGCAGCCGCGCTGCTCAGCGTGGTGTAGCTCGGCGTCGCATCCGACACCACCACGGTGGTCGCGTTGGCGGAGCCGACGTTGGTCACGGTGATCTGGTACAGCACGCACTGGTTGGGACGGGCGCTCAGGGTGGCCGCCGCGTAAACCGTGCCACCGGTGGGGCCGGTGCAGGCCGTGTCCAGGGCTTGCGCCTTGGCCAGCGTCAGGTTGCCGGCAATCACGGTGGTGCTGTCGGTGGCGGTGGCCACGGCAGGAACCGCCGTCACGTAGCTGCCGTTACTGGTCGTCACCGTGATGGTCGTGCCGTTGACGGCGCCGGGCGTTGCGCCGCTCGGTGCGATCACCTTGTTGAACACGGTGATGGCGGCGCCGGGCGCCAGGCCTGCCGGCAGGACGCCTGCGGCATGCAGCGTGGTGCTGATCTGCGGGTCGGTCGCGTCGAGTACGCCGTTGCTGTTCGCGTCGTAGTACAGGGCGGAAGTCCAGCCGGCCTGGTTGTTGGTGCCGGCCAGGGTCAGCGTGGAGACCGTGCCGTTGCCTTCCAGCACGTTGCCGGTGTTGGTCAGCGTGTGGCTGTAGACGTAGGAGCCGCCTGGGTAGGTCTGGCCTGCGCCGTTGGGCGTCAGGGTGATCGAGCGGACGGCGTTCACGGTCACGGCGTCATGCAGCGTATCCGAGGCGTTCGACGTAGGCGACAGCGTACGGAAGTACAGCTGCGTGGTGCCTGCGGCAAAGCCTGCCGGCACACCGACCACCGCGCAGACGACGGCGTTGCCGCCGGCGGCCACGGAGCCGGTGTTGGTGATGGTCGCGCCCATGGTCGAGCAGTTGCCCGTGCCGCCGTCGGCGCGGAAGCTCACTGTCCAGCCGGCCGGCAGCGTCACGCTGGCGAAGGTGTTCACGGTGCTGGCGCCGAGGTTGTAGCTGTCCGGCGAGGGGCCGGTGTTGTTGGCGACGATGGTGAACACCGTGGAGGCGCCGGGGTTCAGCGTGTTGGTGACCTGTGCGGCGCCTTCACCGTTGGTGAATACGCCCGCACCGGGAACGCCTGCGCCGGTGGGCAGGTTGTTGGTCGCGTCAACAGCCGAATTGGCCACTGCGGTCAGCTGGTCGTTGGTGGTCGCCGACTTGGTCGGGTCGAACACGGAAGTCGCGGTCTTGGCGACGATGAACGGCGCGCCGGTGTTGGTCGCGTTCGGCGGCAGCGTAGCCTTCAGGATCACGTTGTAGGTGGCGCCGGCGATCAGCGGACCGGTGTCAACCGTGCCGTCGCTGTTGGTGTCGACCAGCGGCGTGACGCCGTCGCTCTTGAACAGCTGGAAGGTCGTGCCGGCGGGGAAGTTGCCTGGGCTCAGCGTGATGTTGAAGCTGTCGGTGCCGTTGCCGGTGTTGGTCACCGTGTTGGTGAAGCTCACCGTCGAGCCGGGCGCGGCGGGGCCGGGCACGGTGGTGCCGGTCAGCGTCACGCTGGCGGTCTGCAGAACGGCGAAGGGAACCGTGTTGGAAGCGCCCGTCACCGTGGTGGCGCCGTTGTTGTACGACGTCGTGGCGGTGTTGTTCAGCGTTCCGGGTGCGGTGCCCGCAGCCACCGTCACGCCGAAGCTGATGGTGCCCGACTGGCCGGCCGTGACCTGGTTCAGTGTCACCAGCAGGGTCTTGGTGCCCAGGGTGTAGCCGGAGGTCAGGGTGTTGGGGGCGGTGCCGCTGACGCCGCCGCCGTCGCTCAGCGCCGTGGCGCCGGTCACGCTCCAGCGGGCCGAGCCTGCGGTGTAGGTCAGGCCTGCAGGCAGGACGTCGGTGATCGCCACGGCGGTGGCCGTGCTGTTGCCGGTGTTCGTGTAGGTCAGCGTATAGGTGATGGCCGTGCCGGCCGGGCCGCTGGCGACGCTGGCGGACTTCGTCAGTGTGACCACCGCGTTGGTCGTGACCGTGGTCACGTCGGTGTTCGACTGGGTCTTGGTCGGGTCGAACAGGCTGGCACCGGTCACCGTGATGGTGTTGGTCTGCGTGGCCGTGGCCGTGCCCGGCACCGTGGCGACCACGATGTACTTGAACTGGCTGCCTGCGGCGAGCGCGCCGGTCGAGGTGATGGCCGGGCCGGTGGGCGAACCGCTGCCGTTGTCGGCAAAGATCTGTACGCTGCCCGGGGTCATCGTGAAGGCGCCGGCGTTGCTGGTCGTCAGGTTGAACGTGTCCGTGCCGTTACCGGTGTTGGTCAAGGTGTGCGGGTAATACACCACGCTGCCGGGCGTCGCGTTCTGCGCGCCGTTGGCGGCCAGCGTCAGGCTGGCGATCTGCTGCACCGTGGTCTGCACCACGTTGGAGGTCACCGTGCGCGTCACGCCCGAGGCATCCGAGTACGTGGCCGAGGCCTGGTTGCTGATGGACGTGCCGGCGGGCGGCGGGGCGGCGTGTGCCGCCATACCGGCCATCACCAGCGCGAAGGCAACGAACAAACCCACAATCCAGTGGGTGAAGAAGTGCGGCAGCCCTAAAGGGCGCGGACTCGGGGGGTTGGCATACATGGCGTTTTTCTCCTGACTACAAGACAACGGTGAATCGACAAACAACTAACAAAAAGGGAGGCGGCGGCGTGCGGGGCGGGCCCGGCTGCCGTTACGGTTTGGCAGCGGATGCCACCACCGGTGCATCGATGCGCGTGCGCAGGCTGACCACCGTGGTGGCGCCCGCGGGCAGGGTGCCGATTTCCCAGCGCAAGGCGCGGTAGTCGGCCAGCGGCACGGGTTCTTTGCGGGTGCTGCCGTCAGCCTGCTTGACCATGCGGGTCAGCGGCATTGGGGCAAAGGTGGTGCCGTCGGTTGAGGCCTGGGCCTGGGCAGGCTCGGCGCTGGCGGCGATGAAAGTGGTGCCGGGCGGCACCGGCACTGTCGCCAGCAGCTTGGCCGCGGCAGCAGTGCCTGTATTGCGATAGGTGGCGGTGTATTGCAGGGTCTCGCCGGGCTTGCCGTCGCCGGCAGGCTTGAGAACCGGCTTGCCGGCCACCATCTCCACACGCTGGGCGAGCAACTGCGAGCTCACAGGCGAAGCCTGGGCCCAGACAGCCTGGCCCAAGGCCAGCCCTGCGGCAAACATGCACAAATTCAGAATTGGTTTCATGGGTCACGTCCTTTTTTTCAGTTACATTTCGGCGAGAAACGCCGGTAAAACCTGCCGCAGATCGCGGGGCTACATGTACGGATATACATGCGGTAGTACGTAACTTTATGTTACTCAGATGTTTTCTTAGGCTCGATTTCTTCACAGAAACGTAGGTTGTGAGTACAAAAGCCTGGAATTTGTGAGAAATTTCCCAGTATTCGCGGATTTCTCTATCCGACTCGAGCAGTCCGTTACCTTTTGTGACGCCAACATGAGGCAAACGTGAATTAGTGCCAGGTATCTTTTTGTGAAAAAGTAACAAAACAAGCACCCAGGCTCGCGTTCAACTTCATCGGTTTTTACCCGGATAAAATTGGCCTGCTTCAGCAGCGATGGATTTAAAGGGGTTTGCCTGCCACCGCTTTGCGCAACAAACGCGCGGAACGCACGAAGCCGTGGCAGAGAGGGAAAGGCGGCGCCTACTTCACCGCATCACGCAGGCGCGCGAACACCTTCCAGAAGGCGGCCTCCTGCGTGGTCGTGAAATTGATCCGCATCAGCGTGCTGGGCGCACGCACCGCATGGAACAGCGCCCCCGGCGCAATCAGGTAGCCCTCGTCCAGCATGCGTTGCGCCAGCGCGTCGGTGTCCACGCCGGTATCGACCCAGCCAAAGAGGCCGGCGGGTTCGGCCGCAAACGTACAGCCGTGGGCAATCGCCAGCTTGACGCTGCGGGCGCGCGCCGCGTCCAGCCGGGTGCGTATGCGCTCGGCGTGGCGGCGCAGCTGGCCCTGGTCTATGCACCAGGCCAGGGCTTTTTCAAGCAGGGCCGGTGTGGTCAGCGTGGCCAGCAGCTTGGTGTCGAGCAGCCGCTCCACCAGGTCGGGCGGCGCGGCCATAAAGCCCACGCGCCAGCCGGGCGCCAGGATCTTGGCGAAACCGCTGACGTAAATCGTGCGCTGCAGGCCGTCGAGTGAGCACAGCCGGGTGGCGTGCTCGGGCGCCAGGTGGCTGTAGGTGTCGTCTTCGACAATATGGAAGTTGTGCTGCATCGCCAGTTGCAGCACGCGGTGGGCGCTGCCGGGCGTGAGGCAATAACCGGTCGGGTTGTGGAACACGCTCACGCTGACAAAGAGCTTGGGCTGGTGGATCTCGCAATATTTCGCCATCACCTCCAGGTCGGGCCCGTCGGCGCGGCGCGGCACCGGCAGGATGCGCATGCCCAAGGCGTCGAGCCGGGCAAACTCCACCGCCCAGCCCGGTTCCTCCACCATCACGCAGTCGCCGGCGCGCAGCAGGGTGCGGCTGACGATGTCGAGTGCGTGCGTGGCGCCGACCGTGGTGATGATCTGCTCCGGCACGGCGTGCACATTGAGCGAGCTTAACTTCTGCGACAGCGAGCGGCGCAGGCCGCCGTCGCCCATGGGCTCGCCGTACTGCAGCGAAAAGTCCCGCAGCGCGTTGACGCTGGTGACCTTGCGCACGGCGGTCGGCATGAAGCTGGTCTCCAGCCAGTCGGAGGGAAACACGCCCATGCCGGGCTGCGGCTTGTTGCTGACTTTGTGGAACATGCCGCGTATCAGCGCAGTGGCGTCCACCGGCGCCTGGCGTGTGGCCATCCAGCCGGCGGTGCTCCAGGCGCCCAGCGGCGCCAGGTCCACCACGGCATCGGCCCCGGCGGGCGCGCCCTTTTTGCTGACCACCGCCTGCAGCCTGTTGGCATGGGTGGAGGTGGCGTTGAGCGAGGCGTCGCGCACAAAAAAACCGCGGTTCTTGTGCGCCACCACCAGGCCTTGCGCCAGCAGCTGGTCATAAGCAGCCACCACGGTCGACACACTCACGCCCTGCTGCTCGGCACACAGCCGCACCGAAGGCAGGCGCGCACCGGGGGCCAGCAGGCGGCTGCGGATGCGTTCGGCAAAGCGCGCCGAGAGCTGCTCGGTCAGCGATTGGGAGGCGGCTTTCATCAACATGGCGGTGTCCTTCTTCAGGCCTGGTGTACGGGCGCGGCGGGCATGTGTGCTGACAATTTGAACAATACAGTTTTAGGATTTGTGCCTATAACTGTACTGGTGGTGTACTGCTTTCAACTATAAAGTGGGCAGCATGAATTGGCAAGAATTTACGGCTTTACTGGTGCTGGCCACGGCGATGAGCTTCTCGCCGGGACCCAACACGACGCTGTCGACCGCGCTCGGCGCCAACCATGGGTTCAGACGTGCGCTGCCGTTTGTCTGCGCCGTGCCGGTGGGCTGGGGCGCGCTGCTGCTGGTGTGCGCGCTGGGCCTGGGTGCGCTGGTGGTGGCGGTGCCGCTGCTCAGCTGGGCCGTCAAGATCATCGGCGTGGCCTACCTGCTGTGGCTGGCCTTCAAGGTGTCGCAGTCACGCCAGCTCAGCCAGGCCGATGCAGACCGGCTGAACGTCACCTTCTGGCAGGGTGCGGCGCTGCAGTTCGTCAACATCAAGGCCTGGATGCTCGCGCTGGCCATCGTCAGCGGCTGGATCGCCGGGCGCGAAGGCCCCGCCATGCGCCTGGCCATCGTGCTGCCCGTGATGCTGGCGTACGCCTTTGTGAGCAACATGGTCTACGCGCTGGCCGGCTCGCTGCTGCGCGACTGGCTCACCGGCCCGGCCGGCAGCGGCCTGCGGCTGCGCTGCTTTAACTACGTGATGGCCGGGGTGCTGGTGGTCACAGCCGTCTGGATGCTCTTTATATGAACCCCAACACCGCACAAATCACCAGAGGGCTGTGGCTGGGCCTGCTGGGCATCGTGATCTTCTCGGTCACGCTGCCGATGACGCGCCTGGCCGTGGGCACGGCCGATGCGCCGCAGATGTCGGGCATTTTCATCGCGCTGGGCCGGGCTGTGGTGGCCGCGGGTCTGTCGGCGGTGTTTTTGCTGGCCACGCGTGCGCCCCTGCCGCGGCGTGAAGACTGGTGGCCGCTGGCCATCACCGCGGGCGGCGTGGTGTTCGGCTTTCCGCTCTTCACCTCGATCGCCATGCGTTACGTGGAGGCCATGCATGCCGCCGTGATCATCGGCGCCTTGCCGCTGGCCACCGCGGCCGTCGGCGCGCTGCTGCACCGCCAGCGCCCATCCATCGGCTTCTGGCTGTGCGCCGCCGCGGGCAGCGCGCTGGTGGTGGCGTTTGCCATCCTGCGATCGGGCAACACCGGGTCAGGCCTCTCCATCAGCGCCGCCGACCTGCTGCTGCTGGCCGCCGTGCTGTGCGCTGCCGTAGGCTACGGCTACGGCGCCAAACTCTCGCAGCACATGCAGGCCGAGCACGTGATCTGCTGGGCGCTGTTGATCTCCCTGCCGCTGACGCTGCCGCTGGCCGCCTTCAGCTGGCCGGCCGGTGCGATCAAGGCCTCCGCCTGGTGGGGCTTTGGCTACGTGGCGGTGTTCTCGATGTGGCTGGGCTTTTTTGCCTGGTACCGCGGCCTGGCACTGGGCGGCACGGTGCGCGTGAGCCAGGTGCAATTGGTGCAACCCTTTTTGTCCATGCTGTTTGCCGTGCCGCTGCTGGGTGAAAGCCTGGACGCTGTGACCGTCGGCTTTGGACTGGCAGTCATCGCCACGGTGTTCATCGGCAAGAAAATGCCGGTTCACCCCTCCAGCGCCACACCCGATCCATTGCTGCAACCCGGGAAGACCTGATGTACTCCGCCGCCTTTATTTTTGAGCCCGGTACTTACGACGAGCGCTTTCACGCGCTCGACGCACTGATCGAAGAGGCCGCCCTCGCCACGCCCGGCTACCTGGGCGCGGAGACCTGGCGCTCTCCCGACGGTGTGCGCAACAACGCGACCTACTTCTGGGACAACCTGGAGGCGCTGCGCACCTTCTCCGCGCACCCGAAGCACCTGGAGGCCAAACGCCAGTACACCGAGTGGTACAAGGGCTTTCACATCGTCATCGCACAGGTGCTGCGCTCTTATGGCGACGGCACCATCGCGCACATCACGCCCAACCAGCGCGACCGCAGCCAGGGGGTGCCCGCATGAACATCGCCAACATCCCCTTCGGCACCACCGACTGGTCGGCTGTGGCCCGCACCGAGCATTCGGCGCTGGAAGGCAAGGCCTTCTGGCGCACCCAGACATTTGGCGACGTGCGTGTGCGCATGGTCGAGTACACGCCGGGTTATGTGTCAGACCACTGGTGCAAAAAAGGCCATATCCTGCTGTGCCTGCAGGGGCAGTTGCACACCGAGCTGGAAGACGGCCGCCGCTTCACGCTGGAGCCCGGCATGAGCTATCAGGTGGCCGACCAGGCCGAAGCGCACCGCTCCACTTCGCCCCAAGGCGCAACCTTATTTGTCGTTGACTGATATGAAAGCCAGTATCCAGCACGCCATCGACCGCCTGCCCGGCGCGCCGGCAGGCGCCTATCCGGAGGGAGTTCCGTTTATGCAGGTCATAGCCAATGGCAGCATGAGCGTGGAAGTGTTTGCACCGGGCAGCAACCAGGACGGGCGCGACCGCCAGCAGCCGCACAGCCAGGACGAGCTGTATTTTGTACATCGCGGTGATGGTGAGATCATCATTAACGGCCAGCGTTATAAGGCCGGCGCCGGCGATGCGTTTTTTGTGGGTGCCGGCGTGGAGCATCGCTTCGAAAATTTCAGCAAGGATTTTGTGACATGGGTTGTGTTTTACGGCCCCCAAGGAGGAGAGTGAGATGAGCAAGATGGAATGGACCCAGGCGCAGCGCGCCCACAAGATGAACCCTTCGGTGATCCGCGAGATCCTCAAGGTCACCGAGAAGCCCGGCATCATCAGTTTTGCCGGCGGCCTGCCCTCACCCAAGACCTTTCCGGTCGCCGCCTTTCGCGAAGCCTGCGACAAGGTGCTGCGCGAAGACGGCCACGCCGCGCTGCAGTACGCGGCCAGCGAAGGCTATGCGCCGCTGCGCGAGATGGTCGCCGCCATGCTGCCCTGGGAGGTGGATCCGGCGCAGGTCTTGATCACCACCGGCTCCCAGCAGGGCCTGGACCTGATCGCCAAAATCCTGATCGACGAAGGCAGCCGCGTGCTGGTGGAAACGCCGACCTACCTGGGCGCGCTGCAGGCCTTCACGCCGATGGAGCCTGAAGTCGTGGGCGTGGCCAGCGACGACGAAGGTGTGGACATCGCCGACCTGGCCAGCAAGGCCGCCGGCGCGCGTTTCTTTTATGTGCTGCCCAACTTCCAGAACCCCACCGGCCGCACCATGAGCGAAGCGCGCCGCGCCGCGCTGAGCGCCGAGGCCGCGCGCCTGGGTCTGCCCATCGTGGAGGACAACCCTTATGGCGACCTGTGGTTTGACACCCCACCGCCGTTGCCGCTGACTGCGCGCAACCCCGAAGGCTGTGTCTACATGGGCTCGTTCTCCAAAATCCTCGCGCCCGGCCTGCGCCTGGGTTTCCTGGTCGCGCCCAAGTCGCTGTACCCCAAGCTGCTGCAGGCCAAGCAGGCGGCCGACCTGCACACGCCGGGCTTTAACCAGCGCATGGTGGTCGAGACCATGAAGGACAACTTCCTGGAGCGCCACGTGCCCACCATCCGCGCGCTCTACAAATCGCAGCGCGACGCCATGCTGGCCGCGATGAAACGCGACATGCCCGAAGGCGTGAGCTGGAACACGCCGGCCGGCGGCATGTTTTTGTGGGTGCGGCTGCCTGAAGGCATGAACGCCATCGACCTGCTGCCCAAGGCGGTGGAGCGCAATGTGGCTTTTGTGCCCGGCTGGGCTTTCTATGCCGACCATGCCGATGCACGTACCTTGCGCCTGTCCTTTGTCACGTCCAGCGCTGAGCAGATCAACATCGGCATCGCCGCGCTGGCCGCGGCCATCCGTGAGCAGCTGCCCACCGGCGTTCCTGAACTGCGTGCGGCCGCATGATAGACACGGGCACGCTGTCGCTGTTCGTGTTGGCGGTGCTGGCGCTTTTCTTGTCGCCCGGCCCCAACATGGCCTTTGTCTTGTCGCATGGCCTGGCGCACGGAACGCGCGGCGGTTTTGCGGCGGCCGTCGGCATCTCGGCGGCGGACCTGGTCCACACACTCTGCGCCGCCACCGGCGTGACCGCGCTGGTCGCGGCCTGGCCGCCCTCGTTTGATGTGCTGCGTTATGCCGGTGCCGTGTATCTGTTGTGGCTCGCGTGGCAGGCCTTGCGGCCGGGCGGCGCACGCCATGCCGCCGAAGCGCAGCCCGCAGGCTTTGCGCGCATCGTTCGCATGGCCTTGCTGAACAACCTGGTCAATCCCAAGGCGCTGCTGTTCTTCATGGTGTTCCTGCCGCAGTTCGTGAACCCGGCGCGCGGCCATGTCACGCTGCAGTTGCTGATGCTCGGTGTCATCCTGTCGTTGATGGCGCTGGTGTTCAACACCGTGCTGGGCGCTTTCAGCGGGCAGATCGGCCGCCGCCTGCAGGCGAGGCCCGGCGCCGCGAAATTCCAGCGCGGCTTTCTGGCGCTTGTCATGGCCGGGCTCGCGCTGCGGCTGTTGTTGCTGGACCGTCCCTCCAAAGGAATCTGACCATGCTGCATCTCTGGGGGCGCCTGAGCTCCATCAATGTCCGCAAGGTGGTGTGGGCCACGCAGGAGCTGGGCCTGACGATGCAGCGCACCGATGCGGGCGGCCAATTCGGCATCGTGCAAGAGGCGGACTACAGGCGCAAGAACCCGAACGGACTGGTGCCATTGATGGAAGATGGCGAAGTACGCGTCTGGGAGTCCAACGTCATCGTGCGCTACCTCTGCGCCAAACATTCACCCGGTGATTTTTACCCTGTGGGTTTGCCGGAGCGTTTTGCCGCCGAACAATGGATGGACTGGCAGCAGACCACCTTCAACCCGGCCGGGCGCGCCGCTTTTATCCAGTGGATCCGCACGCCGGCAGAGCAGCGCAACCCGGCGTTGATCGCGCAGTCGGTAGCCGCCACCGAGGCGCTGCTGGACCTGCTGGACGGGCACCTGGCCCATAACGCCTATATCGGCGGCGAGCGCTTCGGCATGGCCGACATCCCGCTGGCCTGCGAGATGCACCGCTGGTTTGGCCTGCCGCAGCCGCGTGCCACGCGCACGCACCTGGACCGCTGGTACCAAAACATCCTGGCGCGGCCCGCTACGCGCGGCGTGCTGGATTTGCCCCTGTCATAAATCGTTCAACCCGTATCTTCAAACTCAACCGGAAACCTGAAAGCCCCCATGAAGCAGCGCGCATTCAAGCAAGTCGACGTGTTCACCCCCATCCCTTACTTCGGCAACCCCCTGGCCGTGGTGATGGACGGCGCCGGCCTGGACGACGACGCCATGCAGCGCTTTGCCAAATGGACCAATCTTTCGGAGACCACTTTCCTGCTGCCGCCCACCGATGTGTCGGCCGATTACAGCGTGCGCATCTTCACACCCGGCGGCGAGCTGCCTTTTGCCGGCCACCCCACGCTGGGCAGCTGCCACAGCTGGCTCGAAGCCGGAGGGCAGCCGCACAGCAAAGACTTCATCGTGCAGGAATGCAAGGTGGGCCTGGTGAAAATCCGCCGTGAGACAGGCACCCCGCGCCTGGCGTTTGCCGCGCCGGCGCTCAAGCGCTCTGCACCCAGCCCCTCCTTGCTGGCGCAGGTGGCCGGCGCGCTGGGCCTGAAAGCCACCAGCATCCTGGCCGCCCAGTGCCTGGACAACGGCCCGATGTGGATGGGCCTGCTGCTCGACAGCCCCGAGACCGTGCTGCAAATGAAACCGGACCACAAGGCGTTGGCCAAGCTGGGCACCAAGATCGGCGTAGTGGCGCGCTACCCGCATGAGGAAACCGCGCCGCTGATTGCACGCGCCAACCGCGAGGCCAAAGCCTTCACAGCCTCCACGCCTGCCGTCGCACCTGATTTCGAAGTGCGCGCCTTCGCTTCCCCCATCGGCATCGACGAAGACCCGGTGACCGGCAGCCTGAACGCGAGCCTGGCCCAGTGGCTGATCGCCGAAGGCCACGCGCCCGAGCGCTACACCGCCTCACAAGGCGTCTGCCTGGGCCGCGCCGGCCAGGTGCACATCGAGCGCGATGCGGCAGGGCAGGTCTGGGTGGGCGGCGAATCGGTCACTTGCATCGACGGCAGCGTGACGGTTTAAAGACGCATCATGGAAACGACCACCGCATCTCCGCCGCTGGCCTCGCAGGTCGACCACCTCGTGGTCGTCGCCGCCAGCCTGGACCAGGGCGTGCAGTGGTGCGAACGCGTGCTCGGCATCACACCCGGACCGGGCGGCGAACACGGGCTGATGGGCACGCACAACCGCTTGTTCACCGTGGCGTCACCGGCCTTTGCGCGTGCTTATTTCGAGATCATTGCTATCAATTCAGGAGCAAAAAGTCCACGCACAGCACCGGCCAGGCGCTGGTTTGACCTTGATGATCAGGAGCTGCAGCTGCGCCTGGGCAAGACCGGCCCGCAGCTCGCACACTTTGTGGCGTCGACCCCCCGCGTGGGCGCGGCCGTGAGGGCACTCTCCCGTTTGGGGCTGGACCGCGGTGAAGTGCTCGAGGCCTCGCGCATGACGCCGCAAGGCCTGCTGAGCTGGAAGATCACCGTGCGCGAAGACGGCCAGCGGCTGTTTTACGGCGCGCTGCCCACGCTGATCCAGTGGGGCGATGTGCACCCGGCCGATGGCATGGCGCCGTCGGGCGTCACGCTGCAGTCGCTGCACGCCAGCCACCCGCGGCCCGATGCGCTGCGCGGCGGTTATGAAGCCATCGGTCTTTCGGGTGTGGGTCTGTCGCAAGGCCCGCCCAATCTCATCGCCACGCTGCAGACGCCGCGTGGCCTCGTCACGCTGGAATCACAAGGAGCCTAGGTCCTATATGTTTACTGCTACCGAACTCGCCTGGTTTGCCCTCGCCGCCCTGGTGCTGGTGCTCACGCCCGGGCCTAACATGATTTATTGCATCTCGCGCACGCTGTGCCAGGGGCCTCGCGCCGGGTTGATTTCCCTCAGTGGCGTGGCCTTGGGCTTTGTCGTGCACCTGCTGGCCGCGTCTTTCGGCTTGACGGCGCTGTTGCTGGCCGTGCCGCTGGCTTTTGATGCGATCAAGGTGGCGGGCGCGGCCTATTTGCTGTGGATGGCCTGGCAGGCCGTCAAGCCCGGCGGCCTGGCGCCGTTTGAAACACGCGAACTGCCCAACGACCCGCCGCGCACGCTCTTCCTCATGGGCTTTATGACCAACTTGCTCAACCCCAAGGTCGCGATGTTTTACCTCTCGTTTTTTCCGCAGTTTTTGCACCCCGAGCGCGGCGACCTGCTGCTGCAAAGCCTCACCTTGGGCGCCGTGCAGATCAGCGTCAGCACCACGGTGAACACGGTGCTGATCTGCTTTGCCGCGGCGATTGCCGGTTTCCTGAACCGCAACATCAGCTGGATGCGCGTGCAGCGCTACGTGATGGGCACGGTGCTGGGTCTGCTGGCGCTGCGCCTGCTGGCTGAAAAGAGGGCGACCCAATGAGCGCCGTCCTCGACCGCGCCCCGATGCTGGCGGACCCCATGCTGCCTTCGCTGCAAGAGATTGAAGACGCGGCGCGCGTCGTCTACCGCGAGTTCCAGGCCACGCCGCAATACCGCTGGGGCCTCTCCAGCCAGCGGCTGGGCACCGACTGCTGGATCAAGCATGAGAACCACACGCCGGTGGGCGCGTTCAAGCTGCGTGGCGGCCTCACCTACTTTGACGGCCTGAAGCAGCGCGGCGAGATGCCGAAAGAAGTCATCAGCGCCACACGTGGCAACCACGGCCAGAGCATTGGCTGGGCCGCGCGTGCGCACGGCGTGCCTTGCACCATCGTGGTTCCGCACGGCAACTCGGTCGAGAAAAACGCCGCCATGCGCGCACTGGGCGTCACCCTGGTCGAACACGGCGACGACTTCCAGGCCAGCCGTGAGTTTGCGATGGCGCTGGCCGCGGAACGTGGCGCCCACATGGTGCCCAGCTTTGATGCCGGTCTGCTGCGCGGTGTGGCGACCTACTGGTGGGAGTTCATGCTGGCCGTGCCGAAACTCGACGTTGTCTATGTGCCCATCGGCCAGGGCTCGGGCGCGTGCTCGGCGATCGCCGCCAAGCTGGCGCTGGGCCGCACGCTGCGCATCGTGGGCGTGGTGAGCGCGCACGCCACCACCTATGCCGACTCACTGGCGGCGGGGCGCGTGGTAGAGGCGCCAGTCACCACACAACTGGCCGACGGCATGGCCTGCCGCGTCGCCGACCCTGCGGCACTGGCCATCCTGCTGCCCCATCTGGATCGCATCGTGAAGGTCACCGACGATGAGGTGGCCCAGGCCATGCGTGACCTCTATGCCGACACGCACAACGTGGCCGAAGGCGCGGGCGCGGCCAGCTTTGCGGCCGCCATGCAGGAGCGCAACCAGCTCAAGGGGCAAGTCGTAGGCACGACGCTGTGCGGGGGCAACGTAGACACCGCCACTGTCGCCAAAGTGCTAGCTGGGGCCTGAGCCGGTCACACGCGAGACTGGGTGCCCGTCCCCATGTAGCCACAATTTGCCCATGGGAACCCTCTACCTCGTGCGCCACGGCCAGGCCTCATTTGGCGAAGACGATTACGACGTGCTCAGCCCCATGGGGCGCCAGCAAAGCGTGCGGCTGGGTGAGTACTTCAAGTACAAGGGCATCACCTTCGACGCGGCCTTAACCGGCACGCTGCAGCGGCAGATCAATACCTTTGCGGGGATTTGCGAAGGCATGGGCGCTGAAATGCAGGCCACACAACGCCCCGGGCTCAACGAATACGACAGCCACGCCGTCATCGGCGCCATCCACCCGCACAAGCTTGAAAAGCCCACCACACCCGAGGAATACCGCGGCCACTTCCGCCTGCTGCGCGACGGCCTGGCGCAGTGGATGGCCGGGGTGGTCAGCCCCAAGGGCATGCCCAGCTACAACGAATTCGTCGCGGGTGTGACCGATGTGCTGGACCACGTGCGCAGCACCCACACCGGCAATGTGCTGCTGGTTTCCAGCGGCGGGCCTATCTCAACGGCTGTCGGCCATGTGCTGGGCACCAGCCCCGAGACCACCATTGAGCTCAACCTGCGCATCCGCAACTGCTCGGTCACGGAGTTCGCGTTCACACCCAAGCGCCACATGCTGGTGACCTACAACACGTTGCCGCACCTGGATGCGCCCGAGCACGCGAGCTGGATTACCTACGCCTGACGCGAATCTTGCACCGGCTCCGTGGTATTTCCACCATTGCCGGGCAGGCCGCAAGCAAAGATACTCTTTGGCAGCATGACTGCAGCACCCACCTCTTCTGCCGCCAGCCCGCACCCTGTGGGCATTGTTCTTTATGCCGGCAGCGCCGATGCGCTGGCGGCGGCCACCTACAGCTTCCTGGTGCGGCTGGAGCAGCTCGGCCTGCAGGACGCCGTGGAAACGGCGGAGATGGTGCCGCCGGCAGGATCGGCGGCGGCAAGGCGCTTTTACCTGCCCAACGCCCTGGCGGCGCAATGGGCGCCCGGCCTGGACACCCTGGGCCTGGCCGAGCGGCTGCAGCTGGACACCACACGCATGGACGACCTGGAGCAGGAAATCCTGCTGGCCATGCTGCTGAGCCCCGTGGCGTTTGAATTCCCGAGCCATGCGGAGCTGGCCTCGGCGGTGCGCATACGCCGCAACATCGTGGTGGCCGCGCGCAAGACCGCGCTTGAATTCCACACCACCGAAGTCAACCGCCCCGAAGACTGCTGGGCCTATTCCGAAGACGACGGCTTCACGGTGCGCCCCGGCCATGCGCTGATTGCCGCGCTGCAAAAAGCCACGCAGCCCGAGGCCTCGGGCAAGCTCTATTCGTTTTCCTGCTACCGCGCGACCGAGTACGTGATCCTGCTGGCCATCGCGCAGGAGCTGGAGGCCTGCAACCCGGCGCTGCTGGCCGCGTTGCAACAGCGCTGGGAAAAGAGCGCCATCATGTCGGGCAAGTTCCACGATGTGTTTTTGCGCGAATACGGCTCCATGCAGGCGCCCCTGCCGCCGCGCTATTACGTGCCCGGCGACCGGCTGTGGTTTCGCAACCCCGACGAACATTCTTCCGACGTGTCGGGCTACGAGGGCTCCTGGGTGTTCTACCTGGGCGGCGGCCTGTTCACCAACTTCTGGAAGCGCGAGCAGCCTTACACGCTGACGGCCAAATGCCTGGAGCTCTTTCACTGGCGGCACGCCACCTACACCGACGCGGCCGGTGAGCTGCGCATCAACGAGAGCATCGTCGAAGCCGGCGTCAAGGCGTCGTTGGCCAACCCGCAGGAGACCGCGCAGATCCTGGAGCTGATGCTGCGCATGCGCGAGCCCAAGGGCGTGTACCAGTCGGGCGGCTGCATAGACACCTCACGCGAACACCCGCGCTGGGTGTGCCCGGCCACCACCGACATGGTGTTGCCGCAGGCCTGAGGCCTCAGGCCTCAGGCCGGCAAGCCGGTTGCTACTAATTTGATAGCTACTTGCCCATGCGCTGCCTGGGCTAGAGGCCAATTCTGCTTATAAGTTCCTATTACTTTGCCAAGGTGCCGCTGACGCGCCAGACCACATTGCCCACATCGTCGGCCACCAGCAGCGCGCCGCGCTTGTCCATCGCCACACCCACCGGCCGGCCGTAGGCGTGGCCTTCGGGGCTGAGGAAGCCGGTGAGTACATCCACCGGCAAGCCCGCGGGCAGGCCCTTCAGGAAAGGGACGAACACCACCTTGTAGCCGCTGTGCGGCACGCGGTTCCACGAGCCATGTTCGCCGATGAACGCGCCGGTAGCCAGAGACTGCGGCAGCGCCTTGCCCTCGGAAAACACCATGCCCAGCGGCGCCACGTGCGAGCCCAGGGCGTAGTCGGGCGCCAGCGCTTGCGACACCAGGTCGGGCCGCGCAGGCCGCATGCGTTCGTCCACGTTCTTGCCGTAATAGCTGTAGGGCCAACCGTAAAACGCGCCGTCGCGCACCGACGTCAGGTAGTCGGGCACCAGGTCGCTGCCGATCTCGTCGCGCTCGTTCACCACCGTCCAGAGCGCGCCGGTGTCGGGCGCCCAGCCCATGCCGTTGGGGTTGCGCAGGCCCGAGGCATACACACGGTGGCTGCCGGTTTTGGGGTCGACCTCCCAGATGGCGGCGCGGCCGGTCTCGGCCTCCATGCCGCGCTCACCCACATTGCTGTTGGAGCCCACCGTCACGTAAAGCTTGCTGCCGTCGGCACTGGCGATGATGTTTTTGGTCCAGTGGTGGTTAATCGGCCCAGCGGGCAAGTCGACCACCTTGACGGGCTCAGCCGTGATGCTGGTTTGTCCCGGCTGGTAGGGAAAGCGCACCACCGCATCGGTGTTGGCCACATAAAAATCGTTGCCCACCAGCACCATGCCAAACGGTGAATTCAGGTTTTGCAGGAAGACGCTGCGGGTTTCGGCCTTGCCGTCGCCGTCGGTGTCGCGCAACAAGGTGATGCGGTTGGCCGTGGGCGCACCGGCGCCGGCCCGGCCCATCACCTTCTTCATCACCCAGCCCTTGATGCCCTTGCCGTCTTCGGGCTTGGGCGGCGCATTGCTTTCGGCCACCAGCACATCGCCGTTGGGCAGCACATAGACCCAGCGCGGGTGGTCCAGCCCGCTGGCCAGGGCCGTGACACCCAGGCCCGTCATGGGCGTGGGCATCACGCCTTCGGGCCAGCCTTTGGCCGGCGCGATGTTCACGGTGGGAATCAGCCGTTTGACAGGCTGCGGCAGCGTCGGGTTGGCACCCATGCCCGCCTCGGGCGGCAGCAGGGCGGTATCGCCACAAGCCACCAGGCCGCCCACAACGACCGCGCAGATGACAGGCGCAAGCCATGCCCTGGCGGAAAAAACTGCTGAACGCGGTGAACGCATAAATCCCCCTGGATGCCGCGCCGCATCAGTGCGGCACCCTGCTCACTGTGCGCGGATAACGCCGACTGCGCTGTCAGTCGCACACCCCCTGCGTTGTCAGCGCCTGCCGTGAGCGGCGCCCGTTCCCTTCCGGTTTCGCCCGGTTCCCCTTCGGTCGGGCTGAGGTCGAAGCCTGCCGGTGCTCCGGCAAGCCTCAAGCCGCCGCAGCCGCCTTCCGGATCTCGTCAAGATGCCCCGACTGCTGCCCCACATGCCGCCCTTGCCGCGAAGCCCCCTGCTTTCCGGCAAGCGCCTGCACCGGCGCAACACGCGCTGCGCCCAGCAGTTCAGCCAGGCACTGCGGCTTGCCGCGCGCGCCGCTCGCCAGGTAGTCCGCCAGCAGCGCACTGCGAACCTTGCCGCCATCCAGGCCGCGCACTTCGGTCAGGTGTTCGCACAGCAGGTCGACCAATTTCTCCAGCGCAAACTCGTGCGTTTTGCCGGTGGTCTGCCACAGCCAGTCGCTGAAGTTCAGGAAATGACCAAACGCCGAGCCCGGCTCAAGCAGCAGCTTGAGCCCGCGTGCAAAGCGCCCTGAGTTGGCCACCATTTCCCAGTAGCGTGCAAAGCGCTTGATACGCTGCATGGCGGCAAAGTCGACGGTCGAGTTTTGCAAAATGGTGTAGGGCGTCTGCGGGTCGTAGGCCATGGCGAACGCGGCGGTGTGGCGGGTGATCGGCGTGCCGCGCAATCGCTTCAGGATGCCGAACTGGATTTCATGCGGTGCGAGTTCGTAGAGGCGGTCAAAGCCCGCGGCAAAGCTTTCCAACGTTTCGCCGGGCAGGCCGAAGATCAGGTCGGCGTGCACATGGGCCCGGCTTTCATTCACCAGCCAGCGCAGGTTGTCGGCGGTTTTCGCGTTGTCCTGCCTGCGTGAAATGCGCTGCTGCACCTCGGGGTTAAAGCTCTGGATGCCCACTTCAAACTGCAGCGAGCCCGCCGGAAACTGCGCGATCAACACCTTGAGCCGGTCGGGCAGGCTGTCGGGCACGACCTCAAAGTGCACAAACAAATCCGGCGCCATCCGGTCCAGGAAAAACTGCAGGATGCGCACCGAGTTCTCGACCTTCAGGTTGAAGGTGCGGTCGACAAACTTGAAGTTGCGCGCGCCGCGGCGATAAAGCGCCTCCACCTCGGCCATAAAAACGTCCAGGTCAAAAGCCCAGGCGGTCTTGTCGAGCGAACTGAGGCAGAACTCGCACTTGAAGGGGCAGCCGCGCGAGGCTTCGACATACAGCAGGCGTTTGGCCAGGTCCTCTTCCGTGTATTCGGCGTAAGGCAGCGCCAGCGCCTCCAGCGCGGGCTGCTCGCCGGCCATCACCTTCATCAGCGGCGGGGGGCCGTCGAGCAAGGCGCGGCACAGTTTGGGAAAGCTCACATCGCCCCAGCCGGTGACCACATGGTCGGCGAGGCGGCAGATTTCCTGTTCGCCGGTTTCAAAGCTGACTTCCGGCCCGCCCAGCACGATCTTGATGCCGGGCCGCAAGGTTTTCAGCAGGCGCACCACCTGGGTGGTCTCGACCACGTTCCATATATAGATGCCCAGGCCGATCACCTGGGGCTCCAGGGCAAGCAGCTCCTCGACGATCTGCGTGGGCCGCTGCTGGATCACGAACTCACGCAGCTGCGTCTGCGCCCGCAGGCCGGCGCCGCCATGCTTGTCCATATTGGCCAGCAGGTAACGCAAACCCAGCGAGGCGTGGATGTATTTGGCGTTGAGCGTGGCAAGGACAATGCGGGGCATGCCCCTATTATCCGAGTTGGCCCCAAAAACGGCTGTAATAACAGGCTGGCCGGGCCGACCGACAGCCATGCGCCCTCAGGAACTAAAGCCCCTACCGCCCGCTCACACCTCCACCATGCATTTCAAGCGCCTCCTCTTCACCGCAGCAGCTGCTACGTTTTTGATAGCTGCAGGCGCTTTATCCACCTGGGCAAACGCCCAAAACAACGCATTAAATTTCTCGCTGAAAAGCGGTTCGACCGGCGGCGCCCATGCGGCCGTGGTCACGACCGAGCAGGTGCGGGCCGAGCTGCTGGCCTGGGCGCCCCAGGGCGTGGAGCCGGGGCAGCCGGTCTGGGTGGGCCTGCAGCTTACGCACCAGCCTGAGTGGCATACCTACTGGAAGAATTCGGGCGACTCGGGCCTGCCTACCGAACTCATCTGGCAACTGCCTGCCGGCATCACCGCGGGCGAGATCGCCTGGCCGACGCCTAAAAAAATCCCCATCGGCACGCTGGCCAACTACGGCTACGAAAAAACCGTGCTGCTGCCCGTGCCGCTGACCGTGGCGCCCGGTTTTGCCGGCACGCAGCTGCAGGTCAAGCTCAAGGCCGCCTGGCTGGTCTGCCGCAAGGAGTGCATTCCGCAGGAGGGTGACTTCTCGCTGAGCATCCCGGTGAAAAGCTCTACCGCGGCCAGCGGCGAGCTGTTTGAACAAACCTTCAAGGCCACGCCCAAAACCCTTGCGGCCGGCGCCAGCCAGGTGGGCGTGGCGGACAAAGCCATCCAGGTCTCCCTGGCCGGCCTGCCCGCCGCGCTGCAAGGCAAAACGCTGGAGTTTTATCCCGAAACCGGCAGCGTGATCGAACCCGCCGCAGCCTGGCAGCAAGCCTGGCAAGGCGCGGTATGGACGGCCAGCGTGCCCTTGTCCGGCCAGCGCACGGAAAGCCCCGCCAGCATGCCGCTGGTGGTGGCGCTGGGCGACACCGCGTACCGCATCGACGCGCCGGTCAAAGGCGCCTGGCCTGCCGTGGCGGCGGCTGTGGCCATGCCGCCTGCGCTGGAAGCGGCGCTCAAGGCCAATGCGGCAACGGGCGCATCGACGGGCGCAACAAGCCTCCCCGCAGGCGCCCCCCTGGGCCTGTTCGCGGCCCTGCTCGGCGCCTTGCTGGGCGGCCTGATCCTGAACCTCATGCCTTGCGTGTTCCCGGTGCTGGCCATCAAGGTGGTGGGTTTTGTGCACGTGAAGGACCCCGCCACGCGCGTGACCACCGGCCTGGCCTACACGCTGGGTGTAGTGCTGTCATTCCTGGCGCTGGGCGCCCTGCTGCTGGGCCTGCGCGTGGCCGGGCAGCAGCTGGGCTGGGGCTTTCATTTGCAAAGCCCTGCGGTGGTGGCGGTGCTGGCCGCCCTCTTCACGCTGCTGGGCTTGAACCTGGCGGGCCTGTTTGAGTTCGGCAACTTCCTGCCGGGCCGCATGGCCGGCTGGCAGGCCAAGAACCCTACCGTCAATGCCTTCCTCTCGGGCGTGCTGGCCACGGCCATCGCCTCGCCCTGCACCGCGCCTTTCATGGGTGCGTCGCTGGGTTACGCCATCGGCCTGCCGGCGCTGGAAGCCCTGGCGATTTTTGCGGCCATCGGTATCGGCATGGCCTTGCCCTACCTGGCGGCCAGCGCCATTCCGGCGGTCGCCCGCGCGCTGCCGCGCCCCGGCGCCTGGATGGTGACCTTCAAGCAGCTGATGGCGTTTCCGATGTTCGCCACCGTGGCCTGGCTGGTCTGGGTGCTGGGCCAGCAAAGCGGCATCGACGGCGCGGGTGCGCTGCTGGCCCTGCTGGTGCTGATGGCCCTGGCCATCTGGGCGCTGACCTTGCGCGGCACTGCACGCACGCTGATTGCTACATTTTCGATAGCACTGTGCGCAATAGGCATATGGGCTATAGGCCCAAATGTCATCAAACCCGCAGAAAGCGCGCCGACCGCGGCAGCCGACGCCGCCCCCGGCGGCTGGCAGGCCTGGGCGCCGGGCCGGGTTGACCAGCTCGCGGGGCAAGGGCAAAGTGTCTTCGTGGACTTCACCGCCGCCTGGTGTGTCACCTGCCAGTACAACAAAAAAACCACCCTGGCCAACGCCGACGTGCTGGCCGACATGAAAGCCAAAAACGTGGCGATGCTGCGCGCCGACTGGACGCGGCGCGACCCGGCCGTCACGGCGGCGCTGGCCCGGCTGGGCCGCAGCGGCGTGCCGGTGTATGTGATTTACAAACCCGGCCGCGCGCCCGTGGTGCTGTCGGAAATTTTGTCGGTTGACGATGTGAGGGCCGAGCTGGCCAAGCTGTAGTTTTCTCTTACCAGTCTTCTCTTTTTCAAGGAGTTCAAGCCATGTCTTACCGCTTCGAGAATCCCCTCATGAACCGCCGCCTGTTTTCAGGCGCCCTGGCGCTGGCGCCCCTGGCCGCGCACTTCACGGCCCGCGCCCAGGCGCCCGCCGCCGTGGGCCAGGCGGCACCGGACTTCACCGCCGTCGACACCGCCGGCAAGTCCCACAAACTCAGCGACTACAAGGGCAAGCTGGTGGTGCTGGAATGGACCAACCCAGGCTGCCCCTTTGTGCGCAAGCACTACAGCGGCAACATGCAGGGCCTGCAAAAAGAATTCACTGGCAAGGGCGTGGTGTGGCTGGCCATCAACTCCACCGAAACCGCCAGCGGCGACTACCTGGCGCCGGCCAAACTGGCCGGCTGGATGGCCGAAAAGCAGGGCCAGCCCACCGCCACGCTGATGGACGAATCCGGCAAGGTCGGCCAGCTCTACGGCGCCAAGACGACACCGCACATGTACATCATCAGCCCGCAAGGCCAGCTGGTGTACGCCGGCGGTATCGACAGCATTCCGTCGGCCCGCGTCGACGACATCAAGACCGCCACCAACTATGTGCGCCAGGGCCTGACGGAAGCGCTGGGCGGCAAGCCGTTGAGCGTGGCCTCCAGCCGCGCGTATGGCTGCTCGGTGAAATACAAGGACGCCTGAAGCGGCCTCCGTCCAACGCACCCCGGCACGCGGCCCGACCACCCTACCGAAAGACGCATTCCATGAGCGCTATTCCCCCCGCCGAACGCATGCCGCACATCCTCAACCACTGCCGCACCATCGCGGTGGTGGGCCTGTCGCCCAAGCCGCACCGCGCCAGCTTTGATGTGGCGCGCTACATGCAGGCCAACGGCTACCGCATCATCCCCATCAACCCCAACGCCGCTGAAGTGCTGGGTGAAAAAGCCTACGCCACCCTGCTGGAAGCCGCCAAACACGAAAAAATCGACCTGGTGAACTGCTTTCGCAACAGCGAAGACATCCCGCCCGTGGTCGACGAAGCGATTGCCATCGGCGCGAAAGCGGTGTGGATGCAATTGGGCATCGCCAACGCGGAGGCGGCGGCCAAGGCCGAAGCAGCCGGGCTGCTGGTGGTGCAGGACCACTGCATCAAGATCGACCACCGCGTGCTGCATTCGCGCGGCCTGGTGCGGGACCCTGCACCATCGGCCTGAGGGCTGAAAGCGCCACAGGGAAAGCCATGCTTGCACGCCAGGGCGGCGCCGCAGAGAATGCGCCATGTCCCTGAGCACGGCACCGATCTCCCCACCCGCCCCGTCCGTCCTGCCGCCTCCTTTCCACTTCCTTTTTCCTTGCCTCCTGTTCGCCCTGGCTGCGCTGGCAGGCTGCGCGAGCCCGGCGCCCATCCACAAAGGCGAGGTGCAGGCCGCGCCCATCACCTCTACCGAGATCGCCCAGTCGGACGTGAACCGCATGGCCACGCTGGGCATGCGCGACAACATCGAGAGCCTGATGCGTCTGGCCGACAAGCTGTACCGGCGCAACCCGGCCGAGTGGCGCAAAACCAGCACCGTCAGCCGCGATGCGGCGCTGGCCCAGCTGCGCGTGGCGGTGGACACGCGCACGCCCTGGCGCGAGCTGCAGGGCAAACGCGACATCGCCGCGCTGTCACTGGCGCTGGGCCCGGACTTCAAGGGGGACCGCGTGGCGGCATTTATTTATGCGAGTGCCGACATGGTGGTCACCGCCCACGGCGGCAAGACAGACTTCTACCTGACCGACAGCCTGGACGCGCAGTACATCTACAACGCCGCACGCAACATCGAAATCGCGGTGTGGATGCTGTCCACCCGGCGCAATGCAGCCGGGCAGCCCTTGCTGCTGGCCGACGAGATCACCGAGCGTGAACGCAACCTGAGCTTTGAGCGCGAATTCGGCAAGATCATCGGCCGGCTGGATTTGCTGTCGTCGGTGCTGACGGAGAAGTACCGCCGCGCCGTGATCACTTACGTGCAGAACTTGCTCGGCGGAACCTTCCTCCAGTTCCTACCCGTCAGGTAGGGCAAGCACACCCCCGTCTCGGCTCACTTCGTGTAGCCGGATCCCCCCCTCAGGGGCGACGGCTGTGGCCCGGCAAAGCTGGTTCCACGCCGTCACCGGTTTGAGCGAGACAATACGCGTTTCGCTATTTGTTTTTCCGGAAGACGCCATGCCTGATAACTACCTGCCCGAAGTCAGAAACCAATATGAGGCGCTGCCGTACCCGCCTTGCAACCCGGAAGACGACCGCAAGCGGCTGGTGCTGACGTGGCTGGAAGACCTGCCGATGATCAACCACTACTGCTTTGCCGGGAAGCAGTCTTTCCAGAGCGGCTTCAAGGCGCTGGTGGCGGGCGGGGGCACGGGGGATGCGACGATCTTCCTGGCGGAGCAGCTGCGCCACACCGATGCGCAGGTGGTGCACCTGGACATGAGCGAGGCCAGCATTGCGCTGGCCAAAAAACGTGCGGAGATCCGCGGGCTGACCAACATCACCTGGGTGCATGACTCGCTGCTGAACCTGCCGGCACTGGCCGCGCAGCTTGGCAAGTTTGACTACATCAACTCCAGCGGCGTGCTGCACCACCTGGCCGACCCCGACCTGGGCTTCAAGGCGCTGCTGAGTGTGCTGAAGGAAGACGGCGCCATCGGGCTGATGGTGTATGCCACCACCGGCCGCACCGGCGTCTACCAGATGCAGGCGCTGATGCGCCTGGTCAATGGCGAAGAGGCGGATGCGCAGCGCAAGATCGCCAACACCCGCGACCTGCTGGGCAGCCTGCCGCCCACCAACGGGTTCATGCGCAGCGAATACCTGCACAGCGACCACAAGGCCGGGGACGCCGGCATTTACGACTTGCTGCTGCATTCGCAGGACCGCTCGTACAGCGTGGGCGAGCTCTTCGACTGGCTGGGCGGCAAGGCCGACGGCGCACCAGGCGGGCACGGCATGCACCTGGAATTCACCGACGTGCAGCGCGGCCGCTCACCTTACCTGCCGCACATGGTGCTGGGCAGCAAGCCGCCGGCCATGGCCGCGGCGCTGCGCAAGCTGCCGCGCAGAAGGCAGTATGAAATGGCCGAGTTGATGTCCGGCACCATCATCACGCACTCGCTCTACCTGACGCGTGATGCGGCGTGCACCGCGCCGTATGGCAACCCTGCCTATGTGCCTTTTTTCTACCATGAGCCCTTGACGGGTGAGCTCGCGGCGCAGGTGTTCGGGAGCAACAAGGGCCAGCCCTTCATGCTCAGGCACCAGCATTCGGGCGTCGCGCTGACGGTCAACCCCGGCAAATACGGCGCAAAAATCCTCGCGCTGATAGACGGCAAAAAGACCTTCGGCGAAATCTTCGAGCAGTTCCGCGCCGCCTGGCAAGGCAAGGCCGCCGCACCGGACAACGCGGCGCTGTTTGCCGATTTTGCGGAGTCGTATGACACGCTGAATGCGCTGGACCGCCTGCTGCTGCGGCATCCTTCAGCCGAAGTCGCCGCAAAATAATCGCGCCATAAACGAGCCAGGCAGTCGCCCTTCAGGCGAGTGAGCCCCACGCGCTTTCCGTCTGCGGCCGCTCGGCCGCAAGCAGGTCTACAACGACCACCAGCTCACCGCCAAAACGGCCTATGCCCAGGCCGCTCATGAGTTTTTGCTCCTCCTCTTCGGACGCCATGCGCAAAAAGCACAGCGCCTGCTGCTTGCCGGCGTGGGCAGCCGGCAGGACGTTGAGCTGCTTGACCGAGCCGAAGCGTTCACACATATTTTTCAGGACCTTGCGCAATGTGGGAATGTCGGGGCACTGCTGCAACTGGTCGAGTTCGAGAGGGCTCATGGATCCTTGCCTGGAAAAAAACGCTAATCGAGAGATCGTCTGGGAGGGTGGTGCAGCTTGGGGGATGACGCAATCACCTCGCGTGAGGTGCGGCATATCCGCAGCGTAGGACAAAACCGTACGTGAGTAAGTGACGGAACGTTTTGCAACGCTTTCTCGCCAACACTTGCAAATCTCGCGGCAAAAACCCCGCGCCATGCGTCAGCATCGTTGATTGACTGTTCTCCATTGCAGGTGCCTTTTCCGTGTCCGTCTCCACTCCCACCCTTGATCCCACGCTTGATCCCGCGTTGGCACTCCATGTGCTGCCGCATTCCGGCGCCGACCGGCTCAGCCGGCTGGCGGCCCGCGCCTGCGCGGCGCCCATTGCCGTCATCGTGGCGTTTGAAGGCGGCAAGGCCGTGTTCCGCGCGGGCACCGGGTTTTCGCCCCAGGAGCGCGAAGGGCTGGTAGCGCTGTGCGAAGCGACGCTGGAAGCCCCGCCG
Organism: Polaromonas sp. SP1; assembly: GCF_003711205.1. NCBI lineage: Bacteria > Pseudomonadati > Pseudomonadota > Betaproteobacteria > Burkholderiales > Comamonadaceae > Polaromonas > Polaromonas sp. SP1. Next base: position 1,847,738 of record NZ_CP031013.1, on the reverse strand, counting down.
CGCCAGCCGCAGCTGCCGGCGCGCTGCGCGCCCGACATCTGCTTTTACCGGGGCCTGCCGCTGCTGCGCGAGGGCGGCGCCCTGCTGGGCGTGCTGGCCGTGATGGACAAGGCGGCGCGAAACCTCAGCACCGCGCAGGAAGAAGACCTGGAAACACTCGCCGGCCTGGCCGCCGCGCAACTGGACGCGCGGCACCTGCAGGCCGTGCAGGCCGCGCAGCACACGGAAGAAGACGCCCAGCGCCTGGCCACGCGCCTGGGCATCACCCTCGAAAGCATCACCGAAGGGTTTTACACGCTCGATACGCAGTGGCGCTTCAGTTACCTCAACCGCGAGGGCGCGCGCCTGCTGGGCAAACCCTCCACGCAGTTGCTCGGCAAAAGCATCTGGAAGGAGTTTCCGGGCGCCATCAATACGCTGTTTTCAGAGCAGGTGCGGGCGGCGGTCGAAGGCAATTACCAGGTGGAGTTTGAAGCCCTGTACGCGCCGCTGGACAAATGGTTCGAAATACGCGCTTACCCCTTCCCCGACGGGCTGGCGATTTACTTTCGTGATGTGAGCGAGCGGCGCAAGGCCAGGGAGCAGCTGATGCTGCTGGAGACCAGCATCTCGCGCCTGAACGACATCGTGCTGATTGCAGAGGCCGTGCCCTCGGGCCGGCCCGGGCTGCGCATTATTTTTGTCAACAACGCCTTTGAGCAGCACACCGGCTACAGCCCCGAGGAAGCGCTGGGCCATTCGCCGCGCCTGCTGTGCGGGCCGCTGACGCAGCGCAGCGAGCTCGAACGCATGCGCAATGCCTTCCAGAAAGGCGAGCCGGTGCAGGCCGAACTCATCACCTACAAAAAAAACGGCCGGCATTTTTGGATGGAAGTCGACATCGTGCCTGTGGCCGACGATGCCGGCGTCTTCTTCACGCACTGGGTGGCGGTGGGGCGCGACATCACGCGGCGCAAGGTAGCCGAAAGCGAGATCAAGCACCTGGCCTTCTACGACCCGCTGACGCAATTGCCCAACCGCCAGCTGCTGATGGACCGCCTGGACGCGGCGCTGAGCCACAACCGCCGCCACCCGCGTGAAGGCGCGCTGATGTTCATCGACCTGGACAATTTCAAGACGCTGAACGACACCATGGGCCACCAGAAAGGCGACTTGCTGCTGCAGCAGGTGGCCAGGCGCCTGTCGGCCTGCGTGCGGGTGACCGACACGGTGGCGCGCCTGGGCGGGGACGAATTTGTGGTCATGCTGGAAGACCTGGGCCAGGACCCGCGCGAGGCGACGGTGAAGGCCGAGACCGTGAGCGGGCAGATCCTGGCGGCGCTGAGCGAGCCCTACAGCCTGGCCGGCTACCAGCACTACAGCACCTGCAGCATCGGCGTGACCGCCTTCAACCAGACGCTCAACAACATCGGCGACCTGCTCAAGCAGGCCGACCTGGCGATGTACCAGGCCAAGATGGCGGGGCGCAACACGGTCTGTTTTTTCAACCCCGCGATGCAGGCCGCCGTGACGGCCAGCGCCGCGCTGCAGTCCGACTTGCGGCGCGGCCTGCGCGAAAAACAGTTCCTGCTGTATTACCAGCCGCAGGTGGGGCGCGACGGCCGCATGACCGGCGTGGAGGCCCTGCTGCGCTGGCAGCACGACGAGCGCGGCCTGGTGCCGCCTTCGGAGTTCATCCCGGCGGCCGAAGAGGCCGGGCTGATTCTGCCGCTGGGGCAGTGGGCGCTGGAGACCGCCTGCCGCCAGCTGGCCGCCTGGGCCCACCGCCCCGAGACGGCCGCGCTGAGCATCGCCGTCAACGTGAGCGTGCGCCAGTTCCGCCACCCGGAGTTCGTCGACCTGGTGATGGCCGCGCTGAAGGAAACCAAAGTCAGCCCGCACAAACTCAAGCTGGAGCTGACGGAAAGCCTGCTGGCCGAGGACATGGAAATCACCATCACCAAGATGGCCAGACTCAAGAAGATTGGCGTGACGCTGTCGCTCGACGATTTCGGCATGGGCTACTCGTCGCTGTCGTGCCTCAAACGCCTGCCGCTGGACCAGCTCAAGATCGACAAGTCGTTTGTGGAAGACATCCTGCGCGACCCGAACGACGCCGCCATCGCCCGCACCATCATCGGCCTGGCACAAAGCCTGGGCCTGGGCGTTGTGGCCGAGGGGGTGGAGACCGAGGCGCAGCGCGACTTCTTGTCGCGCCACGGCTGCGACTGCTACCAGGGCTATTTGTTTTGCAGGCCGCTGCCGATTGACGAGCTGGAAGCCTTCATCAAGACGCTGAAGATGTAGCCGCCATCACCGGCACCGTCTTGTGGTGCTCCAGCCGGAAGATGACCTCCTTGACGACGCCGTACATCACGGCGCGGTCGCGGTTGGGGTGGTCGCTGAAGTGCACCGTGGTGGCGCCCAGCCTCACGCCGCCGTCTTCATAAGCCACCGCGATGCCGTAAGCCGTCATCAGGGGCCCGCAGGCGCGCCAGTCGCGCGTCCACTGCGGCAGGGCCTGGGCGCTGTCCCAAAGGGTGCCCGCGCTCTCATAGCATTCTTCAATGCGCGTGTGGCCCAGCAGCTGCGCCAGGTGCCGCTCCTTGGCGATGCAGCTGCGGAAATACTCCTGGTCGTTCATGCGCATGACGGGCTCCTTGACGCTTTCCGGCCATGGTAAGTCTGAACCCGCGCCAGTGCCAGTGCCCAGGCCAGCCGGGCCTATATCCCGGCGCGGGAGGACTGATCGGACACCTGAGACAATCAGGACATGTTCGCACCCCTCCAAAACGACACCTTTTTGCGTGCCTGCCTGCGCCAGGCTACCGACCACACCCCCGTCTGGCTGATGCGCCAGGCCGGCCGCTACTTGCCTGAATACCGCGCCACGCGGGCCCAGGCCGGCAGCTTTATGGGCCTGGCCACCAACACCGACTACGCCACCGAAGTCACGCTGCAGCCCCTGGCGCGCTACCCGCTAGACGCCGCCATTCTGTTCAGCGACATCCTGACCGTGCCCGACGCCATGGGCCTGGGCCTGTCGTTTGCCCTCGGCGAAGGCCCGCGCTTTGCCACGCCGGTGCGTGACGAGGCTGCCGTGGCAAAGCTTGAAGTGCCCGACATGGCCAAGCTGCGCTATGTGTTTGATGCCGTCACGTCGATCCGCAAGGCGCTGAACGGCCGCGTGCCGCTGATCGGCTTTTCAGGCAGCCCCTGGACGCTGGCCTGCTACATGGTCGAAGGCGCGGGCTCTGACGACTACCGCCTGGTCAAGACCATGCTGTACCAGCGCCCTGACCTGATGCACAAAATGCTGGCCGTGAACGCCGACGCGGTGGCCACCTACTTGAATGCGCAAATCGAGGCCGGCGCCCAGGCCGTGATGATTTTTGACAGCTGGGGCGGCGTGCTGGCCGACGCGGCCTTCAAGACCTTCAGCCTGGCCTATACGGCACGTGTGCTGGGCCAGCTCAAACGTGAGCATGAAGGCGTCAAGATCCCCCGCCTGGTCTTCACCAAGGGCGGTGGCCAGTGGCTGGAGGCCATGGCCCAGCTGGACTGCGAAGTGCTGGGGCTGGACTGGACCGTGAACCTGGCCCGCGCCCGCGCGCTGGTCGGTGAAAACGGCCCCCACGCCAAGGCCCTGCAGGGCAACCTCGACCCCAACGTGCTGTTTGCCAACCCGGCCCAGATTGAAGCCGAAGTGGCGGCCGTGCTGGACAGCTTTGGTGCGCCCCATACCGATGCCGGCCGGCCCGGTCCAACCCAGATTTTCAACCTCGGGCACGGCATCAGCCAGCACACACCGCCGGAAAGTGTCGAGGTCCTGGTGCGCGCAGTGCACGCTCACTCTCGCGCAATGCGCATGGCCCGAGGCTAAGCCCGCCGGCAAAGGCCCAAAAGGCCACAGTTTGGTGACCTGTTTTATCCCCCACTAGCACAAAATGGTGCAATGGCGACCGGACTTATGCACAAAAATCTTGTTGCGCTGCGGCAATGAGGGGCTTACGGGTTCCCCGGCGCTATCAAAGCAATAGCGCTTGTAAGTTGTTGATTTATATAGAGACTTTAAATTGCTTTTTTTCTGGGCAATTTAAGCAAACCCTTGATTTACAAGGCTCCGCAGCGCCAGTGGGCAAGCTATCAACAAAGTTATCCACAGAAAAACTGGAAATCTGTAAAGCGTCGTTAAATCAAGGACTTAGCGCTTTCTTTGGATGTATCTCTCAAGAATTAAACACATTTAGTTACTCCAAATGAGCCATTGGCTACAAGTCGTCGTTGCGGCCCCCGCGCACAGTTCCATCGCCGGGCCGCTCACTTACCAAAGTGAATTGCCACTCGCTCCCGGTGCGCTGGTCCGTGTGCCGCTGGGCAAACGCGAGGTGCTGGGCGTGGTGTGGGAAGTCCTGCCCGACAGCGGCGCCCTGCTGGAGATGCAGACACGGCACGTTGCCGGCGTGCTGGAGGGTTTGCCCCCGCTGTCGGCCACCTGGCGCAAGCTGGTGCAGTTCACCGCCGGCTATTACCAGCGCTCTCTGGGCGAGGTGGCGCTGGCGGCATTGCCGCCGCAGCTGCGCGACCTCAGCAGCGTGCAGCTGGCGCGGCGCCTGAAGCGCCCCGTGGCAGATACCAGCCACGCGCCATCTACTACTAATTTGATAGCGCCAAGCCTAGAGCAGACAAGGGCTATAGCCGAATTTGATGCAGATACGCGGCCCGCGCTGCTGTTTGGCGCCACCGGCAGCGGCAAAACCGAGGTCTATTTGCGCGCCGCAGCCCGCGTGCTGGAACAAGACCCGGCGGCGCAGGTGCTGGTGATGGTGCCCGAGATCAACCTCACGCCGCAGTTGCAGGCACGTTTTGAAGAGCGGTTTGCCCACCTCGGCAAGGAGCGTGTAGTCGCCCTGCACAGCGGCCTGACGCCGGCCCAGCGCCTGAAAAGCTGGCTGGCGGCCCACGCCGGCCACGCGCGCCTGGTGCTGGGCACCCGCATGGCGGTGTTTGCCTCCCTGCCCAACCTGCGCCTGCTGGTGGTCGACGAAGAGCACGACCCCAGCTACAAGCAGCAGGAGGGCGCCCGCTACTCGGCGCGCGACCTGGCGGTATACCGCGCCAAGATTGAGACTGAAGACGCCACGCATGACCACGGCCCCTGCCGCGTGCTGCTCGGCTCCGCCACGCCGTCGCTGGAAAGCTGGCAAGCGACCCTGGCCGGCCGTTACCAGCGCCTGACCATGAGCGAACGTGTGGCCGCCAATGACGGCGGACAGGGAAGCCTGCCCACCGTTCGCCGCGTGGACATGAACCACCAGCCCAAGCACTGCGTCATCGCACCGCCGCTGTTGGAGGCGATTGCCCAGCGCATCGCCCGCGGCGAACAGTCGCTGATCTTTTTAAACCGGCGCGGTTATGCGCCGGTGCTGGCCTGCCACGACTGCGGCTGGAAAAGCGAGTGCCCGCACTGCAGCGCGTACCGCGTCTTCCACAAGATAGACCGCACCCTGCGCTGCCACCACTGCGGTTTTACCGAACGCGTGCCCCGCGCCTGCCCGGCCTGCGGCAACATCGACATCGCCCCGGTGGGCCGCGGTACCGAGCGGCTGGAAGAGCTCTTGGCCGAACTGCTCGCCAGCGTGAAACGGCCCGACGGCGAGCCGCCCCGCATCGCCCGCATCGACGCCGACACCACACGGCTCAAAGGCGCGCTTGAATCACAACTCGCCAGCGTGCACGCCGGCGAGGTCGACGTGCTGGTCGGCACGCAGATGATCGCCAAGGGCCACGACTTCCGGCACATCACGCTGGTAGCCGCCATCAACCCTGATGGCGCACTCTTTTCCAGCGACTTCCGCGCGCCCGAGCGGCTCTTTAGCTTGCTGATGCAGGCGGGTGGCCGCGCAGGCCGTGACGCCCGGCACAGCGACGCCAGCGAGATGTGGGTGCAAACCTTTCACCCCGCCCATCCGCTGTTTGAAGCACTCAAAAAACACGACTACCCGGGATTTGCCGACCAGCAACTGGCCGAACGCCAGGCCGCAGGCATGTCGCCCTTCGGCTTTTCAGCCCTGGTGCGCGCCGAAGCACGCGCGCAAGACGTCGCGCAAGGATTCCTCAACGCGGCAGCCGCCCAGGCCGAGGCGCAGCAACTCACCGGTAACGGGCAGGTCACCGCCTACCCAGCCGTGCCGATGACGATTCAGCGCGTGGCCAATATCGAACGCGCGCAGATGCTGGTCGAAAGCCCGTCTCGCGCGGCGCTGCAGCGTTTCCTTGCAGCCTGGCAGCCAACGCTGTTTGAGACGCGCCAGCAGGCTGAGTTCAAAAGCCTCATTCGCTGGGCGATTGATGTGGACCCGATTGCGATTTAGGACGTCTATGTAGGGTGGACCAGGCAATGCCCACTGAAAGAAGAGGATCTCCGGTCTTCGCTGGAAGTGCGTTCATATCCAGGTGCTTGCGACGCCACGAAGGTCTAGCTCAATACCCCGGTCTTTCAGGACATTTGGCAACTGCACCTCATGCGGTCCTCGCGCACCCCGGTAAATAGCCAACTTCCTTAAATTTCTCAGGTTCTGTGCACCGGTCGCGTTTGCGAACCGGATGCAGCCGCCAATTAGCAACTCCGCAGGACCGGGCCATTCCTGGGCAATATTGATCTCGGCGAGCCTGGAGCAGTCATGGATCCCAAGGTGCTTCAGCGAGCGGAAATGCCCGATGCCATCCAGCGAATGCAAGGCAGAGCTGTAGTGCACATCGAGTTCGACCAGCGAAGTTAGATGGCCGACAGTCGTCAAGTCCTCGCTTTTAGGACGAAGCAATACCAGCTTTTCGATATGAGGCGCGTTGAGACCTGCCGTGCACGCATCGGGCCAGCGCACATGCGCAGATCTCAAGTGCCGCATTTCTCCTTGAAGAGAGCCGCGAACTTTCGGGCAGTCAACCACCAGTTCGCGCAGAGCTGGCAGGTGACCAAGCGCGTCCAGGTTGACCGTGTCATCAAACAGGACGCGCAAGTATTCAATGCCGCGAAGGCGGTCAAAAAGAAATCCCGGATTGAGGTCGTCCCACTTTGCCGTTTTCGCAAGTCCTCGCTGAGACACGCTCACGCCGCGAATTCCTGAAAGGTCACGCTCAACAAAGTCTTGTGCTGTGACTTTGTGACCGATGGCCAGGATCGGAGCGATCCCTCCATGCCCTGAATGATCAATTCCGTGTTCGAAAGAATAGTGCGGGTCCGGGCTCATTACTGCTCCGCCTTCATAGGCTGATTCTTGATGGAAGGCTCAGGCGGCTGGTTCAAGGGTCTCGTCATTTGGCGGGAGGCCCTCGCAGGCCGATGCAATTTCCCCACGGATCCCGCACCTGGCACATGGCCTGCCCCTCTTCAATCAGCACAGGGCCGCGATAAAGGGTGGCGCCGATGGACTGGAAGTGGCGCAGCGAGGTCTCGATGTCAGGAACCTGCCAGTACACAACAGAACCGGAAGCACCCGAAGAAACCTTGGCGTCTGACAGCACAAGCTCAAGGCTGACAGCGCCAACACTGAGGTACTCGAAATCCTGGCCGGCTACGCGCTTGTGAGCCGCCCCGGGAAATGCGCGCTCGTACCAGGTGAAAGCCTCCGCGACGTTTCCTACGTGAACCATGACGGCGGCGATGGTGTGTTTGGTCATGAACTGATTGAACTGCTTAGCGTGGTGAATGCTGCGGAACAATCACTGAGTTCCCGTAGCGACGCGAAGAAAGATGCGTTGCCTGGAAGCTATTTTCTGACATCGTCTGGAGCTAACTGCAATCAACTTTCCATCGAGATTCCAGCAATCTCACCACCTTCGTCAAAGTTGACAGAGATGACGTACTGCGTGACATCATCCGGAAGCGAAAAATCGAAATTCTCGATCTCGCCTTCGCCCCAGTTGGACTTCAGCTCAAGCAAGCCAAGAACTGCGGACGGCTCAGGCTTATCAGCTCCAAGGTGCTTTTTCCAATAGTCCCGGGGTATCTCCTCAAGGTGGTGACTGACAAACAAAGTAGCGCCATATTCATCGGCCTCTGTCCCAAAAGCCTGCTTGATGGCAGCAAGTGCCAAATTCGCTCTTTTCTTGACTTCGTCTTCCATCATTTTTCCCTTTTCTAACGCAATGAATTCCGCAAACTGCTGCGGCGTAACTTGCGAGTGAATCCGCGAGAGCAGGCACCAAGGCTCGTCTGCTCTGCGTCGTCTCGCCAGAGTTCAACCTTTGAGCTCACCAATTCCTATCTGGTCATCCGCCAGCAGCACAAAAGCCACGAACTGATTGGGACAAAATTAGCGCCCATCCGGTGCTTGAATCAACGGTGCGTTGCGAATTTCAGCGCCTCGCGATTGAAGTAGCGATTTGAGCATTCCATCACCGGAAGGAGGCAAGAAAGTCAGGCATCGGTAACGCATTTGTAGCGTCAAGCCATAGATGCCGCAGTTCGTGCAAGCGCTGGAAGTGGCTCAGGCGGCGCGTAACGCTGTCACTGCGCGCGCAGGAAAGGCATCCCCTTCGGTTACCTGCCGCCAGTCCTCCTGCCCCATCCAGTCGCGCAGCGCCACCACACCCTTGGGCGTGATGTCCAGCGCGCGCATGCCCTGGCGGCGCAACAGCCAGCCGCGCTCCAGGCTGTGGTTGCAGATCAGCGTGCCGAGTTGCCCGGCGACGTGAAAGCGGCGCTCGCTCCAGTCGAGGCAGGGGCGGCAGTAAGGCCGCTTGCTGTTGATGCTGGTGGGCGAGGTTGACAGCTCGATGCCCAGGCGTGCCAGCACGGCATTGGCTTTGGGGGTGACGTGGCCGGCTTCGCCATCAAAGGTGATGGCGCCGTCTTCCAGCAGATGGTGGGCGATGGCCACGCCCAAGCGGCCGGCGATGTGGTCGTAGCAGCTGCGGGCCATGCGCATGGCGGCGTCTTTGGGGCCGGGCACCACGGCGCGGCGTGGCGTGGGCGCGTTTTGTGAGGCGAGTTGTGTGATGCCTTCGAGCACACGGGCCACTTCCACCGAAGCGAGGCGGTGGTAGCGGTGGCGGCCGTGCTGTTCTACACACAGCAGACCGCCTTCGACCAGCAAGGCCAGGTGTCGGCTGGCGGTTTGGGGCGACACATTGCCGACCCCGGCCAATTCATGCGCGGTGAGCGAGCGGCCGTCGAGCAGCTCCATCAGCATGGCGGTGCGGGCCGGCTCGCCGACCAGCGAAGCGATGTGGGCGATCTGGTTGGTATTCATCATGGGTAAGAACCTGTTTACGATCTAAATGGGGCCGCGCAAGTGCTTTCTCGGGATGGGATGCAAGGCGCGGTGCGCTGCCCATAGCCCAGCTATGGGCTAGCGCCGCAACGCCGCAGACCGCCCGAGAAGGCGCTTGCCCTCCGGGTTGGGGTGACGCAAACGCGGTCGCGTTTGCATCCCCATTGGGGCAGCTGCACGACGCCCAGCCGGCCGGCTGGGCGGTCGGGCGATTGAGCCACCCGGTCCCTTGCATGGGCATGAGCCCATGCGGCGTGCCCTGTCGGCCCACTCATCCCGATTGCACCCCAACGCGGCCCCATTTAGATCGTAAACAGGTTCTAAGGCCTTGTAGTGCCTACCTTAGCAGCATCGCGCGGTCCATGCTTCGCTCCATGACGAAGCATCAAGGCGGGCGTTCGCCGCACCATGAAGGCCATGTAGCCATCAACGCCGCCCGACAAGGAGAACCCTATGGAGTCGCCAATGACCCCAACCCTGCAGCCGCCGGCGCCCCGCGCCTTTTATGGAACCACCGTGGTACGCGCCGCCTTTGTGCTGGCCATCTTCGGCTGGGGTGTGGGCTTTTACAGCCCGGCGATTTTTCTGCATGCGGTGATCGCGCGCACCGGCTGGGCGCTGCCGCTGGTGTCAAGCGCCGTGACATTTCACTTCCTCTTTGGCGCGGGCGTGGTGGCCTGCCTGCCGCGCCTGCATGCCCGGCTGGGTGTGGCCGCCACGACCGCCGCAGGTTGCGCGGCGCTGGCAGCCGGCTTGCTGGGCTGGGCCCTGGCCGCGCAGCCCTGGCAGCTGTTTCTGGCGGCGGTGCTGACGGGCGGCGGCTGGGTCACCATGGGCGCGGCAGGCATCAACGCCATCATCTCGCCCTGGTTTGCGCGCGGGCGGCCCATGGCGTTGGCCAAGGCTTACAACGGCGCCAGTTTGGGCGGCGTGATTTTCTCGCCGCTGTGGGGCGCGCTGATCGCAGCGATAGGCTTTACCGCCGCCACGGTGATGGTGGGTGGCGCCATGCTGGCTGTCGTGGCTTACCTCTGTTTTTATGTGGTCGTGCAGACGCCCGAGCGCATGGGCCAGCGGCCCGATGGTGACGCGCCGGGCATGCCGGCACGCACCATCACCTCTGCCCACGCCAAGCCGCTGCCGGGCCGCCTGCTGTGGCGTGACCGCAGCTTTCGCACGCTGGCGGCGGCGATGGCGCTGAGTTTGTTCGCTCAAGCCGGCTTGATCACGCACCTGTATTCGCTGCTGGTGTCGGCGCTCGGCACCCAGGGTGCAGGCCTGGCGATGGCGCTGGCTACGGCTTGCGCCATCGGTGGCCGAACAGTGGTCGGTAAATTCATGCCTGCCGACGCTGATCGACGCGTGGTGGCCAGCGTGAGCTACGCGGTGCAGATTGGAGGCTCGCTGCTGCTGGCCTGCGCGGCGGAACACCAGACCGCGCTGATCCTGCTGGGCGTGGTGTTGTTTGGCGTCGGCATCGGCAATGCGACTTCGCTGCCGCCGCTGGTGGCGCAGGTGGAGTTCGTCAAGGAGGATGTTCCGCGTGTGGTCGCGCTGATCGTGGCCATGTCGCAGGGCCTGTGGGCGCTGGCGCCGGCAACGTTTGCCCTGCTGCTGGTGACTGGCAGCGGGAGCCCGGCACATCTGGGCGCGGGCACCGGCCTTTACTTCGGCGCGACCGTGCTGCTGCAACTGGCCGCCATCGCCTGCATGCTGGGCGGGCGCAAGCCTGCAGCCTGAGTTGCTTCAGGAAAGGCGCGGTGCGCCATCGGGCATGCAAGCCGCTGCGCGTGCCAGCAGCAACTCGCGCTCGCGCAGGTTGCGCGTGAGCGAGGCGGCGCGTTCGAACTCGGCATGCGCTTCGTCGAGCCGGCCGAGCTTGAACAAAAAGTCGGCGCGCACGCTGGGCAGCAGGTGGTAGTTTTTCATCAGCGGCTCGGCGAGCAATGCATCGGCCACCTCCAGCCCCGTTGCCGGGCCAAAAGCCATGGCCAGAGCGACGGCACGGTTGAGCTCCACCACCGGTGAGGGCATCAGCTGCGCCAGTGCGTCATAGAGCGCGGCGATGCGCTGCCAGTCGGTGTCGGCGCCAGTGGGCGCACGTGCATGGCAGGCGGCAATCGCGGCCTGCAGCGCATACGGCCCCAGCGCACCGCCCAGCGCCTCGGCGCGCGCCAGTGCGGCAAAGCCGCGGCGGATCAGGATATGGTCCCAGCGCGCGCGGTTTTGCTCCAGCAGCAGGATAGGCTCGCCCGACGGCCCGGTGCGCGCCTTGGCGCGTGAGGCCTGGATTTCCATAAGGGCGACCAAGCCGTGGACTTCGGGCTCTTGCGTCGCCAGCTCAGCCAGCACGCGCCCCAGGCGCAAGGCTTCATCGCACAGCGCGGGCCGCATCCAGTCACCGCCCGAGGTGGCTGAGTAGCCTTCATTGAAGATCAAATAAATGACCTCCAGCACCGAGGCCAGCCGCGCGCCGCGCTCTTCGGGGCCGGGCACCTCAAAGGGCACACGCGCCTCGGCCAGCGTACGTTTGGCGCGCACGATGCGCTGGGCCACCGTGGGCTCGGGCACCAGAAAGGCGCGTGCGATTTCGTCAGTGCTCAGCCCGCCCAGCAGCCGCAGCGTGAGGGCAATCCGCGCCTCGGTCGACAGCACCGGGTGGCAGGCGGTGAAGATGAGGCGTAGCAAATCATCGCCATAGTCGTCGGCGCCGTCTTCGCCGGAGCCGGGCTCATCTACATCGGCGAAAGCCATTTCCTGCTCCAGCTCGAGTTCATGGCCCAGCTCTTCGTGCTTGAGCGCGAGCAGCTTGCGCCGCCGCAGGTGGTCGATGGCGCGGCGCTTGGCCACGGCCATAAGCCAGGCGCCCGGGTTGTCCGGCACGCCGGTCTTGGGCCAGCGCTCCAGCGCGGTGACCAGCGCGTCCTGGGCGATCTCCTCGGCCAGGCCCACCTCTTGCACCATGCGTGCAACCTTGGCGATGACCTTGGCCGATTCGATGCGCCAGACGGCGTCGATGGCGCGATGGGTTTCATGGGACGCCATGCGGCTTCAGGCGCCCTTGTTTTTTCCGCTCGGCGCCTGTTGCATCTCCGTGAAGCCGGCGGCGGCCTCCTGCACGTCGGGTGGAAAGTCCGACATCTCCTGCACCTGGCGCACTTCGATGATTTCGTTTTCACCACCGGGGCAGCGTGAGGCCCACTCGATGGCCTCGGCACGTGAGGCCACATTGATCATCCAGTAGCCGCCCAGCACTTCGCGGGCTTCGGCAAAGGGGCCGTCGCTGACATGGGCCTTGCCGCCCGGGAAAGTCACGCGTGCGCCCATGGAAGGCGGGTGCAGGCCGTCCAGCGCGACCAGCACGCCGGCTTTTTGCAGCGCTTCGTTGTACTTCATCATCGCGGCGACGGCGTCGGCATCCGGCATCGTGCCCGCGGCGGCGGTTTCGTAGCCCTTGGGGATCATCAGCATCATGAATCGCATTTGAATACTCCTTGAATGTGGGGTGGTGCGGGATGGGTGATCCGGGCTTACTTTTCTGCAGCGGTCTTCAGGCCGGCCAGGCCCGCCTCGAAATCCTTGCCTACCATCTTGTCCATATCGAAGAACACATGCATGACCCTGGCCATCAGGGGCGCGGGGCCGGACATATCCCAGCTCACGACACTGCCGCCGGCCTGCGGCTGGATGCTGAAGACCACCTTGTTGTGCGCTTCAAAAGGCTTGCTGAAGTTCAGGTCAATCCTGATGACGGAAGACGGCACGGACTCGGTGATCAACATGTCGCCGGTGCCGACTTCCTTGCTTTCCCAGGCGTATGCCGAGCCCTTGCCGGTGGCCGGGCCGCTGTAGCTGCGCTTCATGGCGGCATCCTTCTTCTCCCAGGGCGACCAGGCGGCCCACTGCTTGTAGTCGTTGATCAGCGGGAAGATTTTTTCGGGTGGCGCCTGGATGGTGGTCTGGCGCTGCACGCGGAAGGTGTCGGGCTTGTTGGAGGCCAGTATGAGCACGGCCACGATAAAAACGACGATGGCGACGGCGACAACGATGGCGATGGTCTTGAACATGTTTTAGTCCCTTAAGTTGGTGTTCGTTCACTTCGATAAATGGGCGAGCGCTGGATTTATCGGGCCTTTACGGCCTTCAAAAAACGTCCGCTCTACCGGTACGACGAACGGAAAACGCAAAATCGACACGCCCAGCCAAAAAATTTCAACTATTTTTGGCCGAAGCCCTGAACCTCAGGCCGGAACGAAATCGGCGGCTTCATACAGCAGCCTGATTTCCACCTCAACCTCTTCCGTATCGCGAAACGGAAAGGGATAGGCCAGCGCCCAGTCGACCGCGGCCTGCAGCGAACGCGCCTGGATGATCCAGAAACCGGCCAGCAACTCCTTGGCTTCGGCAAACGGCCCGTCCATCACGCTGGGTTTGCCCCGGGTGAATTTCATGCGGGACGCGCTGGCGCTGGGCTTGAGCCCTTCGCCCATCAACAGCACGCCGGCCTTGACGGCTTCGTCGTTGTGCTCCGCCATGCGCCCCAGCCACTGGCTGTCGGGCACGATGCCAGCTTCGGCCCTTTCGTTGGCCTTGAGCAAAATCATGAAGCGGCGGAAACCCTCCGGCAGGGGCGGTGCGCCCTCACCGGCCACACCGCGCAGGCCGCCGGGGCAACCGCCTTCACGGATTTCCAGCGAGGTGTTGCCGTTGGCATCTTCCTGCGGCCAGCGCTTGAGCCATTCAAGGACTTCTTCCCGCGAAGCCGCCTCGATCATGGTGAAGCCGGCGATCAGCTCTTTGGACTCGGTGAAGGGACCGTCGGTCACCGTGGGCTTGCCGCCGGAAAACCGGATCAGTGCGCCCTTTGAGCTGGCCTGCAGGCCCTCGCCGCCCAGCAGCATGCCGGCTTTGGCCAGTTCCTCGTTGTAGGCGCCCATGGCCGCCAGCAGCGCGGGGCTGGGCAGCTCGCCCGCCTCGGTGCTTGCGTCGGATTTGCGCAGGATCATGTATTGCATGCGTAGGGTCTCCTTTGGAACCCGGTTTTTACCTCAAACGCGGGCCCGAGGGCTTCAGCTCCGCGCGCCGGTCTGCGCCTCGACCTGCCGGCGCAGCCGCTCTTCGGCTTCGCGGAGCTCGGGCGTGAACTCGGCGCCGAAGTCTTCGGCCGAAAACACCTGGCGGATTTCGATTTCGGCTTCGCTCTCTGGCGGCAAGGGGCAGCGCTTGACCCATTCAATCGCTTCTTCTTTTGAGGAGACCTGCAGTATCCAGAACCCGGCCACCAGCTCCTTGGTTTCAGGAAACGGCCCGTCGATCACGCTGCGCTTGCCGCCCGAGAACCTGACGCGCGCGCCCTTGGCGCTGGGGTGCAGCCCCTCGCCCGCCAGCATCACGCCGGCCTTGACCAGTGACTCGTTGAACTTGCCCATGTCGGCCAGCAGCTTTTCGCTGGGCATTTCACCGGCTTCGCTGTGTTTGTCGGCTTTGATCAGAACCATGAATTTCATTTCGGACCCCTTGAAGTTGGGAGCGGAGAGCCCGGACATCCCGGGCAGAAACATCCTGCTCTTACCGGTACGACGAATGGGTTGGGCGAAATCGACAGCGCGGGGCCGTCTTTTTTCAGGTTTTTTGTAACAGCGGCCGGAAAGGCCCCACCGCCGCAGCCGGCTCAGGTCAGCAGGGCCACCGCTGCCGAGAAGCTGAAGAAGGCCAGCACCGTCGACAGCAGGATGATGCGGGCGATGCGCCCGTTGTCGGCGCCAAAGCGCTCGGCCAGCAACGCCACATTGCTGGCGCTGGGCAGCGCTGCCACCAGCACGATCACCGTGAGCGCAAACGGCTGCAGCGGTACACCCACGGCAATGGCGCCCAGCCCGACCAAGCCCACCAGCACCGGGTGCAGCACCAGTTTGATGAGCGCAACCGGCACGTACTCCTTGAGGGGCGTGGCTGCCGTGCTATTCATTTGAGAGCGCGCCAGCACCGCGCCAATGGTGAACAGCGCCACCGGCGAGGCCGCGTCGGCCAACAGCCCCACCGTTTGCATCACCGGCCCGGGCAACGCCACGCCAAAGCCGGACGACAGCGCGCCCAGCACAATGGCCCAAGGCATGGGATTGAGCGCCACGCCTTTCAGCGCTTTCTGCGCGGCAACCTCGGCGCCATGGATATCGGCCGAGTCCAGCCGCGACAGCGCGATGCACAGCGAACTCGTCACCAGCAAATCGACCAAGATGGTGACGATGGCCGGGCCGGCGGCCTGCGCGCCCAGCAGCGCCACCAAAAGAGGCACGCCCATAAAGCCGGTGTTGGGAAAGGCCGCCACCAGCGCGCCGAAAGACGCGTCGTTCCAGGCAATGCGGCCCTTGCGCGTAAGCATCACGGTAAACGCCACCATCAGCAGCGCGCACACCAAATAGACGGCCACCAGGCTGGCGTCCAGCAGCTGCGCAATCGGTGTGCCCGCGCCAAAGCGGTACAGCATGCAGGGCAGCGCGAAATACAGCACAAAGGTATTGAGGCCAGGGATGGCGGCCTGCGGCAGCATCGCGCGGCGCGCCGCCACGTAACCGCACAAAACCAGGGCAAAAAATGGAAAGGTGATGAGGAGAATGCTTAACACAAAGCATATTGTCACCGGCAAACAACGGGATGGGCTGACCGGCGCTGACTGGCTATGATTCCCGCTGCTTCTTTGTCTTCCGTCTGGACTTCCTCCCCCGGCCCCACCCGTCTGCCTGCATGTCGTCACCTTCTCCTGCGTCCCCCATCGCCTCCGGCCTGAACCTCGCCCAGCAAGAAGCCGTCAACTACCTGCATGGCCCCTGCCTGGTGCTGGCCGGCGCCGGCTCGGGCAAGACGCGGGTGATCACGCACAAGATAGGCCGGCTGATCCAGTCGGGCCTCAAGCCCGAGCAGATCGCCGCGATCACCTTCACCAACAAGGCCGCCGCCGAAATGCGCGAACGGGCCAAAGCCCTGATCGGCAAACCCGCCAAAGGCGTGCTGGTCTGCACCTTCCATGCGCTGGGCGTGCGCATGCTGCGCCAGGACGGCGCGGCGCTGGGCCTGAAGCCGCAGTTTTCCATCCTCGACAGCGACGACGTGACCAGCATCATCAAGGACGCCGGCGGCAGCACCGATGCGGCCACCGCACGGCAGTGGCAATGGACCATCAGCCTGTGGAAAAACATGGGCCTGAACGCAGCCGAGGCCATGGCCCAAGCCAACGGCGATGAAGAGCGCACCATCGCCCGCGTGATGGCGCACTATGAAGAGCGCCTGACGGCCTACCAGAGCGTGGACTTCGACGACCTGGTGGGCCTGCCGCTCAAGCTGCTGCGCGAACACGAGGCCGTACGCACGAAGTGGCAGGACTCTTTGGGCCACGTGCTGGTCGACGAGTACCAGGACACCAATGCCACGCAGTACGAAATGCTCAAGCTGCTGGTGGGCCCGCGCGGGCGCTTTACTGCCGTGGGCGACGACGACCAGTCCATCTACGGCTGGCGCGGCGCCACGCTGGACAACCTGAAGAAGCTGCCGCAGGACTACCCCAACCTCAAGGTGGTGAAGCTCGAGCAGAACTACCGCTCCACCAGCGCCATCCTGCGCGCGGCCAACAACGTGATCGGCCCCAACCCCAAGCTGTTTCCGAAGACGCTGTTCAGCGAATTGGGCGAAGGCGAGCCGGTGCGCGTGATCGACTGCGACAGCGAAGAGCACGAGGCCGAGCGCGTGGTAGCCCGCATCCAGAGCCTGCGCGCCGAAGGCAGCCTGCAGGCCGAGGGCGGGCAGTTCAAGGAGTGGAAAGACTTTTGCGTGCTCTACCGCGCCAACCACCTGGCCAAGCCTTTTGAGAAAGCCTTTCGCAAGGCCAACATTCCCTACAAGGTCTCGGGCGGGCAAAGTTTTTTTGACCGTGCCGAGATCAAGGACCTGTGCTGCTGGATGCGGCTGCTGGTCAACAACAACGACGACCCGGCGTTTATGCGCGCGGTCACCACGCCCAAGCGCGGCATCGGCCACACGACGCTGGGCGCGCTGGGCAACTTTGCCAGCCAGTCCAAGCAAAGCCTGTTTGAAGCGCTCTTCAGCAACTCGCTGGGCTCGGTGCTGCCGGCCAAGGCGGTGGGCTCACTGCATGAGTTTGGCCGCTACCTGAACGACCTGGAATACCGCGCCAAGCGCACCGTGGGCGCAGAAGACGCACGCGTTTTCCTGAACGACTGGCTCAAGGAAATCGATTACGAAAAACACCTGTACGACGGCGAAGACAGCGAAAAGCTGGCCGCCGCACGCTGGACCAACGTGATGGATTTTTGCGACTGGGTGGCGCAGCGCTGCGGCGGGCAGATTGACGACACGTCAGGCGCCGTGGTGGCCGCCGAAACCAAAACCATGCTGGAAGTGGTGCAGACGATTGCGCTGCTCTCCACCATCAGCGAACGTGAAGGCGACCAGAACGTGGTCACCCTTTCAACCCTGCACGCCGCCAAAGGCCTGGAGTGGCCGCATGTGGTGCTGGCCGGCGTGAACGAGGGCCTGCTGCCCTTCAAGCTGGAAGACGATGACGGCGTCAACACCGACAGCATTGCATTGCGCCTGCAGGAAGAACGCCGCCTGATGTACGTGGGCATCACCCGCGCGCAGCGCACGCTCGCCGTGAACTGGCTGCGCAAACGCAAAAAAGGCCGCGACATGATCCCCGGCGCACCCAGCCGCTTCATCGCCGAGATGGCCCTGGACAAAGCCACCGTGAAAGAAGACCCGCGCGAAAAGCTCAAGGCCTTGCGCGCGGAGTTTGCGAAGAAGTCAGCGGATGGGATTGCTGCGGCTGCGGCGGCTTCAGAGAGCCGCTAGCGTTGCGGAATCAAACCCCCAGCCATTTACCCAGCTCAAGCAGCTTGGCCTGGTCATACGGCGCAAAGCCCTGCACGGTCATTGACTCCAGCCGTTTCTTGCCGTCGGCGGATTGGTCCAGGCCCACAAAGTAGGCGGTGAGCTGGGCGCGCTCGGCCTCAGTCACTTTGCTGCTGGCGATCAGGTGCTTGATGGGTACGGGCTTGCTGGTGGCCAGCACCTTGCCGCCTTTGGCTTGCCATTCCTTGACGACGGCGCGTGAGGCGGTGACGCCGGAGGCGACCATGTTGTTTTCCACCATGAAGGGCACGGCATCCTGCAGTTTGACGTAAACGGTTTCGGGGAGCTGGGGGCCCAGCGCGTCGCGCAGGGTAGCGCGCATGATCACGGAGGTGATGGAGTCTTCGCTGGGCGCGCCGACCTTGAGGCCTTTCAGGTCGTTGATGGACTTGAGCGGGGAGTCGCTGCGCACCATGAAGGAGGCGCTGTATTCGGTGAAGCCCTTGGTCACCGCAACGAGGTGGTAGCCATTTTTGGACAGCGCGCGAATCGAGTGGTGCGCGGGGTGCACCCAGGCGAGGTCGTAGCGCTGCTCGGCCAGGCCGGCGGCGAGCTCTTTGTAATCCGTGACGGCCTGTACCTTGACCGGGCGCTTGAGCAGCTTGCCCAGGTCTTCGGACAGCTCGCGGAAACGCTCCACGGTGGCGCCGGGGTTGACGCGGTAGGTCACGCCTTCATTCACGGCAAACACCAGGGGGGTCTGGGCCCAGGCCTGGCCGGCCATCAAAGCTGTCAAGGCCAGCGCCAAAGCACCTACACGTTTAAAAATCCTCATCAAAACTACCTCTGTCGATAATGGGTTGGAAACTGGAATCCCCCATGGGGAAACCGGGAAAACCACTTCAGTGTCGATGATTACAAACGTTTGCAACTCATGGGTTTTACCTGTGTCGCGCCTGATACAAGATGTATTCGTGAGATAGTTCGCAAGCCTTGCGGCATGCGTGTTGCTTAAAACCTGCACCTTGTTGCGCCTCTACCTGTTCTACCCGTTTCACTTTTATCGCCGCACGCATGGCTGCATTGCCGGCTTCGCGGCTTCCTGCAGTTTTATTCCGGACGGCCTTGCCGGTCGTCCCCCTGACCTGTCCATGATTTCGAATCTTTTCCGCCCCGCTCTCATTTTGATAGCTGCCTGCGCACTATCCACCTCGGCTGCAGCCCAAAATGCTTCACAAAACACGGTGGGCAGCGCATGCCCCGCCGCGGCCGACATGAAGGCCGAGCAGTTGCACGGCCTGTGGGCAGTGCAATTCACCAACCCGCCGGGCGGGCTGCCCGCGCGCGCCACCATGCTGCTGGAGCGGCACGCCGAATTCGCCGAAAGCCTGGCCGGCGTGGTGAGCCGTGACCTGGGGCCGGCCGCCGGCTCGAAAGCCATCGCGGCCCATGCCGCCAAGGCCGCACTGGCCGGCGACCTGGAAGGCGGCATGCTGCTGCTGGACGAGTCTTCCGACAATGTCAGCATCACCGGCACCTGGAACGGCGAGATGGTGGCGGGCTCCTGCGGCAAGGCCTTCCAGGGCACCTGGAAAGACACCAGCAGCAGCGCGCCCGACAACGCGCCGGACATTCCTTTCACGCTGACCCGGCTGCCTTGATCTCCTGAATCCGCACATCAAACCACTCACCATGCGACTGATACAGAAACCCTTCCCATCTGCCGCGCGCCCGCTGGGGGACAGCCTGCTGGCACCTTTGGCGCCTTTGGCACCTCTGGCGTTGCTGGCATTTTTTGCAGCAGCCCCGGCGCACGCGCAAACCGCGTCGCCCCGCACGTCGCCCCTCGGCTGGCAAACCTGCCAGGCCATGAAAAGCGACCCGGCCGCGCAGCTGAGCTGCTTCCAGCAGTGGGCGGACTCGCAGGCACCGGCCAACACACCCTCCCCCAGCCTGACCATGGCCCCGGCCAACCCGGCCACCGGCCAGCCCGCCACGCCGGTGCTGCTGCTGCCGTCGCTGAACACCGAGGCGCCCGACGGCAAACCGATCGGTTGCAAGAACACCCAATACTCCGAGCTCTCGCGCTTCTGGGAGCTGCAGCGCGGCACCGATTGCGACACCTTCTCGCTGCGCGGCTACCGGCCGATCACGCTGGCCGTCTCTACGTCTGACAGCGTGAACATGCAGCCGTCGTCACCCGCGCTGGGCCACACCGCGCTGACGGCGCAGCCCTATATGCGCACCGAAAACAAGATCCAGCTGTCGGTGCGTACCAAGGTGGCCAAGGGCTTGCTGAAAAGCGGTGACAACGATGAAGACGACCACGACTCGGTGTGGTTCGGCTACACGCAGCAAAGTTACTGGCAGCTTTTTAACGGCAGCATCTCGCGGCCGTTTCGCACAACCGACCACGAGCCGGAAGTGATTTACATCTACCCGCACCAGATCCCGCTGGCCGGCGGCTGGAACTACCGGCTCTCGGGCCTGGGGCTGGTGCACCAGTCCAACGGGCAGTCGCTGCCGCTGTCGCGCAGCTGGAACCGCGTTTACCTGATGGGCGCGGCGGAGAAAACGCTGGGCCAGGACTCGGGGCTGATCCTGCAGGGCCGTATCTGGGACCGGCTCAAGGAGTCTTCGGGCAACGACGACAACCCCGGCATCGAGAACTACATCGGCCGCGCCGAGGTCTCGGGCAGCTGGCAGATCAACAAGGCCAACACGGTGGGCGTGACGCTGCGGCATTCGCTGCGCAAGGAAGCGCGCGGCTCGGCCCGCTTTGACTGGATGATGGCGCCCGCCTCGTCGCCCAACTACACCGGCCTGCGCTACCACGTGCAGCTCTTCAGCGGCTACGGCGACAGCCTGGTGGACTACAACCGAAAGCGCAATGTGCTGAGCATCGGCCTGAGCCTGGTGGACTGGTAACCGCAGCGCCGCCGCCACTGCTTTGCTATATTTTTGATAGCTATAAACCAATGCTGCAATTGGGCTAGAGGCTCTTTTTACTAAAAATCCTCGCCGATTCAACGCCTGCGCCGCCGCCGCACAGACGGCGCGCCGGCTGATACCCGGACGCCGCCGCTTGCCGTAGGCTGTGGCGATGACTTTTCCCGAGCCCACCACCTTCACGCTGGCCTGTATCGTCGCGGGCGCGCTGCTGATCGCCATGACGCTGGGCGGCTCTTTCATCGCGCGCCTGCCGCTGAGCTCGGCCATGCTCTACCTCGGCGTGGGCGTGGCGATCAGCCCCGTCGGCCTGGGGCTGGTGAAGCTCGACGCCTTCAAAAACGCCGTGCTGCTGGAGCGCCTGACCGAAGTCGCCGTGCTGATCTCGCTCTTCACCGCCGGCATGAAACTCGAATTTCGATGGAAGGACGGCCGCTGGCGCATCCCGGTGCAGCTGGCCACGGTCTCGATGGTGCTGACGGTGGGGGCCGTGACCGCGCTGGGTGTGTATGTGCTGAATTTGCCGCTGGGCGCCGCCGTGCTGCTGGGCGCCATCCTCGCGCCGACCGACCCAGTGCTGGCCTCGGACGTGCAGGTGGCCAACCCGGGCGACCGCGACCGGCTGCGCTTTGGCCTGACCGGCGAAGGCGGGCTCAACGACGGCACGGCGTTTCCGTTTGTGATGCTGGGCCTGGGCCTTTTGGGCTTGCACAAGCTGGGCGAAGGCGGCTGGCGCTGGTGGGCGGTCGATGTGCTGTGGGCCGTGGCCGGCGGCCTGGCGCTGGGCTGGCTGCTGGGCACGCTGGTGGGCCGCGCCATCCTTTACCTGCGCATGCGGCACCGCGAGGCGCTGGGCTCAGACGAGTTCATCGCGCTGGGGCTGATCGGGCTGACCTACGGCGTGGCATTGCTCTTTCACACCTACGGATTCCTTGCGGTGTTTGCCGCAGGGCTGGCGCTGCGGCGCATTGACGAGCCGCAGTCACGCCCGGCACCCCAGGCGCCGGCCAGCCCCGAAGAAACGCTGAGCCCCGCGGACCAGGAAGCCTCAGGCGCGGAAGCGCCCGCGCACATGATGCGGGCGGTGCAGCGCTTTAACAGCCAGCTCGAAAGTTTTGTCGAGGTCGCCATCGTGCTGGCCGTCGGGGTGCTGGTGGCCACCACGCGGTTTCGCACCGAGGTGCTGTGGTTCATCCCTGTGCTGTTCCTGGTGATCCGGCCGGTGGCGGTGTATATCGGCCTGCTGGGCACGCCGGTCAGCGGCGCGCAGCGCAACCTGATGAGCTGGTTCGGCATTCGCGGCATCGGCTCGCTCTATTACCTGCTTTACGCGATCAACCACCACATTGAGCGCGCACTGGCGCAGCAACTGCTTTCCATCACGCTGGCGGTGGTGGTGGCGTCGGTGGTGGCGCACGGCATCTCGGTCACGCCGCTGATGAAGCGCTACGAGGCGCGCAAGGCCGGCCGGCGGAAATAACCCTGTAACGGGGCCGCCGTGGGCGGATTGCCCGCACTGGCTGCCACCCTGAAGGCATCGATGTTATTGATAACTATTCGCATTTGTATAATCGCGGTTTCGATCCCGTTTGGCCGATTAACAAGTACCCAGGAGTTGTCAATGAAACCCGTGCTGAAACCCGTCTTCCTCGCCGCCACGCTGGCCCTGCTGGCAGCACCCGCCATGGCCCAGCCCGCAGCGGCAGCGCCCGGCGCGAAGGCAACGGCACAGGCCGGCACCACGCCTGCCAGCGTGGCCAAACATTACGCCCATCTGGTACAGGCGAATTACGACGACACGCTGGCCAGCACGCTCACCCTGCAAAAAGCCGTGCAGGCGCTGATTGATGCGCCGTCCGACGAAGCGCTCAAGGCCGCCCGCAAGGCCTGGCTGGACGCGCGCGAGTACTACGGCCAGACCGAAGCCTTCCGTTTTTATGGCGGCCCGATCGACGACAAAAACGGCCCAGAAGGCCGCATCAACGCCTGGCCCATGGACGAGTCTTACGTCGACTACGTGAAAGACTCGCCCAATGCCGGCATCATCAACAACCGCAAGGTCACCATCAGCAAGAAGCAGCTGGCCAGCCTGAACGAGCGCAACGGCGAAGAAAACATCGCCACCGGCTGGCACGCGATTGAATTTCTGCTGTGGGGCCAGGACCTGAGCACCACCGGCCCGGGCAACCGTTCGTTTGAAGATTTTGTCGACGGCAAGAAGCCCAACGCCGACCGCCGCCGCCAATACCTCAAGGTCGTGACCGAGCTGCTGGTGGACGACCTGACCACCCTGACCAAAGCCTGGGCGCCGACCGGCAAGTCTTACCGCGCGAAGTTCGAGCGCGGCGGCCTGGAGTCGGTGCGCAAGATCTTTGGCGGCCTGGGCTCGCTCTCGCGCGGTGAACTCGCCGGTGAGCGCCTTGAAGTGGCCCTGGCCAGCCAGGACCAGGAAGATGAGCACTCGTGCTTTTCGGACAACACGCACCGCGACGTGGTGAACAACGCCAAGGGCATCCAGAACGCCTGGCTGGGCCAGTACAAACGCGCCGACGGCACCACGCTGGCCGGCCCGTCGCTGCGCGACCTGGTGGCGGAAAAGAACCCGGCCCTGGCCGAGCGCACCAGCAAACAGATCGCTGCCTCCGTCGCTGCCGCCGAAGGCATCCAGGCGCCGTTTGACCGCGAGATCACCGGCGCCAAGGATGCGCCCGGCCGCCTGCGCGTGCAAAAAACCATCGACAGCCTGGTGCAGCAAAGCAAGGACCTGGTCGAATCGGCCAACGCCGCCGGCATCACCAAGCTGACGCTGGTCAAACCGTAAGTGTCGCGCGCTGCTTCGCCCAAATTGCTTAAGCGCTCCCTGCGGCTGGCGCTGGCCTGCACGGGCGTCGCGGGCCTGGCTTTCTGGGTGGCCGCAGGCACAGCCGCGCAAGCCGGCGCCGCGCCTGACGACGAGAAAACCGGTGGCGAAACCACCGTGTTTGCCACCGGCCAGAACGCGTTTTCATTTCCCTTTGCCAATTTGCCCGATGAGGAGCGCACGCGCTTTGTCATCGGCAATTCTTTTTTCAAGCGCAACTGGGTGCAGGCGCCGGCCTCCACCACGGCGCGCGACGGCCTGGGCCCGCACTTCATCGCGCGCTCCTGCGGCGGCTGCCATGTGCAGGACGGCCGCGGTGCGCCGCCGGACTTCCAGCGCGGCCTGTCCGACCAGCCGGTCGGCCTCTTGCTGCGCCTGTCGATTCCGGGCAAGGACGCCCACGGCGGCCCCATGCCCGACCCGGTGTACGGCGACCAGTTTTCCAATTTCGCCATCCAGGGTGTGATGCCCGAGGGGCAGATCTCGCTGCGCTACGAAACGGTGCGCGGCAAGTTCGCCGACGGCACGCCCTACCAGTTGCAAAAGCCCCGCTACGGTTTCAGCAAGCTCAACTACGGCCCCATGGCCAAAGACGTGATGGTGAGCCCGCGCATCGCGCCGCAGATGGCCGGCGTGGGTTTGCTTGAAGCGATTCCCGACGCCGAAATTGTGCGCAATGCGCGCGAGCAGGCGGCCACGGGCGGGCCGGTGCGCGGTGTCGTCAACCAGGTGTGGGACGCACCCTCGCAGCAGATGCGCACGGGCCGCTTCGGCTGGAAGGCCAACGTCGCCACGCTGGCGCACCAGACCGCCGGCGCATTTTTGGGCGACATGGGCATCACCTCGCCGACCTTTCCGGCCGAGACCTGCACTGCTGCGCAAAAAGACTGCCTGGCTGCGCCGCGCGGCGCGCAAGGCAAGGCGCCCGAGATCGACGAAAAAACATTCGGCGACGTGGTGTTTTATGAAACGACGCTGGCGCCCGCCGCACGCCGCAACCCGAAAGACGCGCAGGTGCTGCAGGGGCAAAAGCTGTTTGCGCAGGCGCAGTGCGCCGCCTGCCACCGGCCCAGCTATGTCACCGGCGAAAGCCCCTTCCCGCGCCTGGGCAGCAAGGCCGTGCAGGGCCAGACCATCTGGCCGTACACCGATTTGCTGCTGCACGACATGGGCGAAGGCCTGGCCGACGGCCGGCCCGACTTTCTGGCCAATGGCCGCCAGTGGCGCACGCCGCCGCTGTGGGGCATAGGCCTGGTGCCCGACGTGAACGGCCACAACCGGCTGCTGCACGACGGCCGTGCGCGCGGTGTGCTTGAAGCGGTGCTGTGGCACGACGGCGAAGCCAAAGCCAGCAAAGACAAGGTGCTGCAGATGAGCGCGAAGGAACGCGCCGCGCTGGTGAAGTTTCTGGAATCGCTGTGATACCGCTGTGATTGCTACACAACTACAAAGAACAAAGACAAGGCACTCTTTCCGATGAATCCCCTCACTGCTGAATCGAACCCCGCCTTGCGCAACGCCCTGCGCGCCTTCATTTGCGCCGCGCTGCTGGCCGGCGGCGCGGCAAACGCGCAAACCGTGGCCGCCAACGTGGCCGTGCCGTTTTACACCGCGGGTGATTTCATGCGCGGCGCCTACCGCTTTTGGTATGCGCCGCAAGCCGCTGCGTTTGCGGAGCAGGCCGGCGGCTTGCCGCCTGCGATCTCTGCGGTATGCGATGCCGGCGCAGACGCGTCGGCATCCAAACTGGAGCAGGCGCGCGAACGCTGGAAAGCCACCGCCCTGGCCTGGGACCGCCTGAGCGGTGTGCAGGTCGGCCCGCTGGTGCAGCGGCGCTCGACCCGGCAGATCGACTTCACGCCGACGCGGCCCGAGCTCATCAAGCGCGCGATTCAAACCGCTCCGCAGGATGCGGCCGCCATGGAAAGCATAGGCACGCCGGCCAAGGGCCTGCCCGCGCTCGAGTGGCTGCTGTGGACACAAGCCATCGCGCCGGCCACACCGGCTTGCCGTTATGCGGTGCAGGTCGCCGCCGACATCCAGCGCGAAGCCGACACGCTGGCCAAGGCCTTCAGCGACCTGGCGGCACGCCCGCCCGGTGAAGGCGAAGAAAGCAATGGCCCGGCGATGAGCGAGTTGATCAACCAGTGGACGGGCGCGCTGGAGCGCCTGCGCTGGGCCGAGATGGAAAAGCCGCGCATGGCGGGCGCCGCCCAAGGCGGGCGCAATGCCGCGCCGTATGCCCGCAGCGCCAGCGGCCAGACCGCCGCGCGCTGGGCCGCGCAGTGGCAGGCGCTGCGCACGCTTGGCGCCGCACCCTCACAGGCCAGCGAGGCGCCGCGCCCCGGCACGGCGCTAGCGCCGATTGAAACCTATTTGCGCGGCCTGGGCCGCAACGAGCCGGCCGACAAGCTGGCGCAAAGCGTGGGCAAGGCCGACAAGGCGCTGCAAAACATTTCGCCCGCCAACCGCGCCGGCATCACGGCGGCCGGGCGTTCGCTGGCCGAGCTGAAAAAGCTCACCGAAGCGGAGATCGCGCCTGCGCTGGAAGTCAGCATCGGGTTTTCGGACGCGGACGGGGATTGAGTCTTTGATGCGCGAGCCTTTCACGCTGCACCGCCGCCAGTGGCTGGTCCATGCCACCGCGTATGCTGCCGCGCTGGCCGCGCCACTGGCCCTGCCTGCCGGGGCAGCCGCGCGCGCGCTGCAACTGGCTGCCGCCTGGGAAGGCAGCGAGGGCTACCAGGTGGGCGTGCTGACGAAGCGCGGCGCAGCACTCGCGGTGTGCGCCGCGCTGGACGTGCCCACGCGCGCGCACGGCGTGTGGGTGGAAGCCGGCGGCACGCTGCTGGCCGTGGCGCGCCGGCCCGGCGACTGGCTGCTGCGCTGGAAACCTGATGTGGCGCAAGGCGGCCAGGCCATTGCCTGGGGCTGGATAGAACCCGACCGCGCCTTCAACGGCCATGTCATTGCCAGCCCCGACGGCAAGCGGATCTACACCACCGAAACCCACCTGGAAACCGGCCAGGGCCTGATCGGCATTCGCGATGCGGCCACGCTGGAAAAAACCGGCGAATGGCCCACCCATGGCATGGACCCGCATGAGTTGTTGCTGGACGCTGATGGCAGCCTGGTGGTGGCCAACGGCGGCATTCCGGCCCTGCCTGAAACGGGGCGGCTGAAGCTTCACATGGAGCGCATGGACGCCTCGCTGGTGCGGCTGGATACGCGCACCGGCGAGCTGCGCGGCCAGTGGCGGCTGGCCGACCAACGCCTGAGCCTGCGCCACATCGCCTGGGCCGAAGGCGCTCATACGGTGTCGGGCCAGCGCCTGCTGGGCATCGCGCTGCAGGCCGAGCACGACGATGCGGCCGCCAAAGCCGCTGCGCCGGTGCTGGCGGTGTTTGACGGCCAGCGCCTGCAAACCCGCGCCGCCGGCCCGGGCCAGCAGCTGGCGGGCTACGGCGGCGATATTGCCCCGGCGGGCGGCGGCTTTGCGGTGAGCTGCCCGCGCGCCAACGGTGTGGCGCTGTGGCGCGCCGATGGCGAATGGGCCGGCTTTTTACCGCTGCAAGAAGCCTGCGCGCTGGCGGCCGAGGCGCCGCAGAAGCATCAAGCGCCGAACCTGTGGGCGGCCGGCCGGCTGGCAGCCATCACGCAGGACAGCCGCGGCGCCGTCCGCGCATCGGCGCTGAAAGAGCTGCGCCTGGACAACCACTGGGCGCCGCTGGGCTGAAGCGCCTTCCGGCCTCTGGCGCACCGGCAAAAATTCAAGCGATTTAGGCCTCCAGCCCAATCGTGGTATAGGCTTATTGCTATGTTTTTAATAGCAAAATCAGCTTCGCCTAGACCCCAAATGCGCCAACGCCCCGCAACCCAAAAGGGCGACGGGGCGTTGGCCTGGGCGGCAAAGCGGGCTTCCCCGCCAATGCGCTTACTGGGCGGTAGGCTTCACGAGGTCCGCAGCAGCCTGGGGAGCCGTGCCGGTTTTCTCGGCGCGGGGGGCGCTCAGGTTTTGCTGGGCGATTGCGCCGTTGTAGCTGGAAGCAGAATTGTCCTTCTGGGCTTGCACCACTTCGCTTTTGACTTCAGCGCGGGTTTTGGTGGCGGGCGCTTGCATCTGGTCAAACAGGAAAGAGTTGAAGGTCTGGGCGGAAGCACCCACGGAGCCAAAAGCGGCAACGGCAACAACAGCAGCGGCGATAAAGTTCGATTTCATGATGAATATCCTTTCAAAGTTAATGTGACGTTCCGGGCATGGCGGGCTCATCTCCCCGTCTGTCCAGCCTCGGTGAGTCGCCTTGTAACTGGCTTCGGCTCATCGATGTATGAACTGTATTCCTGTTAAATCAATCAAAAAATATCATTCCCAACAATACATTGCTGTTAAATTAGCAACAATGAAGGTGCTATATAGGGGTTAACCATGGACAGACTACAGTCAATGCGCGTGTTCCAGCAGGTGGTCGATGACGGCAGTTTTGCCGCTGCGGCGCGCAAATTCGACATGTCTTCGGCCGTGGTGACGCGCCTGGTGGGCGACCTGGAAGACCACCTGGGCGTGCGGCTGCTGCAGCGCACCACGCGCCGCCTGGCGCTGACGGATGCCGGCGAAACCTACCTGGCCCGCGTGCGGCACATCCTCACCGACATCGACGAAGCCCATGCCGCCGCCCAGGCCCACGCGCAAGAAATGTCCGGCACCATCCGCATCATGACGCCGCCGGTGTTTGCGGTGCACGTGCTGGCGCCGCTGGTGGCCGAGTTCGGGCGGCGCTACCCCAAGGTCGTGCTCGACATCCATGTCGACTCGCCGCTGGTGCCGCCGGTGGAAGACTACGACCTGACCTTGCTGGGCGCGGCCGACACCTTTGACGCCAACATCATCGCGCGGCCGATTGCGTCGTCCGACGGCATCCTGTGCGCCTCACCCGACTACCTGCGCCGCAACGGCACGCCGCAGTTGCCCGAGGACCTGCCGCAGCACCATTGCCTGCGCGTGAAGCAGGCGGCCAACCGGCACCGCGTGTGGCGGCTCACCAATCCCAAGGAAGACAGGCGTGTGGTCGAGGTGCAGATCGAGCCCAGCATGCTCGTCAACCACAGCGACACGCTGATACGCGCCTGCGTGGACGGCGCGGGCATCATGAGCCAGTCCATCGACCTGGTGGCCAACCACCTGGGCAGCGGCGCGCTGCAGCGCATCCTCTCGCCGTGGATCACCGGCACCAACACCTTGTATGCGGCACTGCCCAGCCGCAAATTCATTCCGGTGCGCACCAGCGTGTTCCTCGAGTTCATGACCGAGTACACGCGCAAGGTGATCAAGAAGATGGAAACCCGGCAGGACTGATTTCTTCGTTCGACGGCGGCAACAGCCGGTCGCATTGCATGTCGCAGCCCCGTGCGTGTGCGCGCACGGGATGAAAGTCAGCGGTTCGTCCCCATGTGAAAGACATGCGCTGCCGGCGCGGTTCTTGACACATGCCTGACACCGCCAAAACTTTTTGCACGCCGAAAAGTTCCTTCAACACACGCTTTCATTGTTCCAGTTTCGGCAATGGAATGTTCTGAAAACGCGCACTTGTCTATCGGCCTTGCGCAACAAGCTTTGATGCATCGGTGAGCCACTTTCATAACAACGACTCAGCGAGGAAGGCCCCTCGGGCACATCGCCCGTCCGACCGGATTTTTTTAAATCATCTCAAGGAAATTCATCATGAAATCGAATCTCGTCTCCGCCTCCGTTCTTGCCATCTCCGCCGTCGCCATCTTCGGCTCCGCCAGCAGCTTCGCCGAAGGCCGCGATCCCTATCCCCTGGACCAGGTGAACAACACCGTCAGCACCAAGACCCGCGCTGAAGTGAAAGCTGAACTCCTGCAGGCACAGCGCGACGGCAGCTACAAGGTAAATCTGGGCAATGACTTCGGGGACGCGCATGCCGCCCCCGCCAGCAGCAAGACCCGCGCTGAAGTGAAAGCCGAAATCGGCAAGGTGGCTTCTACCGCCGCCCTGGAGCGCGACTACCCTGTCGTTCAATAAACTGGTTGAAGCAAGCCGCCGCCCGCGTGGCGGTTGCCAGCAAAAACACCCCGATGCGTCCGGCGCATCGGGGTGTTTTTTTGGGGCGCTGAACAAACTCCGCGGCGGCTTCAGGGGCGCCCGCTTTTAAAGGCCTCCCGCCGCGCCTGCCGTTCGGCGTCGAATGAGCCGCTGAGCTTGGCCGACAGATCCTCCCTGCGCATCACCCCTCCGCACTCCTGGCAGGTGGGGCCCAGGCCAGGATCCTGGCCGCAGGGGATGTGTGTGTACTGAATGGCAACTTCTTCCCCGGCGGACTTGCACCAGGTCTCGCCCCAGGCCCGCAACGCGAGGAAGACCGGGTAAAAAGCCTGCCCCATCGCGGTCAGGTGGTACTCGTGGCGCAGGGGCCTTTCGTTGTACGGGCGTCGCTCGATCATGCCGTCCGCCTCCAGCTTCTTCAGCCTCGCCGCAAGCATCTGCGGGGTGGCCCGCGACTGCACCTGGATCTCCTCAAAACGGCGCGAGCCGAGAAACAGCTCCCGAAGGACCAGCACGGTCCAGCGGTCGCCCACGATGTCCTGTGCCCGGGCAATCGGGCACAGCGTTGCTGGTTCTGTAGGGGGTAAAGCCGGCGTTTCAGTCATATTTCCCATCATACCCCTTGTCACTATGATAATCATAGGTATAGTCGCCAATGTCCGCAAAACGGTGCGAAGCCGTTCTTTTGCGAACCGCGGAATCAACCGATCTTCCGCGAACCCCACTGGATGACATCGAAAGGTTTCTCATGTCTGAACTTACCCAACTGGATATTGCCGCCATCGCCGACCGCTACGCCGCGGCATGGATCGCCCGCAATCCCGAGGCCATTCTTGCGCTGCACGCGCCCGACTCGACGTTTCAGGCGCATGGCCGCAACGAAGAAGTGAAGGGCAAACCCGCGCTGCGCAAGGAGTTCGCCGAAGTGTTCGAGCGTTATCCCGGTTTTGGCGTGGTGACACACCGCCTCCTGCTGGGCGACAGGCACTGGACGCTCGAATGGGACCTGACCTTCCAGCCGCCCGGCAAGGCGCGCAGGGAGTTTCGCGCGCTCGACGTCGTGGAGGTGGATGACGCCGGGCTTGTCACCCGGAAAGACACCTTCTTCAATTTTGCGCAGGTCAAGGCCGCGATGGAAGCAGCATGACGAACGCCAAAACCCCCGCCGCTGGTCATCCAGCCACACCCTTGTTTGATCGGCCGCTGATCAACGCCTTGCCCGTCGAGCACCTCTGCGACCTCAGCATCGACCTGGAGCTCGGCCAGGTGATCGCAACACCCCTCGGCACCCGTTTGACCTTTGTGGTGAAAGGCGGCCGCTTTGAAGGCCCCCGCTTTCGGGGCGAAATGCTGCCGGGCGGCGGCGACTGGGTCTCGCTCGGCGCCGACGGCACCAGCCGCATGGATGTCCGCGCAACCCTGCGCACGCATGACGGTGTGCTCATTCACTATGAGTCGCACGGCATCCTCAAATTCCCGGCGGATGGCCGCCAGCGCCTGGCCAAAGGCGAGAGATTGTCTTTTGATGAAAGCTACGTGCGCCCCACGCCCCGCTTCGAGACGTCCGACGAACGCTACGCGTGGTTGTGCGGGATAGTCACCGTCGGCTACGGCGAATACGGCCCGGGCCGCATCGACCACCGGATGTTTCGCATCCTGTGACATGGCGGCATCCCAGAAGCAAAAAAGCCCTTGAGTCCGTTAGGAATCAAGGGCTTGCGCATCTGGTGGCCTGGGGCGGAATCGAACCACCGACACAAGGATTTTCAATCCTCTGCTCTACCGACTGAGCTACCGGGCCTGAGCCTTAGATTATATATCACCCGAAAGGGGTGCCCGGCGGGCGGGCAGCTGCGGGATCAGAGACCGCGCTTGCCGCGGGTGAGATCGACACCCAATTGCTTGAGTTTGCGGTAGAGGTGGGTGCGCTCCAGGCCGGTTTTTTCCGCCACGCGGGTCATGGAGCCGCCTTCTTTGGCCAGGTGGAATTCAAAGTAGGCTTTTTCAAATTCGTCGCGCGCGTCGCGCAGCGGTTTTTCAAGCAGGAAACTCTGCGTGGCCTGGGGGCCGAGGTCCACCGGCGTTGGCAGCACACCGCCGGTCATCACGGCCTCCACGGTGAGCTCAGCCGCATGCGCTGCAGGGCTGCTGCTGTTCAGGGGCGCGGGTTTGCGGGCGGCCGTCTTGGTCAGGCCCTGCTCCACCGCTTTGAGCAATTTTTGCAGGGTGATGGGTTTTTCAAGAAACGCCATGGCGCCGATCTTGGTCGCCTCCACAGCGGTGTCGATGGTGGCATGGCCGCTCATCATGATGACGGGCATGGTGAGCAGGCCGCTGGAGGACCACTCCTTGAGCAAAGTCACGCCGTCGGTGTCGGGCATCCAGATGTCCAGCAGCACGAGGTCGGGCCTGGAACGGCTGCGGGCGGCGCGGGCTTGTGCCGCATTTTCGGCAAGCTCGACCTGGTGCCCTTCGTCATTAAGAATTTCTGAGAGAAGGTCGCGTATGCCCAGTTCGTCGTCGACCACCAGAATATTTGCCATGATTGAATTGCTGCCTGCCTGTTGTTTGCGATGCCGTAATTTAGTTCGAGATCGAAGTGTTACTGAATGTGTTGTTATGCCACAACTGCAAATGATAACGACACTTGCGCTCCTTGCACCGCGCCGTCCACCACGCGGTTGGAAATATCAATACGCGCGCCGTGCTCGTCGGCGATTTTCTTGACGACCGCCAGCCCCAGCCCGGTGCCTTTGACCTTGGTGGTGACATAGGGCTCAAAGGCGCGTTTGAGGATGTGTTCGGGGAAGCCGGTGCCGTTGTCGCGCACGCTCAGGCGGACACGTCTGGAGGTGTCGGAGTATTCGGTCTTGAGGGTGACACGCGCGCCCTCCTTGCCTTCCTGGGCGTCCTGCGCGTTTTGCAGCAGGTTGTGGATGACCTGGCGCAGCTGCTGGGCGTCGCCCTGGATCAGCGGGGCTTTGGGGTCGAGCTCGGTGACGACGGGCACGGACGCTGCGGAATCGCTGCGCCGGCCGCCATGGCCGTCGGCGTAGGGGTCGCTCAGGTAAAGCTGCATGACGTCGCCGATCAGGGCGTTGAGGTCCACGGGCTTGAGTTCAGCGGCCGGCAGCCGGGCGTAGTCGCGAAACTCGTTGACGAGCCGCTTCATGGCGTCGACCTGGTCGACGATGGTTTTCACGGACTTGGTGAGCAGCAACTGCTCGGCTTCGCCCACCTTGCC
Organism: Polaromonas sp. SP1; assembly: GCF_003711205.1. Lineage (NCBI taxonomy): Bacteria > Pseudomonadati > Pseudomonadota > Betaproteobacteria > Burkholderiales > Comamonadaceae > Polaromonas > Polaromonas sp. SP1. Next base: position 1,814,502 of record NZ_CP031013.1, on the reverse strand, counting down.
GGTGAGTTTCATTTCAAGGCGCTCGGCCGACAGCTGGATCGGCGTGAGCGGGTTCTTGATCTCGTGGGCCAGCCTGCGCGCCACCTCGCCCCAGGCCTGTGCGCGCTGGGCCGACACCATTTCGGAGACATCGTCGAACACCAGCAGAAATTCTTCGGTGCCCGGCATCCTGGCGCCGCGCGCGATCAGCGTGGTGGCGTTGTCGGGCGCACCGGTCATGGCCGCGTTGAGCTCGAACGACTGCTGCCAGTGCTCCAGCCCATGCGGGGCGTTGTCGCTGAGGTAATCGGCAAACTGCGTCTGCACGTCTTTGGCAAAGGTGCCCAACCCGGGGACTTCACCCAGCGACTTGCCGTGGTAAGCGGCCAGCGGCGCACGCAGGATGCGCGTCGCGCCGGGGTTGCTGGACTGGATGCGGCCGCGCACATCCAGCACGATGACGCCGGCGGTGAGGTTGTCCAGGATGGTTTGCAGGTTGGCGCGCGCGGCGTCGACCTGGCTCATGCTTTGCTGCACGGCGGAGCGGGCGTCCGACAGCTGCTGCGTCATGTCGGCAAATGAGCGCGTCAGCCCGCCCAGCTCGTCCTTGCCTTGCAGGGCAGCCTTGGGCGTGAGGTCGCCCTGCGCCACCTGGCGCACGCCTTCAGCCAGCACCAGCAGGGGTTTGGCCAGCTGGTTGCCCAGCACCACCGCCAGCAGCACGGCGCCGAACACTGCCAGGAAAAGGCTGAGCGTGAGGGTGCCTATGTACATCTTGCGCAGGCCGCCGCGCGCCAGCGCCCGCTCCTGGTATTCGCGGTTGGCCTCCTGCACGGCGATGGCATTGGCCACCAGGCCTTCAGGTAACAACTGGGTGACCTGCAAATACCGGGAGTCTCCCAGCGCGCTCACGTTGGGGTTGTTCACCACGGCAATGGCCTTGACGCGCGGCGCCGTGCCGACATTGGCGGCGGGCCCGGCGGCGCCCGCCGTCAACTCGCCGTTGCCCGCCGACACCACTTCATCCAGGCCTTCGATCTGCGTGACGACGCGCTGCGTGCGCGCGCTGCGCAGCTGCTGCACCGAGGGCCGCTCGGGCTTGAGCAAAAAGCGCGACTCGCCGGCGCTGGCGATGACCTGGCCCGACGGGCTCCACAGCACGACGTCGCTGGCCTGCAGCTGGTCGCGCAGGCGCTCAAGCGCCAGGCCGGCCATGGCGTCGGGGGTTTCAGAGATCTGCGTGGCGGCCTGGCGTGTCTTGTTGCCCAGGTCGGCCGCCAGGGTGTCCAGCGTGGCGCGGCCGAGGTTCAGGCCGGCGGCCAGCGCGCCTTCGACTTCGACGTCAAACCAGCTTTCGATGGAGCGCGAGACGAACTGGTAGGACACCACATAAATCATGAGCCCCGGCATCAGGCCGACCAGCGCAAAAATCGCGGCCAGCTTGACCAGCAGGCGGCTGCCGAAGCGGCCGCGGCGCAACCGCACAGCCAGGCGCACCACGATCCAGCCGATCACCAGCAGCAGCAAGCCGGCAACGGTGACATTCAATACGAGGAGCAGCGCGTAATTGCGTTCGTAAAGTTCGCGGTTGCCGGTGGCCTGCGTGAGCAGGAACATCAGCACCAGGCCGAGCGCCACGATGGCGCCTATGCCGACGCCGACCGTCCAGCGAAAGGCCTTGCTGCTCTTGAGGGACCCGCCGCTGACCTGCAGGTTCACTTGGCGGCCTCGGTGCCTGCGGCAGCGGGAGGTGCGGCGGGTTCAAGCTTGAGCCGCTCCTTGACCTGCGCTGAAATATTCCACTCCCGTTGCCCCGCCACACCGATCTGGAAGGGCCGCGGCAGCTGGGACAAATCGAGCCGGAAATTGAAGTCCAGCTTGTGCGCGGCGTCCGGGTCGATTTCGGAGGCCTCGGCGATCTTCCAGCGGGCCACGCGCTGGATGGCCGACAGGGCCTCGGGAAGCGTTTCGTAGTTCTGGTTCAGCGTGGCGCGCAGGCCGCCCGAGCTGGTGATCAGGCCCGAGGCGATGTTGACGCGCCAGCGGCGGGTCAAAGGCTGGTAGGCCAGGCGGATGGTGCGGGCGGCGCTGACCACACGCGGGTCCGTCCAGTACCAGCGGTCGCGGTAAATGTCGGCTTCGACCACAAAAAACATCGGAATGCCCTTGAGCAGGGCGTCTTCCACCACGGGCGGAAGGTCAAACCGGACCAGGGCCGAGAGGTGGACACCGTCGTCGCCGCGCTCAACCCGCAGCTGCGTGATCTCCGTGGCCGAAGCGGCGCCCGGCGCCCAGGCCAAAGCGGCGGAAAAGCACATTCCCAGCACAAGCCGGGCAAGGGCGAGCGCGCGCCGGCGGAGGTCAGCCGAGGCGTTTTTCAAGGAGTGCGTAATAAAAACCGTCGTGCTCACGCATCAAATTGTCCGGGAAGACCGTCGCTTCGGCGCCACTTTGGGGGAGCAAATGCCCCGGGGAGGGCTTTAATGAGGCGTCGGTGTGGTGCGTAAGAAACGTTTGTATCTGGTTGTCGCCTTCGGCACGAAAAACCGAACAGGTGCAATACAGCAGACGCCCGCCGGCCTTCAGCAAAGGCCAGAGCGTTTTGAGCAAATGCGCCTGGATGTCGGCCAGCTGGGGGATGTCCGTGGGGCGGCGCAGCCAGCGCACGTCGGGGTGGCGCCGCACGATGCCGGAGGCGGTGCACGGCGCGTCCAGCAGGATGCCGTCATACAGCCGCCCGTCCCACCAGGCGTCGGGCTTGCCGGCGTCACCGACGCGAATGTCGGCCTGCAGGCCCAGGCGCTGCAGGTTCTGCTTGACGCGTTCACAGCGCCGGGCATCGATGTCGAGCGCCGTCACCTCGCAGTCGGCCAGCTCAAGCAGGTGGGCGGTTTTGCCGCCCGGCGCGGCGCAGGCGTCGAGGATGTTCAGGCGGGCGTTCGCGCCGCCGCCGGTCTCCAGCCCCTCCAGAAGCAAGGGCGCCGCCAGCTGCGCCGCAGCGTCCTGCACCGAAAAGTGCCCTTCCGCAAAGCCGGGCAGCAGGCTGACGGCTTGTGCGCGGGCCAGGATCACGCCGTGCTTTCCGACCGGCGCCGCTTCAATATTGATAGCAGAAAGTGCAGACAGGTATTGGGCTTGAGTCGTTTTTCGTTCATTAACCCGCAAGATCAGCGGGGCCCGGCTGTTGTTGGCCTGCAAGACGGCCTGCCAGCTGTCCGGGTGGTCCTTGCGCACCCGGTCTATCCACCACTGCGGGTGGTTCCACACGGCCTGTGGGCTTTTTTCGGTACGCGCCACCAGCTCGTCGCGTTCGCGCAAAAAGCGGCGCAGGCAGCCGTTGATAAAACTGGCCTGGTGCTGGGTGGCATCGCCGCGCTTGGCGGCTTCGACGGCCTGGTCGACCAGCGTGTGCGCCGTGTAGGGCGCATCGTGTTCGGTCCAGATCAAGGCCAGCGCCACGCACAGCAAGGCGTCAGCCTCGGGCGGCGGCGGGCGGCGGGCCAACTGCTGGCGCAGGGCCTCGGCGCGGCCCAGCCAGCGCAGCGTGTGAAAGCCCAGCGACTGGACGCCGGGCCGCAACGCGCCGTCGACATCTTCCAGCGCGGCTGTCATGGACTGGCCGTCGCGCACGGCCATCAAAAGGGAAGCCGCCCCTTGCAGCTGGCGCCACAGGGGGACTTGGGTCGGGTTGTCTTGCATCGGTTCACAGATACCACCTGGAATAGGCGGTCAATCCGTATTAGACCAGCCAAGAGATCACCGCTCTTCGGGGAGGAGTGAAATGCAAGCATGAGCCGCGGAACCGGCTTTGCCGGGCCGTAGGCGGGCGGCCCCCTCGGGGGGCAGGAAGCTACACGAAGTGAGCGACCGTGGGGGCTAAACCAGCGTGTCTGCCCAGATATTACTGGCCCAGTTCAGCGCGTAGACGCCTTCAAGCTCGGTGGGCCCGGCGCTGACCCCGCCGGAGCCGGCCACCGCCTTGAAGGTTTTCTCGGCCACCACGTATTCGTGCACGCTGGCCACGTGGATCACGTTCTTGTTGTCGACAAAGCTGTAGCAGGTGTTGGTGAGCATGGGTGCGGGGTTCACGTCCCAACCCGAGAGCTGCGCCACGATGGCGGCGGCGGCGACCTTGCCGTGGTTGTTGGCCATGTGGCCGCTCTTGGGCATGGCCGGCGCGACCTGGATGGAGTCGCCCAGCACGTGCACGTCTTTCGCGGCGGTGGATTCAAACGTCAGGTAGTTGACGCCGCACCAGCGGTTGTTGGCCTGGTTGTTCAGGCCGGCCTGCACGGCAATCGTGCCGGCGCGCATGGCGGGCAGCACATTGAGCACGTTGGCCTTGACGTCGTCCTGCACATCGAACTTGATGATGCCGGCCTTGGCGTCGACCGCCGTGGCCTTGTGCTGGCCGCGGTATTCGATGATGCCTTTGTACTGCTCGGCCCAAACCTTCTTGAACAGCGGCCCCTTGGACGTGACGTCCGGATTCGCGTCGAGGATGAGTACCTTGCTGCGCGGCTTGGCCGCCTTGAAGTAGCCGGCAATCACGCTGGCACGCTCATACGGGCCGGGCGGGCAGCGGTAAGGCGCTTCAGGAATCGTGATGGCATACACGCCGCCGTCGGGCATGGCTTCAAGCTGGCGGCGCAGCGCCACGGTTTCCGCGCCGGCCTTCCAGGCCTGCAAGACCTGGCCGGAGGCGTTGGCCTCTTTCAGTCCTTCGATGCTGCCGAACATCAGCTCAATGCCGGGCGAAACCACGAGCTTGTCGTAGGCGATGGTGGCGCCGCCGGCCAGCGTGACGGTTTTCTTGGCGGTGTCGATGGCGCTGGCGTAGTCTTTCACCACGGTGATGCCGTGGTTGCGCGACAGGCCGGCATACGACGTCGTCAGGTCGCTGATCTGCTTGCCGCCGCTGAGCACCAGGTTGGAGATGGGGCAGGAGATAAACGCGTCCTGCGGCTCGATCAGCACCACATCGATTTTGTTGTCGGACAGCAGGCGCACATACTTGGCCGCGGTGGCGCCGCCATAGCCGCCGCCGATGACGACCACTTTGGCTTTGGAAGGGATCGAGGTGGTGGCGCATCCGGCCAGGCCCAGCAAACCCAGGGCTGCGGTGGACTGCAGGAAAGAGCGGCGCTTGAAGCCGGGAAGGGAATGAAGATGCGTGTTCATGATGTTCTTTCTTCCTTACTTCTTCTGGGCGGCAAAGTAAGTCGCCAGCGACTCGATCTGCGCATCGTTGTAGCCCTTGCTGATCTGGTGCATCACCGTGGCAGGCCGCGTGCCGGCTTTGAAGGCGTTCATTTGCGCCACGATGTAGCCCTTGTCGAGTCCTGCCAATGAGGTGACCGAAGAGCCTTGCACGACCGTGCCGTTGGTGCCGTGGCAGTTGGCGCAGGTGGCGGCCAGGCTTTTGACATACAGCGCCTCTTTGGTGCCGGCGCTTTGCGCCTGGGCCAGGGGGCTGAGCGCAAGACACAGCAAGGGCAGTGCGAGTTGTTTGAATGCCCTGAATCCTGGGGCTGTTGCAATACGTGACGTTCTCATGGGTTCTCCTGTCGTTTTTGGGCAGCAGTTCTTCTTCAACTGACAATTTAACGCGGTGCCCCTGGCACCCTATAGGGAGTATCCAGTACTTCAATGGATCACGACAGGCCCTTCATCGAACCATTGGCGATGTGCTTATTCGCAAGTCATCGCTGAGGCACCGCAATCCAGGCCGGCGCGGGCATTCAGAAAATGGCGCCGGGCCGCGTCGCCATTTCATCGTCACGCCGGGCGGGCAATGCCGTCATCGGGCGGCCGTAGATGCGGCGAATGCGTTCGGGCAAGGGCGGGTGGCTGGCAAACCAGCGGGCGTCTGCGCTTGCGCCCACCAACAGCATGTGTTGCACCGCGGGGTGCAGGGTGCGTGAAACCAGGCCGCCCTGCTCCTGCTGGCCCACTACCTTGCGCAATACGCCGCCCAGGCCGTCACGGCTGCGAGTGAACTGCACGGCGCGCGCATCGGCCAGAAACTCGCGCTGGCGCGACACTGCGGCCTTCAGTGCGCGCCCCGCCAGCCAGCCGAGGGAGCCCGTGACTTTGATCGCAAAACCAGGCAGGGCGAGAAAAGAACGCTGGCCGTTTCCATCGGCCTCGCACATGCTGCGCCCGAGGTTGAAAATCATCTCCAGCCCGAACACCATGCCGGCCAGGCGCATGTTCAGGCGGGTGTCACCCTCGCGCAGGTGGCTGAACTCATGCGCCACCAGGCCTTGCAGTTCGTCGCGCGTGAGGTGCTCGAGCGCGCCGCGTGTCACCGCGACCACCGCATCGCCTTCATCCCATCCGGCGGCAAAGGCGTTGATGCCCTCTTCGCGGTCCAGCACCATGGCCAGGGGCGGTTTCATGCCGGCGGCAATCGCCAGCTCGCTGACGATATTGCACAGCTTGCGCTCGGCCTCGCGGCTGGCCGGCCAGGCTTCCCGGGCCCCGGCGCGGCGCGCCAGCCGCTCGCCGCCGCCCTGCAAGGCCGACGTTTCCAGCCACCAGCCGCCCAGCACGAACAGCAGGGTCATGCCTGTGTTCACCGCAAAAAAATACGCCGGGTAGCCGCTGAAGCCGGGCGTCACGATGCGCCAGGTCAAAGCCAGGGCAGCATTGACGGCCACAACCAGAGCCAGCACGGTGAGCGCAAACAACACAAGCAGTTGGGTAGTCTGTGCGCGGGCGGCTTCCTGGCGTTCGAAAAAACGCATGGTGACTGCAGGAAACTAAAGTTGAATACGGACGGCCTGGCGCTCCACGGCGCTTTCAGTCGCCTGCAGCATGGCGGACGGTGCAAAGCCGAAGAGGCGTGCAATCAGCAGCGCCGGAAACTGCCCCTGCGCATTGTTGTAGTCCAGCACGGCGTCGTTGTAAGCCTGGCGGGCAAAGCCGACCTTGTTCTCGGTGCTGGTGAGTTCTTCGCTGAGTTCGCGAATGGTCTGGTCGGCTTTGAGTTCGGGGTAGGCCTCTGCTACCGCAAAGAGGCGGCCCAGGCTGCCGTCCAGCGCCTGTTCGGCCACCGCCAGCGCCGTCACGGCGCCGGCATTGGCCGGCCGGCTGCGCACCGCATCGCTGGCGGTGCGCGCCTGGTTGCGTGCCAGCGTCACGGCTTCCAGCGTGCTTTGTTCGTGCTGCAGGTATTTTTTGGCGGCTTCCACCAGGTTGGGAACCAGGTCGTACCGGCGCTTGAGCTGCACGTCGATCTGGCCGAAGGCATTGGCGATGATGTTTTTCAGGCGAATCAGCCGGTTGTAGGCGCCCACGGCCCAGAAGACCAGCAAGGCAAACACAACGATCAAAACAAGGGTGCTGAGGGACATGGGTATTCCTTGATACGGGGTGGGTGGCGGGGCGGGCGCCCGGCCTGCGCGTGACAGCCGCGAGGTTAACTGCTTTTTGGGCGCAGCAGCAAGAAGGACGCCTTTCGCCGCCCCCAGCTTCCCTTGTTGCTATTGTTTTTATAGCTGCATCCCAATATACAGTATGGGCTACAGCCGCTTTTTTTATAAATTTTCAAATTTCATCGCACCGGCTTGCACCCACGGTTTCGGTCCAAAAAAAAGCCCCACACCTTTGCAGGTGTGGGGCCGGGCGCCCCGAAAGGCGCCGGATGGCGGGAGGCGCTTACTCGGAAGCTGCGCTGTCGCTGCCGGCTTCCGCCGCGGCAGGCATCGCTTCCAGTTCAGCCGCTTCAGCTTCGGCAATGGCACGGCGCTCTGCGTCGTCCATCTGGTCCTTGGCTTTGCGTGCCTCGTGGTAAGCCATGCCGGTACCGGCAGGGATCAGGCGGCCGACGATCACGTTCTCTTTCAGGCCGCGCAGCTCGTCGCGCTTGCCCATGATGGCAGCCTCGGTGAGCACGCGGGTGGTTTCCTGGAAGGAAGCCGCAGAGATGAACGAATCGGTCGACAGCGATGCCTTGGTGATACCGAGCAGCAGGTTGCTGAACGTTGCGGGGATCTTGCCTTCAGCGCGCAGGGCGTCGTTGGCATCCAGCATGGCGGAACGCTCGACCTGCTCACCGGCGATGTAGCTGGAGTCACCGACGTTTTCAACGACCACGCGGCGCAGCATCTGGCGAACAATCACTTCGATGTGCTTGTCGTTGATCTTCACGCCCTGCAGGCGGTAAACGTCCTGCACTTCGTCGACGATGTAGCGGGCCAGCTCTTCCATGCCCAGCAGGCGCAGGATGTCTTGCGGGTCGGCCGGGCCGTCCACAATCGACTCGCCCTTGTTGACCACCTGGCCTTCGTGCACCAGGATGTTCTTTTCCTTAGGAACCAGGTCTTCCCAGACCTTGCCTTCAGGATCGGTGATCTGCAGGCGAACCTTGCCCTTGGTTTCTTTACCGAAGGAAACGGTACCGGTCATCTCGGCCAGCGTGCCCTTGTCTTTCGGCGTACGGGCTTCGAACAGCTCGGCAACACGCGGCAGACCGCCGGTAATGTCGCGGGTCTTCTGGCCTTCGATAGGGATACGGGCCAGCACTTCGCCGGGACCCACGTCCTGGCCGTCGCGCACCTGAACCAGCGCGCCCACCTGGAAGCCGATCGTCACCGAGTGATCGGTGCCGGGGATCTTCACTTCGTGGCCGGAGGCGTCGATCAGCTTGACCTGCGGACGGATCACTTTCGTGGCGCCGCGGCGTTTCGGATCGATCACCACCAGGGTGGACAGACCGGTCACATCGTCAACCTGCTTGGCAACCGTCACGCCTTCTTCCACATTCTCGAAGGCCACCTTGCCGGCGAACTCGGTAATGATGGGGCGCGTCAGCGGATCCCAGTTGGCCAGGATGGCGCCGGCCTTGATGGTCTGGTCGGCCTTGACGGTCAACGTGGCGCCGTACGGCACCTTGTGGCGCTCGCGCTCGCGGCCGTGTTCGTCATGGATGACGATCTCGCCGGAACGGGCGATCACGACCAGTTCGCCCTTGCTGTTGGTCACATAGCGCATCGGTGCGTTGAAACCGATCACGCCGTTGGACTTGGCTTCCACGCTGGAGGCGATGGCTGCGCGCGATGCGGCGCCGCCGATGTGGAAGGTACGCATCGTCAGCTGCGTGCCGGGCTCACCGATCGACTGGGCGGCGATGATACCGACCGCTTCGCCGATATTGATGAGGCCGCCACGGCCCAGATCGCGGCCGTAGCACTTGGCGCACAGGCCGAAGCGGGTTTCGCAGGTCAGTGCGGTGCGCACTTTCACTTCGTCCACGCCGGCTGCTTCGAGGTCTTCGATCAGGTCTTCGTCCAGCATCGTGCCGGCCTTGGCCAGAACCGCGCGGTTCTCGGGGTGCAGCACGTCTTCGACCGCGGTGCGGCCGAGGATACGGTCGCGCAGCGATTCGATGACCTCACCGCCTTCAACGATGGCGCGCATGAGCGAGCCTTCCTGCGTGCCGCAGTCGTCTTGCGTGACCACCAGATCCTGCACCACGTCGCACAGGCGGCGCGTGAGGTAACCGGAGTTGGCGGTTTTCAGCGCCGTGTCGGCCAGGCCCTTACGGGCACCGTGGGTGGAGATGAAGTACTCCAGCACGTTCAGGCCTTCGCGGAAGTTGGCGGTAATCGGCGTTTCGATGATGGAGCCGTCAGGCTTGGCCATCAAACCCCGCATACCGGCGACCTGGCGAATCTGCGCGGCGGAACCGCGGGCGCCGGAGTCGGCCATCATGTAGATGGAGTTGAAGGATTCCTGCTCGACTTCCTTGCCGTTGCGGTCAATGACCTTCTCTTTCGAGAGCTGGGCCATCATCACCTTGGACACTTCGTCGCCGGACTTGCCCCAGATGTCGACCACCTTGTTGTAGCGCTCGCCGGAGGTCACCAGGCCCGAAACATACTGCTGCTCGATCTCTTTGACTTCCTTCTGGGCGCGCGCAATGATGGCGGGCTTTTCCTTGGGGATCAGCATGTCGTCGATGCAGATCGAGATGCCGGCTTTTGTCGCCAGGCGGAAGCCCGACTGCAGCAGCTTGTCGGCAAACACCACGGTCTCTTTCAATCCGCACTTGCGGAAAGACACGTTGATGAGCTTGGAGATTTCCTTCTTCTTCAACGCCTTGTTGATGTTGGAGAAAGGCAGGCCCTTGGGCAGGATTTCCGACAGCAGTGCACGGCCGCCCGTGGTTTCCCACAGCTTGGTCGAAGGCACGAACTCTTTCGTTTCCTTGTCCTTGGTGTACTCGGTCAGGCGCACGCTGATGCGGGCGTTCAGGTCGAGCTCACCCGCGTCAAACGCGCGGCGGACTTCGCCGGTGTCGGAGAACACCAGGCCTTCGCCCTTGCCGTTGGTACGGTCGCGGGTCGTGTAGTACAGGCCCAGCACAACGTCCTGCGAAGGAACGATGGAAGGCTCGCCGTTGGCGGGGAACAAAATGTTGTTCGAAGCCAGCATCAGAGTGCGGGCCTCCATCTGCGCTTCGACCGACAGCGGCACGTGAACAGCCATCTGGTCACCGTCAAAGTCGGCGTTGAAAGCCGAGCAGACGAGCGGGTGCAGCTGGATCGCCTTGCCTTCGATCAGGATAGGCTCAAAGGCCTGGATACCGAGGCGGTGCAGCGTAGGCGCACGGTTCAGCATCACGGGGTGCTCTTTGATGACCTCTTCCAGGATGTCCCACACCACCGGCGTGCCGGATTCAACTTCCTTCTTCGCGGCCTTGATGGTCGTGGCGATGCCGCGCGACTCGAGCTGCGCGAAGATGAAAGGCTTGAACAGTTCCAGCGCCATGAGCTTGGGCAAACCGCACTGGTGCAGCTTGAGCGTCGGGCCCACGGTAATGACTGAACGGCCGGAGTAGTCGACGCGTTTGCCCAGCAAATTCTGGCGGAAACGGCCTGACTTGCCCTTGATCATGTCGGCCAGAGACTTCAGTGCGCGCTTGTTGGCGCCCGTCATGGCCTTGCCGCGGCGGCCGTTGTCCAGCAGCGAGTCCACAGCTTCCTGCAGCATGCGCTTTTCATTGCGGGCAATGATTTCAGGCGCTTTCAGTTCCAGCAGACGGCGCAGACGGCTGTTGCGGTTGATAACGCGGCGATACAGGTCGTTCAAGTCGGAGGTCGCAAAGCGGCCGCCATCGAGCGGCACCAGCGGACGCAGATCCGGTGGCAGCACGGGCAGCACGTCGAGCACCATCCAGCCCGGCTTGATGCCGGACTTCTTGAACGCTTCCATCAATTTCAAACGCTTGGCGTTTTTCTTGATCTTGATTTCAGAGCCGGTCAGGTCATTGCGCAGCTTGTCGATTTCAACATCGAGGTCCAGCCCTTCGAGCAGGTCCTTGATGCCTTCCGCGCCCATCTTGGCGGTGTACTCGTCGCCGTATTCCTTGCGTTTGGCGTCGTAGTCGTCTTCCGACATGATGCTGAATTTCTTCAGCGGGGTCATGCCGGGGTCGGTCACCACATAGGCTTCAAAGTACAGCACGCGCTCGATGTCGCGCAGCGTCATGTCGAGCACCAGGCCCAGACGTGAAGGCAGCGACTTCAGGAACCAGATGTGCGCGCACGGTGCGGCCAGGTCGATGTGACCCATGCGTTCGCGGCGAACCTTGGTTTGCGTGACTTCAACGCCGCACTTCTCGCAGATGACACCGCGGTGCTTGAGGCGCTTGTACTTGCCGCACAGGCATTCGTAGTCCTTGATAGGGCCAAAGATCTTGGCGCAAAAAAGACCGTCGCGCTCTGGCTTGAAGGTGCGGTAGTTGATGGTTTCAGGCTTTTTCACTTCGCCGAAAGACCACGAACGGATCTTCTCGGGCGAAGCCATGCCGATCTTGATGGCATCGAAATGCTCATCCGGCGTGAATTGCTTGAACAGGTCGAGTAATGATTTCATGTGTTAAATCCTTTTCTTTCCTGTTGATTAGCTGCGTTCCAGCTCGATGTCGATACCGAGCGAACGGATTTCCTTGACCAGCACGTTGAACGACTCGGGCATGCCCGCCGTGATCGCGTGCTCGCCCTTGACGATGCTTTCGTACACCTTGGTGCGGCCTTGCACGTCGTCGGACTTGACGGTGAGCATTTCCTGCAGCGTGTAGGAGGCGCCATAGGCTTCCAGCGCCCAGACTTCCATCTCGCCGAAACGCTGGCCACCGAACTGTGCCTTGCCGCCCAGGGGCTGCTGCGTAACCAGCGAATACGGGCCGGTCGAGCGGGCGTGCATCTTGTCGTCCACCAGATGGTGAAGCTTCAGGACGTGCATGTAGCCGACGGTCGTTGTGCGCTCGAACTGGTCGCCGGTGCGTCCGTCGTACAGCTGGGCCTGGGTGCGCGTCGCCGTCAGGCCCTTGGCCTTGGCGATGTCATCCGGGTAAGCCAGCTTGAGCATGGTCATGATGTCTTCTTCCGAAGCGCCGTCGAACACCGGGGTCGCGAACGGCACGCCGGTGGCGAGGTTGCTGGCCATCTCGAGTACGTCGGTATCCGACAACTTGCCCAGCTCTTCGGTGCGGCCGGACTTGTTGTACAGCGTGTCCATGAACTTGCGCAGCTCGGCCACTTTGGTTTCTGCCTGCAGCATGTCGCCGATCCGCTGGCCCAGGCCCTTGGCGGCCCAGCCCAGATGGACCTCAAGCACCTGGCCCACGTTCATGCGCGAAGGCACGCCCAGCGGGTTCAGCACGATGTCGCACGGTGTGCCGTCGGCCATGTAGGGCATGTCTTCGACCGGAACGATCTTGGAGACCACACCCTTGTTGCCGTGACGGCCGGCCATCTTGTCGCCGGGTTGCAGGCGGCGCTTGACGGCCAGGTAGACCTTGACCATCTTCAGCACGCCGGCCGGCAGCTCGTCGCCTTGCGTGAGCTTCTTGCGCTTTTCCTCGAAAGCCAGGTCGAAGCTGTGGCGCGTCTGCTCCATGGCGTTCTTCACGCTTTCCAGTTGCGTAGCGACTTCGTCGTCCGCAGGGCGGATGTCAAACCAGTGGTACTTCTCAACGTCGGCCAGGTAAGCCTTGTCGATCTTGGTACCTTTGGCCAGCTTCTTCGGGCCACCGTTGGCAATCTTGCCGTTGAGCAGCTTTTCGATACGGTCGAACGCGTCGGCTTCCACGATGCGCAGCTGGTCGTTCAGGTCCAGGCGGAAACGCTTGAGTTCGTCGTCGATGATCTGCTGGGCGCGCTTGTCGCGAACAATGCCTTCACGGGTGAAGACCTGCACGTCGATCACGGTGCCTTGCGAGCCCTGGCTCACGCGCAGCGAGGTGTCTTTCACGTCGCTGGCTTTTTCGCCGAAGATGGCGCGCAACAGCTTTTCTTCCGGCGTCAGCGTGGTCTCGCCCTTGGGCGTGACCTTGCCGACCAGCGTGTCGCCCGGCTGGACTTCGGCACCGACATAAATAATGCCGGACTCGTCAAGGCGGTTGAGCTGCTGCTCGGACAGGTTGGGAATGTCGCGCGTGATTTCTTCAGAACCCAGCTTGGTGTCACGGGCCATCACGACGAGTTCTTCGATATGAATCGAGGTGTAGCGGTCTTCAGCCACCACGCGCTCGGAGATCAGGATCGAATCCTCGAAGTTGTAGCCGTTCCAGGGCATGAAAGCCACCAGCATGTTCTGGCCCAGGGCCAGCTCGCCGATGTCCGTCGATGCGCCGTCGGCGATCACGTCGCCCTTGGCCAGCTTGTCGCCCATCTTGACGATGGGGCGCTGATGGATGTTGGTGTTCTGGTTGGAGCGCTGGTACTTGATCAGGTTGTAGATGTCCACACCGACTTCGCCGGCCAGGGCTTCCGCATCATTCACACGCACCACGATGCGGGTAGCGTCGACGTAGTCAACAACACCGCCGCGATTGGCCGTCACCACGGTGCCGGAGTCGACCGCGGAAACGCGCTCGATGCCGGTGCCGACGAAGGCTTTTTCAGGACGCAGCACAGGCACGGCCTGGCGCTGCATGTTGGCGCCCATCAGCGCGCGGTTGGCATCATCGTGCTCCAGGAATGGCACCAGCGATGCGGCCACCGAAACGATCTGCGCGGGCGACACGTCCATGTACTGGATGCGTTCTGCGCCGACCAGGACGGATTCGCCGTTTTCACGGGCGGAAACCAGGTCACCGGTCAGCTTGCCTGCGTCGTCCAGCAGGGCATTGGCCTGGGCGATCACGTACTTGCCTTCTTCGATGGCCGACAGGTAGTCGATCTGGTCGGTAATCTTGCTGTCCACCACACGGCGGTACGGGGTTTCGATGAAACCGTACTCGTTGAGGCGGGCGTACAGGGCCAGCGAATTGATCAGGCCGATGTTCGGTCCTTCAGGCGTTTCAATCGGGCAGACGCGGCCGTAATGGGTCACGTGCACGTCACGAACTTCAAAGCCAGCGCGTTCGCGGGTCAAGCCGCCCGGGCCAAGGGCCGAAACACGGCGCTTGTGGGTGATTTCGGACAGCGGGTTGGTCTGGTCCATGAACTGCGACAGCTGCGATGCGCCGAAGAATTCCTTCAGGGCGGCGGAAATCGGCTTGCTGTTGATCAGGTCGTGAGGCATCAGCGGCTCTTGCTCGGCCTGGCCCAGACGCTCTTTCACGGCTTTCTCGATACGAGCCAGACCGGTGCGGTACTGGTTTTCGGCGAGTTCGCCGACACAACGCACGCGGCGATTGCCGAGGTGATCGATGTCATCGACTTCGCCGTTGCCGTTGCGCAGGTCAACCAGGATCTTGACGACGGCGAGGATGTCCTCGTTGGTCATGACCATGGGGCCCGTGGAAGAGTCGCGGCCCACGCGGGCGTTGAACTTCATGCGACCCACGCGCGACAGGTCGTAGGTGTCCGGGTTGTAGAACAAGCGCTGGAACAGGGCTTGCACGGCGTCTTCTGTCGGAGGCTCGCCGGGACGCATCATGCGGTAGATGGCAACGCGTGCGGCGAATTCGTCGGCCGTTTCATCGGCGCGCAGGGTTTGCGAGATGTACGCGCCCTGGTCGAGTTCATTGGTGTACAGCACCTGCAGGTCCTGCACGCCGGCCACGCGCAGCTTCTTCAGCAGCACTTCGGTCAGTTCATCATTGGCCTTGGCGATGATTTCACCGGTTTCGGCGTCGACGATATTCTTGGCGACCACACGGCCGACCAGGAAGTCTTCCGGCACGCTGATCGTGGTGGTGTTGCTTTGCTCAAGCTCACGCGTATGGCGAACCGTGATGCGCTTGTCTTTCGCGACGACGACCTTGCCGTTCTTGTCGGTGATGTCGAAACGGGCCACTTCGCCGCGCATGCGCTCGGCGACGAATTCCATCTGCGCGCCGCTGTCCATCAGGCGGAAGTTGTCGAACACGAAGAAGTTCGCGAGGATGGATTCCGGGTTCAGGCCGATGGCCTTGAGCAGAATCGTGACCGGCATCTTGCGGCGGCGGTCGACGCGGAAGTACAGCACGTCTTTTGGATCGAATTCGAAGTCGAGCCAGGAGCCGCGGTAAGGGATGATGCGAGCCGAGAACAGCAGTTTGCCCGAGCTGTGGGTTTTGCCCTTGTCGTGTTCAAAGAACACGCCGGGGGAGCGATGCAACTGGGACACGATCACGCGTTCGGTTCCGTTGATCACGAACGAGCCCTTGTCGGTCATGAGCGGCACTTCGCCCATGTAGACTTCCTGCTCTTTCACTTCCTTGACCACCTTGGACTGCGACGTGGAAGATTCGCGGTCATAAATGATCAGCTGCACCTTGGCGCGCACAGCCGAGGCGAATGTGAGTCCACGGGTCTGGCATTCACGCACGTCGAATGCGGGCTTGGCCAGGTTGTACTCGATGAACTTCATCTCGACAAAGCCGTTGTGCGAGACGATGGGGAATGCGTTATCAAACGCTGCCTGCAGGCCTTCAATGGTGCGCTTCTGGGGGGCGCGGTCGGCTTGCAGGAACGCCGTGTACGCGTCTTTCTGCATTTGCAGCAAATAGGGAACAGTCAACACGCTTTCGCGGTTGCCGAAGCTTTTGCGGATGCGTTTACGTTCGGTATAGGAATAGGCCATGAGTTCTCCGCGTTGATGGGCTCTGGCGACTCTCGTGCCCAAATACACCACGTATTCAGGCAGCTTGGTGGTTGGCCACTACCAACCATGGCGGACGGTGACGCATTGCACATCACCCGAACCAAGGCGTTTTCTGCAGTCGGGAATCAGAAAAACACTGGAAAGCAGACTATGAGGTCTGCTTTTCGGTGTGCTCCTTGAAGCACGAAAGGCTGGAAGCCCTTTTAAGGTCTTCCAGCCTTCGCAAACACAAGCAATTACTTGAGTTCGACTTTCGCGCCGGCTTCTTCGAGCTTCTTCTTCGCAGCTTCTGCGTCGGCCTTTGGAGCGCCTTCCTTGACGTTCTTCGGAGCGCCGTCCACCAGGTCCTTGGCTTCTTTCAGGCCCAGACCGGTGATTTCGCGAACGGCCTTGATGACCGACACCTTGTTTGCGCCGGCTTCGAGCAGCACGACGTTGAAGTCGGTCTTCTCTTCAGCGGCAGCAGCAGCACCGCCGCCGCCAGCTGCAGCAGGAGCGGCCATGGCGGCAGCGCTCACACCAAATTTCTCTTCGATGGATTTCACCAGTTCGTTGAGTTCGAGGACCGTCATGCTATCCAGCGCGGTCAAAAATGCGTCTTTATCGAATGCCATTTTGATTTCCTAAAAAAGTTGGGTAATTACGCTGCTACAGGTTCAGCTGCTGCAGGGGCTTCGGCTGCGCCGGCGCCCTTTTTCGCCGCCAGGGCGCCCAGCACAACGGCCGTACGCGACATGGGCGACATCAGCAAGCCACACACCTGGGCCAGCAACACTTCCTTGGAAGGGATGTTGGCCAGTTGCTTCACGCCGTTCACGTCCAGGGTCTTGCCACCGAATGCACCACCGCGAATGACCAGCTTGTCGTTGGTCTTGGCGAAGTCAGATACCACTTTCGCGGCAGCTACTGCATCTGTGGAAAAGCCGTAGATCAGCGGACCGGTCATCTGATCGGACACGACTTCGAATGCGCTACCGGCCACGGCACGGCGAGCCAGAGTGTTCTTCAGAACACTGAGGGTCACGCCTTTGTCGCGGGCCTGGCTGCGCAGACGGGTCATGTCGGCGACCGTAATACCACGGTATTCCGCCATCACGAGCGTTTGAGCTTTAGCGGCGAGGCCTGTCACTTCATCAATGACGGCTTGTTTCTCACTGCGGTTGAGACTCAAGGTCTACTCCTTAAAAATGTGTCGTCGGTTGCGGCCTGCTTTCGCCTGCCAGCGCCCTTCAACACGCTCATGTTCAGCGACCAACTGTTTCAGATTCTTTTCAAAACCATCTGCAGCGGGACCGCCATCTGCGTTGGCTGTCTTTCGATTAAGCGGCAAACTTGAAAGCCTGCCGCGCCAACGGTCTTTGATGACCTGCCGAAGCGAACTCCGGCAGCCCACCACATTGAGCAAGCCTTGCGGGCCCGCTCAAATTTCTGCGATTACGCTGCGATGGTTTGCGTGTCGACGCGAACGCCCACACCCATCGTTGACGAAACCGCAACTTTCTTCAAATACACACCTTTGCTCGAAGCCGGCTTGGCTTTTTGCAACGCGTCGATCAACGCAGCCAGGTTGCCTTGCAGCTTGGCGGTGTCGAACGAGCGGCGGCCGATCGTGCCGTGCACGATGCCGGCCTTGTCAACGCGGAACTGGACCTGGCCAGCTTTTGCGTTCTTGACGGCAGTTGCCACGTCAGGCGTCACGGTGCCGACCTTGGGGTTGGGCATCAGACCACGGGGGCCGAGCACCTGACCGAGCGTACCCACGATGCGCATGGCATCGGGGGAAGCGATCACCACGTCGAAGTCCATCTTGCCTGCCTTGATTTCAGCAGCCAGATCGTCCATGCCGACGATGTCTGCGCCGGCGGCTTTCGCTTCTTCAGCCTTGGCGCCCTGGGCAAACACAGCCACACGTTTGGTTTTACCGGTGCCGTTAGGCAACACAACCGCGCCGCGAACGACCTGGTCGGATTTCTTGGCATCGATGCCGAGCTGCACGGCCACATCGATGGATTCATCGAATTTGGCGACGGCGAACTCTTTGACGAGGCCCAAAGCTTCAGGCAATGCGTACAGCTTGTTGCTGTCGATCTTGTCGCCGATGGTTTTTTGACGTTTGGTCAACTTGCTCATACAACACCCTCCACCGACACGCCCATGGAGCGGGCCGTACCAGCAATCGTGCGAACTGCAGCGTCGAGGTCAGCAGCCGTCATGTCTTTCATTTTGGTCTTGGCGATTTCTTCCAGCTGTGCGCGGGAAATCTTGCCAACCTTCACCGTGTGCGGTGTGGACGAACCCTTGTCGAGCTTGATGGCCTTCTTGATCAGAACGCCTGCTGGAGGTGTCTTGATAACAAAGGTAAAGCTCTTGTCGGCAAACGCCGTGATCACCACAGGCAGCGGCAGGCCTGGCTCAACACCCTGGGTCTGCGCATTGAATGCCTTGCAGAATTCCATGATGTTCAAGCCGCGCTGACCGAGCGCAGGGCCGATCGGGGGGGACGGGTTAGCCTTACCAGCTGGCACTTGCAGCTTGATAAAGCCGACGATTTTTTTCGCCATACTTTTCTCCTTACGGGTCATAACGCCTGGGCGCCACCACTAGGGCAGGCCCCGGCTCCCCGGGGGTTACACAACTCTAAACAGTCCTACGGACCGTTTCGCACCGAGTTGCAAGGCGCGAAATTGACTGCCAATCGAAATTACGTCTTTTCGATCTGGCTGAATTCCAGTTCCACCGGCGTAGCGCGGCCAAAAATCGTGACCGACACACGCACTTTGTTCTTGTCGTAGTTGACTTCTTCCACCGTACCGTTGAAGTCGGTGAAAGGGCCGTCCTTGACGCGAACGTATTCGCCCGTTTCAAACTCCACCTTGTGACGCGGCTTCTCGGTGCCTACCTGCATCTGGCTGACAATCTTCTGGACGTCTTCTTCCGAGATGGGGGCCGGGCGATTCTTGGCGCCACCGACAAAACCCGTCACCTTGTTGGTGTGCTTCACGAGGTGCCAGGTTTCGTCATCCATGACCATCTCAACCAGCACATATCCGGGGAAGAAGCGACGCTCCGTCGTTTTCTTCTGCCCATTCTTGATTTCAACCACTTCTTCAGTAGGCACCAGAAAACGGCCGAACTTGGATTGCATGCCCGCACGGTTAATGCGCTCAACAATGTTGCGCTCAACCGCTTTTTCCATGCCGGAGTAGGCATGAACGACATACCACTGCATGCCTGGGGTCGGCGTGAGGGACGTTCCCGCCGCCACTTCGCTGACTACCGTGCCGTTCAAATCGCTCATTATCTTTTCCATCCCAGGATCAGGTCGTAAAACACCCATTCGAGCGTTTTGTCGGTAAGCCACAAAAACAACGCCATCACCACCACAAAGGCAAACACGTACGCCGTCATCTGGATAGCCTCTCTACGGGCGGGCCAGACGACTTTTTTGACTTCACGCCAGGAATCACGACCAAAGGCGACAAACTGCTTGCCCGGCTCCGAGGTCAGAAAAACAGCTATCGCAGCCACCAAGCCGACAATCAGGGCACCCCATTGCGCGACCGGCCCCTGCTTGGCAAAGAAATAAAAGCCCGCCAGCGAACCTACCAGCAATAGCACAGCCGCACCCAGCTTGACCTTGTCGGCGCTGGTACTGACGGTTTCAACTTGAGAAGAGGCCATGATTGCCGGATTTCCTGTTCAATCTTCGGGCGTCTTTTCAGACGCTTAAGCCCACCTGGAGTTTTTGACTCCCGGCGGGCTTGCTTTTTAACTTTTCAAACCACCTTCAGCGCCGATACACATCAACCATCAGGTGGCAGGGGCAGTAGGAATCGAACCTACAACCTTCGGTTTTGGAGACCGACGCTCTGCCAATTGAGCTATACCCCTCCATCAAACCTTACAAATTACGCAATGATTTTGGCCACGACGCCGGCGCCGACGGTCTTGCCGCCTTCACGGATGGCGAAGCGCAGGCCTTCTTCCATGGCGATCGGGTTGATCAGCTTGACGGTGATCGACACGTTGTCGCCTGGCATGACCATTTCCTTGCCTTCTGGCAACTCGATCGCACCGGTCACGTCCGTCGTGCGGAAGTAGAACTGGGGACGGTAGTTGTTGAAGAATGGCGTGTGGCGGCCGCCTTCGTCCTTGCTCAGAACGTAGATCTCGCCGGTGAAGTGCGTGTGCGGCTTGATGGAGCCGGGCTTGCACAGCACCTGGCCGCGCTGCACGTCTTCGCGCTTGGTGCCGCGGAGCAGGATACCGACGTTGTCACCAGCCTGGCCCTGGTCCAGCAGCTTGCGGAACATTTCCACGCCGGTGCAGGTGGTCTTTTGCGTGTCAGCGATACCGACGATCTCGATTTCTTCGCCGACCTTGATGATCCCGCGCTCGACACGGCCGGTCACGACGGTGCCGCGGCCGGAGATGGAGAACACGTCTTCCACGGGCATCAGGAAGGCGCCGTCAACAGCGCGCTCTGGCAG
This sequence comes from Polaromonas sp. SP1, assembly GCF_003711205.1. Taxonomy (NCBI): domain Bacteria; kingdom Pseudomonadati; phylum Pseudomonadota; class Betaproteobacteria; order Burkholderiales; family Comamonadaceae; genus Polaromonas; species Polaromonas sp. SP1. The sequence continues at coordinate 1,793,989 of NZ_CP031013.1, read as the reverse complement.
GGGAATGTAGGTGTCAAGGGCTTCTGCCAGCTTCAGGATCGCGCCTTCGCCGAGGTCGCCCTTGTCGCCCTCCATGGCCAGCTTGGCTGAGCCGTGGATGATGGGGGTCTTGTCGCCGGGGAAATCGTACTTGTCGAGCAACTCGCGCACTTCCATTTCGACGAGCTCGAGCAGTTCGGCGTCGTCAACCATGTCGCACTTGTTCAGGAACACGATGATGTAAGGAACACCCACCTGACGGGCCAGCAGGATGTGCTCGCGGGTCTGGGGCATGGGGCCGTCAGCGGCCGAGCACACCAAAATGGCGCCGTCCATCTGGGCCGCGCCGGTGATCATGTTCTTCACATAGTCGGCGTGGCCTGGGCAGTCGACGTGCGCGTAGTGGCGGTTGGCCGTTTCGTACTCGACGTGAGCGGTGTTGATCGTGATGCCGCGTGCTTTTTCTTCGGGCGCCGCGTCAATTTGGTCGTAGCCCTTGGCTTCGCCGCCGAATTTGGATGCCAGAACGGTCGTGATCGCCGCCGTCAGCGTCGTCTTGCCATGATCCACGTGGCCAATCGTGCCAACGTTGACGTGCGGCTTGGTCCGCTCAAATTTGCCTTTTGCCATTTTTCAACTCCAGAAATTTATAAAGAGTTACAAAACCAGTTAACGAACTACAGCCGGCAACAGCGCCTTGCACGCCGCGCCAGCTCAAAATATGGTGCCCTTTGCGGGAATCGGACCCGCGACCTCTCCCTTACCAAGGGAGTGCTCTACCACTGAGCCAAAAGGGCTAATCAAAAGTCAAAAGACTTCAAAACCTCTCACAGCAATCCAGCACAAGATCAACCAGCAGAGCCCGCAACACCCAAAACACAGTTTTGTGGAGCGGGAGACGGGAATCGAACCCGCGTCATTAGCTTGGAAGGCTAGGGTTCTACCATTGAACTACTCCCGCGCAGCTCTGCCAATTCAACTCACATCAAATCACTCTCGACCCAAAACACGCTTTACGCGATTGCCTTGCGCCGGCCGCTTGCCAAAAATCAAACAAAATCTGGTGGATGAGGCTGGATTCGAACCAGCGTAGGCGTTAGCCAACAGATTTACAGTCTGCCCCCTTTAGCCACTCGGGCACCCATCCTTCAAGCGAACCTCGGATTATGCCACGGTTTTATGTCGGGCGGAATCCCAAGGCATCGCAAAAAGCATTAAAAATACCTCATGAGTACCCCAACCCCAGCCGCCTCGCCGCCAGAACCCTCCTCTTTGCGGCGGGTCAACCTGGCGTTGCAGGGCGGCGGCTCCCATGGCGCCTTCACTTGGGGCGTTCTGGACGCCCTGCTGCAAGACGAACGCATCGAATTTGACGGCATCAGCGGGGCCAGCGCCGGCGCCGTCAATGCCGTGGCGCTGGCGCACGGTTTTGCTGCCGCCGCTCAGAAGGACAGCGGAACGCCCGATCCCCGCGAAGCGGCCCGCGCCTCCCTCGCCCGTATCTGGCAAGGCGTTGCGGCCATGGGCAGCCTGGGCTCCATGGCCGACGGCATTAGCAAAATGCTTTTGGGAGGCTGGCCCTCCGATAGAGTGGGCGCTAACTTTTTCGGCAACGCTATGAGTCAGTGGCTCTCGCCCTACCAGTCCAACCCGCTGGACATCAACCCCCTGCGCAAGCTGCTGCAGGCGGAAATCGACTTTCCCGCCATTGCCAAACTCGACGCGCCCAGGGCCTTTGTCTCCGCCACCCACGTCACCACCGGCCGGGCGGAAATTTTCTCGGGCAAGCGCCTGACGCTGCAGTCCGTCATGGCCTCCACTTGCCTGCCGACGCTGTTCCAGGCGGTGGAAATCGACGGCCAGTCCTATTGGGATGGCGGCTTTTCGAGCAACCCGTCCCTGCTGCCTCTTATCAGTGAGTGCAGCAGCCGGGACATCATCGTGGTGCAGATCAACCCCCTGCGGCGCCCCGAGGTCCCCCACACGCCGCACGACATCATGGACCGGGTGAACGAGCTGACCTTCAATGCCAGCCTGCTGTCGCAGATGCGCACCATCGATTTCATCAACCGCCTGCTGGCCGACGGGCGCCTGCAGGAGGGCGCGAAATACAAAAGCCTGCTGCTGCACCGCATCGACGGCGGCGAAGCCCTGGAAAACCTGCCCTCGTCGAGCAAGATGTCGGCCGACGGCGCCATGATTGAAAAACTGTTTGAAATGGGCCAGGGCGCCGCAAAGCGCTGGCTGCGCCGCCACTTTGAGGCCCTTGGCCAGCAAAGCACGGTGAATATCCGGCGCGATTACGTGGGCAGCCTTCCGCAGGAGTTTTAGCGCTCACTGGATTGACAAGGAACTTTGACCGCCAGCCGAAATTGATAAACATCTTTTTTCAACTTACCTCGCCACTACGAGCCCAATGACATTTACCCCAAACACCCTCGACGCAGCCATCATCGACCTCGACGGCACCATGGTCGACACCCTGGGTGACTTTGCCCAGGCCTTGAATCTCATGCTGGCTGACTTGCTGCCTGGCGATGTTGCGGCGGCGCGGCTGGACGCTGCGGCGATTGAGCTGATGGTGGGCAAGGGGTCTGAGCATCTTGTTAAATCTGCACTGAAACACGTTCAAGCCCATATGGGTATTGCGCCTTCAGCTATTAATTTAGTAGCAAGCTACGAGCAGGCCTATGCCGGCTACCAGCGGCATTACGCGGGCATCAATGGCCGCTATTCAAATGTGTACCCGGGTGTGGTTGATGGTTTGCTGGCCTTGCAGCAGGCGGGGTTGAAGCTGGCGTGTTTAACGAACAAGCCTGTGGGCTTTGCGCGTGAGCTGCTCAAGCTCAAGGGGCTGGATGGGTTTTTCAGCATCGTGTTTGGCGGCGATTCGTTTGAGCGCAAGAAGCCTGACCCGTTGCCTTTGATCAAAACCTGTGAAAGCCTGGGCACCGTGCCGGCACGCACCTTGATGATTGGTGATTCCAGCAACGACGCGCGGGCCGCGCGCGGGGCGGGTTGCCCGGTGGTGCTGGTGACGTATGGCTACAACCATGGCGAGCCGGTGCGGGGTGTGGATTCGGACGGGTTTGTGGATTCGCTGGCCGCGTTGAATTTGCAGGCCTTCAAATAACAACGGGGCCGTGCGGCCCCGTTGGGTGTGTGGCGTTAGCGCGCTAACTCAGGCGGGTTTGCCCAGCATCGCGTCTTTGAGCTTCCAGTCGGCGGGCTGCGGGCCGAGCCAGATGCGCACCAGGGCGTTGAAGAACTCCACTTCCTTGAAGGGCTCGCCTTGCGGTTTGCCTTTGACGGAGATGATGGTGCCGGTGCCGGGGATCCAGTCGATGGTGAAGCCTTCGCCGGCGACCAGCTTCTTCTGGTCGGCAAAAATCTGGCCCATCTTGATGAGGCCGGGGATCAGCTTGGACATCTCCGACTTGGGCGCGTTGTCGGTGAAGGCGGTGGTAAAGCTTTTGCCGAGTTCGTTGGAGTCAATGTCGCGCAGCAGGGTGATGCTGATGCGCTTGGTGCCGGGCATGCCGTAGACCTCTTCGGGGGTTGCTGCCTTTTTGGGCAGGTACAAGCCTGCCACATAGACCTTGAACACCGCCTTGTAGCGGATGCCGGCGCCGTTGAGCTGCAGTTTGGTGCCGTTGACCTCAATCGGGTCGTCGAGCTTGACGCCTGAAACTTCCATTGGGGCGGCAAGGACGCCGAAAGAAAGCACCAGGCCGGCCAGGCCCGCAAGGCATCGCGTTGTCAAAGTCATGAGTTGTCTCCAGGTGGATGATGAAATAGAACGAGCGTTCTTTTTTGTTATGGGCCTATTCTGGATTCGGTTACCAGGCCTTACAAGAGGGTTTGCGAGGGGTTGCCGGACAACTATGGCTAAGCATTGCTACCAGTTGACGACCCGCGGGTGCCGGTTGTTGTAACTTTGCCTAGAGTGGCGGCGGCCTGGGCGGGGTTTGGCCGTCGTTCGGCTGGAGTCCGGCTGCTGTTTGCTACACTTTGCCCTTCATGTTCATACATCGAATCACTCAAACAGGTTGTGGCGACCGGGGAGCCTGGCCCTGGCGTACCTGTCATTCCTCGCACGCCTGAAGCGCATGCGGGCCGGCACCCTGACCTTTCAGCCAGTTGCCTTCTGCCCCGCCCCGCCGCCGCCGGTTCTGCGACACCCCCCTTTTTCCTCTTTCCTGATGCGCTTTTGCACCCGCCAAGCGCGTCCCGGCCCCGGTCTTCGGGGCGTTTTGAATGACAGGTGGCCGCGCCTTTGAGCGCGTGGCCCCTTGCAAAGGACCATCGTGATTACAGAACTTGAATTTAAAAGCCTGGCCGGCCAGGGCTACAACCGCATTCCCCTGATGGCGGAGGCGTTTGCTGACCTTGAAACCCCGCTTTCCCTTTACCTCAAACTCGCGCATTCCAAAGACGGCGGCAAGTTCAGCTTTTTGCTGGAGTCGGTTGTCGGCGGTGAGCGTTTTGGCCGCTACAGCTTTATCGGCCTGCCGGCGCGCACGCTGGTGCGGGCCTCGGGCTTTGGCGCGGACCGGGTGACCGAGGTGGTGACGGACGGCCGTGTGGTGGAAACCTCCGCCGCCAACCCGCTGGACTTCATCGCTGATTACCAAAAACGCTTCAAGGTCGCGCTGCGGCCGGGCCTGCCGCGCTTTTGCGGCGGGCTGGCGGGCTATTTTGGGTATGACGCGGTGCGCCACATCGAGAAAAAGTTAGAGGCCACCTGCCCGCCCGACACGCTGGGTTGCCCCGACATCATGCTGCTGCAGTGTGAAGAGCTGGCGGTGATCGACAACCTCTCGGGCAAGCTCTACCTCATCGTCTACGCCGACCCGGCCCAGCCCGAGGCCTATGCCAACGCCAAAAAGCGCCTGCGTGAGTTGAAGGAAAAGCTCAAATACTCCGTCAGCGCACCGGTGGTCAAGCCCTCGCAAGGCTACCCGGCCGAACGCGACTTCGCCAAGGCCGACTACATCGCTGCGGTCGAAAAAGCCAAGCGCCTGATCGAAGCCGGCGACTTCATGCAGGTGCAGGTCGGCCAGCGCATCAAAAAGCGCTATACCGAATCGCCGCTCAGCCTGTACCGCGCGCTGCGCTCGCTCAACCCCAGCCCCTATATGTATTACTACCACTTTGGGGACTTCCATGTGGTGGGGGCGTCGCCCGAGATTCTGGTGCGGCAAGAGCAGGTGGCTCGCGTCGCCGGGCCGCCCCAAGACGCGAACGCCCCCTCGGGGGGCAGCGAGTACACCACAGTGACGAGCGTGGGGGCTCAGTTTGACCAGAAGATCACGATCCGCCCACTCGCCGGCACCCGCCCGCGCGCTTCCTCGCCCGAGGCCGACAAGGCCGTCGAGCACGAGTTGGTGAACGACCCGAAAGAGCGCGCCGAACACGTCATGCTGATCGACCTGGCGCGCAACGACATCGGCCGCATTGCCAAGACCGGCACGGTGAAGGTGACGGAAGCCTTCTCGGTGGAGCGCTACAGCCACGTGATGCACATCGTGAGCAATGTCGAGGGCGTGTTGCTCGACGGCATGACGAGCATGGATGTGCTGAAGGCCACCTTCCCGGCCGGCACGCTGACCGGAGCGCCCAAGGTGCACGCGATGGAAATCATCGATCAGCTGGAGCCGACCAAGCGCGGCCTTTACGGCGGCGCTTGCGGTTACCTCAGTTATGCCGGCGATATGGACGTGGCGATTGCGATCCGCACCGGCATCATCAAGGACCAGATGCTGTATGTGCAGGCGGCGGCCGGCGTGGTGGCTGATTCGGTGGCTGAACTTGAATGGAAAGAGACTGAGGCGAAAGCACGCGCGCTGCTGCGGGCGTCCGAGCTGGTGGAGGAGGGCCTGGAATGAACATGCAGATCCATCCAGTGCATCCCGCCGTTGAGCACTGCCACAGCATGGCCGACGTGCGCCGCAACATCGACGCGCTGGACGAGCGCATCGTGCGGCTGATCGCCGAACGCAGCGCTTACGTGGCGCAGGCGGCGCGCATCAAGCAGCGCGCGGACCAGGTGTACGACCAGGCGCGCATCGATTTCATCATCGAGCGCGTGCGCGCCCAGGCCCGCAAGGCCGGCGCCCCCGAGGCGATTGTGGAGGCGGCTTACCGCGCCATGATTGCCGCATCCATTGACTTTGAGCGCGGCGAATTCACACGCCTGCGCCAGGAGGCCTGAATCATGAAGCGCAAACTCTTGATGATCGACAACTACGACAGCTTTACCTACAACATCGTCCAGTACTTCGGAGAGCTGGGCGCCGAGGTGGAGGTGTTTCGCAACGACGAGATCAGCGTGGCCGACATCGCCGCGCGCAAGCCGGATTTGCTGGTGGTCTCACCCGGCCCGTGTTCCCCGGCCGAGGCGGGCATTTCGGTCGAGGCGATCCAGCACTTTGCCGGCAAGCTGCCGATTTTGGGCGTGTGCCTGGGCCACCAGAGCATTGGCGCGGCCTTCGGCGGCAAGATCATCCGCGCGCAGCAACTCATGCACGGCAAGACCAGCGTGATCACCACCACACAAGAGGGCGTATTCGCCAATCTGCCCGAGCAGTTTGTCGTCAACCGCTACCACTCGCTGGCGATCGACAAGCCGACCTGCCCGGCCGCGCTGGCTGTCACGGCCTGGACAGACGACGGTGAGATCATGGGCGTGCGCCACAAGGAGCTGCCGATCCAGGGTGTGCAATTTCACCCAGAATCCATCCTGACCGAGCATGGCCACGCGATGCTGAAGAACTTTCTGGAGCAAACGGCATGAGCCTGTTTTTTGCGTTTGCTATTAAATTTGTAGCTGCTCACCAAGGCCGCGTATGGGCTGGAGGCCAAAATGATTGTTGATCTGCGTAGCGACACCGTGACCCGCCCGACAGCCGCCATGCGCGAGGCCATGCTGGCCGCACCGCTGGGCGACGACGTCTTCGGCGACGACCCGGCCGTCAACGCCCTGCAGGAAAAGATCGCCGGCCTGCTGGGCTTTGAGGCCGCGCTCTTCGTGCCCACCGGCACGCAAAGCAACCTTTGTGGCATCCTCAGCCACTGCCAGCGCGGCGACGAATACATCGTCGGCCAGATGGCGCATTGCTACCGCTGGGAAGGCGGCGGCGCGGCTGTCTTCGGCAGTGTGCAGCCGCAGCCGCTGAACAACCACACCGACGGCACGCTGTCGCTGGCCGAGATCGAGGCAGCCATCAAGCCCGACGATGCGCACTTCGCACGCACCCGCATGCTGGCGCTTGAGAACACCCTGGGCGGCAAGCTGCTGCCGTTTGATTACGTGCAGCAGGCGACCGCGCTGGCGAAGAAGCACGGCCTGGCCCGCCACCTGGATGGCGCGCGGCTTTTTAATGCCGCCGTGGCGCAAGCCGCGCAAACCGGCAGCAACCCGTTGGCCGAAGCGCGCCGCATCGCCGATTGTTTTGACAGCGTCTCGGTTTGCTTCAGCAAGGGGCTGGGCGCGCCGGTCGGCTCGGCGCTGTGCGGTTCGCGCGAGTTCATCGCACGGGCACACCGCATCCGCAAGATGGCCGGCGGCGGCATGCGCCAGGCGGGCGTGCTGGCCGCCGCGGCATCGCACGCGCTGGACCACCACGTCGGCCGCCTCGCGCAAGACCACGCGCTGGCCAAACACCTGGCCGAAGGGCTGGCCGGCATCGAAGGCCTGAACGTGGAGCCGCCGCAGACCAACATTGTGTTTGTGGATTTGACGGGCGCCGCCAAAGAGCAGTCTGCGGCGCTGCTCAAGCACCTGGCGAAAGAGGGCATTCAGGCTACGGGCTTATATCGTCTACGCTTTGTCACGCACCTCGACGTCGATACCGACGGTGTAGACCGCGCCATCGCCGCGATCCGGCAGTTCTTCAAAGCCTGAAGCCTGCATCCTGGTTTCTTCAATTTCTGAAAGCCGTTTATGGACATCAACAATCTGCTTTTCTTCATCGCCGCCGGCCTGCTGCTCAACCTCACGCCCGGTCCCGACGTCCTCTACATCGTGACGCACGCACTGCGCTCAGGCGCGCGCGCCGGCATGGTGGCGGCCTTGGGCATCACGTCCGGCTGCTTTGTGCACATCTTTGCCGCGGCCGTCGGCGTCAGTGCGCTGATAGCGGCCTCCGCCACGGCTTTCACGGTGCTCAAGTGGGTCGGTGCGGCTTACCTGGTGTATGTCGGGCTGCGCATGCTGCTGGCGCGCGCGCCGGCTGCAGATGAGCCTAATGCTATGAATTTGGTAGCTGAAGATCAAGGTACTGCAACGGCTACGCCCCTGAAACGCATATTTTTCCAGGGCTTCTGGACGAATGTGCTGAATCCCAAGGTGGCGCTGTTCTTCCTGGCCTTTGTGCCGCAGTTCATCACGCCGGACATGCACAACAAGCCGCTGGCCTTCCTGTTGCTGGGTCTGCTGTTCAACTTCAATGGCCTGTGGGTGGGTTTCGGTTATGCGTGGGCCGCCGCGTGGATGGCCAGGCGCCTGGGCGCCTTGCAGCGCGGCATGCATTGGCTTGAGCGCGTGGCCGGCGCCATGTTTGTCGGCTTTGGCATCAAGCTGGCCCTTTCCGATAATCCAGCGACCTGAGCGCTTCCCATCCCATTTCAGAATAAAGAAACGAGACACGCCATGCCCAACACCCACAAGATCACCCCGCAGGAAGCCCTGCAGCGCACGATTGAACACCGCGAAATCTTCCACGACGAGATGCTGCACATCATGCGGCTGATCATGAGCGGCGAGATGTCGCCCGTGATGATGGCCGCGCTCATCACCGGCCTGCGCGTAAAGAAAGAAACTATCGGCGAGATCACCGCCGCCGCGCAGGTGATGCGCGAGTTCTCCACCAAGGTCAACGTGGCCGACAAGACGCACCTGGTCGACATCGTCGGCACCGGCGGCGACGGCTCGCACACCTTCAACATCTCGACCTGCTCGATGTTTGTGGCGGCGGCGGCCGGTGCCAAGGTCAGCAAACACGGCGGGCGCAGCGTCAGCAGCAAGTCGGGCAGCGCCGACGTGATCGAGTCGCTGGGCATCCACATCGGCCTCTCGCCTGAAGCCATCGCGCAGTGCATTGAGCAGGTCGGCGTGGGCTTCATGTTTGCGCCCAACCACCACCCCGCCATGAAAAACGTCGCCCCCATCCGCAAGGAGCTGGGCGTGCGCACCATCTTCAACATCCTGGGCCCGCTGACCAACCCGGCCAGCGCGCCCAACATTTTGATGGGCGTGTTTCACTCCGACCTGGTCGGTATCCAGATCCGCGCGCTGCAGCGCCTGGGCGCAGAGCACGCGCTGGTGGTGTACGGCAAGGACGGCATGGACGAAGTCAGCCTGGGCGCGGCCACCGTGGTCGGCGAGCTGAAGAACGGTGAAATCACCGAGTACGAAATCCACCCCGAAGACTTCGACATGCCCATGGCCAGCAACCGCGCGCTGCGCGTTGAAACGCCCGAGCAGTCCAAGGCGATGCTGCTGGGCGTGCTCGACAATCAGCCCGGCGCCGCACGCGATATCGTGATCCTCAACGCCGGCGCGGCGCTGTACGCCGCCAACGTGGCCGACTCGATGAAGGCCGGCATCGTGCTGGCGCGGGCAGCGCTTGAATCCGGCGCGGCCAAGGCCCGCCTGCAGCAACTTGTATCCACCACCCAAAAATTAGCGGCCTGAACACCATGTCTGACATCCTCGACAAAATCATTGCCGTCAAGCGCCAGGAAATCGCCGAAGCGATCCGCAAGAAACCGCTGGCCGTCATGCGGGAAGACGCCGAGTCGCGCGTGCTCACCCGTGACTTTGTGGGCGCGCTGCGCGCCAAGATCGCGGCGGGCCAGCCTGCGGTGATTGCCGAGATCAAAAAAGCCAGCCCGTCCAAGGGCGTGCTGCGCGCCGATTTCATCCCGGCCGACATCGCGCAAAGCTATGCCGAAGGCGATGGTGAGATCAGCGCGGCTTGCCTGTCGGTGCTGACCGACAAGCAGTTCTTTCAGGGCAGCATCGATTACCTGAAGCAGGCGCGTGCGTCGTGCGACTTGCCGGTGCTGCGCAAGGACTTCATGGTCGACCCTTACCAGGTGTACGAAGCGCGTGTGATGGGCGCCGACTGCATCCTGCTGATCGCCGCCTGCCTGGACGACGCGCAAATGAAGTCGCTGGAAGCGCTGGCCATGTCCATGGACATGGCGGTGCTGGTCGAGGTGCACGACGAGGCCGAGCTGGAGCGCGCGCTCAAGCTCAAGACGCCGCTGATCGGCATCAACAACCGCAACCTCAAGACCTTTGAGGTCTCGCTGGACGCGACGCTGGGAATGCTCGGCAAGGTGCCGGCCGATCGTTTGCTGATCACCGAATCCGGTATTGCCACGCCGGCCGATGTGCAGCGCATGCGCAGCGCCGGCGTGAACGCCTTCCTCGTCGGCGAAGCTTTTATGCGTGCTGAAGAGCCTGGCCTGGCGCTGGCGCAGCTTTTCGGCAAGAAATAAACGCAGGCCCATGGACCAGCTCGACGCCATTACACCTTCGCCTGATCGCCTCACCAGCGCCGACCCCGCCGCCTGGCCGGTGGCGCCCGGCTGGCGGCCGACCACCGAGGCTTTTTTTGGCAGCGCGACCGGCCAGAAGCTGCTGGGCTTTTTGCAAAGCCGCCTGGTGGCCGGCGCGACGATTTTCCCGCCCCAGCCGCTGCGCGCGCTGGAGCTTACGCCGCCCGAAGAGGTGCGCGTGGTCATCCTGGGGCAAGACCCATATCACGGCTTGGGCCAGGCCGAGGGGCTGGCGTTTTCCGTCGCGCCCGGCGTGGCCTTGCCGCCGTCGCTGCGCAACATTTTTAAAGAGCTGCAACGCGACCTGGGCACGCCGCCGCCCGCCTTTCCGGTGCCCGGCGGCAGCCTGGTGAAGTGGGCGACGCACGGCGTGCTGCTGCTCAACACCTGCCTCACGGTCGAAGAAGCCCAGCCCGCCAGCCACGCCGGCAAAGGCTGGGAAGTCTTGACCGACACCTTGATCCGCCAGGTGGCCGACGGCGACCATCCAGTGGTTTTCATGTTGTGGGGCGCCCATGCCCAGAGCAAGCGGGCGCTGATCGACGCCAAGCGCCACAAGGTGCTGGTGGCCAATCACCCCTCGCCGCTGTCAGCCCTGAGGCCGCCGCTGCCCTTTATCGGCTGCGGGCATTTTTCGGAAGCGCGGGCCTGGCGCGATGCGCAGGGTAAAAGCTGATTTGCTACAAAGCCAGCACGCCATCACGGCACACTATTAAATATCGGCCGGTGCTTCCCGTGCAATGCCGCTGGTAGCCGGCATAGGCCTGCTCATAGCTTGCTACCAAAATGACCGCAGGTGCACTGCCCATCTGGGCTTGAACGTGTTTGAGTGCAGATTTGACAAGGTGCTCAGACCCCTTGCCCACCATCAGTTCAACCGCCTCGGCATCCAGCCGCGCCGCCGAAGCATCGCCAGGCAGCAAATCAGCCAGCATGAGATTCAAGGCTTGGGCAAAGTCACCGAGGGTGTCGACCATGGTGCCGTCGAGGTCGATGAGCACATGTGTCGATTAACACTGACCTTGCTCACGTCGTCAAGCAACAATGTTGAATGCCGTCGAAATCTGACCCGGTTAGAGCAGTAATTTCCATCGAAACCTGACCCACGTAGGCACTACTCTGCTTGTTTTAAAAGCAGAGGGAAATTAGGAGTGATAGACGTGGCGACATTGAATGTCATCAGGCGGTGGGCATTGAGAGATCAGTTGTCCATCCGCGAGATTGCAAGGCGTACAGGCCTGGCTCGCAACACAGTAAAGAAGTACCTTCGGTCCGATGAGGCTGAGCCCAGGTACGCAAGGCGGGTCAGCTCAAGCAAGCTCGATCCCTACGCTGAGAAGCTGGCCACCTGGCTGGGAATCGAGGCAACAAAATCGCGGAAACAGCGGCGCACTTTGAGGCAGATCCACACACTCAGCCCAAAAAGGAGAAGATCAAGAACTTATCCACACCGTGAGCACTCTCTGCTCACAAAGAGTGTGGGTCAAGATTTGATGGAAAGATCGGGTCAGGCTTCAGCGGAACTCAACAATATTGCGTATCAATGGCTTAACTATGTCAATGCACCTTCAAATGGTGCCTGCATGTTTCTCGGGAAGAAGGCTACGGAAGAAACCGCGAAACGCACACCAGTACAACTTGACACAGATGCTGTACCGGTGATCGCATTGGCAAACACCGACATCCAATCCGATCTACGCCTTGTGGCTCAGGACCTTGCCTTCAAGGTCACCGAGGAAAACCGTCTGGCCACTATCAGGAAGCATCCTTGGCTGGTTCGATGGCTAAAGGAATTTAGCGACAACGCTTCGAAGCAGTGTGGGGCCGGCGAATTTATGCCTGAAATGCTGCTCCTGCCTATCAGGGGAAGCATTCTCGCGGGGGGCAAGCAAACCCAGCATTGGATAGCCGCATCTGGATGTGACGTCCTTGATCAATGGTCACTGGTGATCACGAACGAGGACGAAACGGTTTCGTTCATCCGCCGGGACAGGCCGCCACAGAACTATGACTACTGGCCTATCAACATCTGGACAGTGGACATCGACGGCGATGGGACGCAAGAGTTTCTTGTCAAGGCACAACATTACGAAGGATCAAGGTATGTACTTCTTCGCTTAATCAACGATGAAAAGACGGGCTATCGCCTTACCGAAATCGCCGAAACCGCTTACGAAGGGCTATGACGCTGCGTCTCCTCGGTCAGACCGCCCATCAGGCAGCCTCTCCGCGCTTACCCACCGCCCGGTTCTTGATGGCCTCTTTCAGGCTGCCGAGCAGCCGCGTTTCATCCAGCGGCTTGTCGAGCCAGTCCGAAATCGCCAGCGCCTGGTTGCTGGCATGCTGGCGGGCTTCTGCCGCGGTGACCGACAGCACCAGCACCGGCAGCCAGGCGGTGCGCTGGTTGGCGCGCAGCTCGCGGATGAGCGACAGGCCGTTTTCATAGGGCAGCTTGATGTCCACCGTCATCGCCGCGTACGAATCCATCTTGAGGTAGTCGCGCGCCTGCTCTGCGGTGTGCGCCATGTCGGCGTCGTAGCCGCCCTTGTCCAGCATCATGCCGATGAGCTTGGCGACATCCGGGTCGTCTTCACACACCAGCACGCGTGGCCTGGCGATGAGGCCCATGGGCGCGGTGACGGGCGGGGCTTCCCGCCACTGCGGAAACTCAAAGAAGAACGTGGTGCCTTTGCCGTCTCCTGAGGTAAAGCCAATGCTGCCGTCCATGCGCTCAACAATGATTTTGGAGATGCTCAGGCCCAGGCCGGTGCCGCCTTTTTGGCGAGTGTCGGATGAGTCGGCTTGCGAGAACTTCTGGAAAATGCGCTTGCGGAATTCCTCAGGGATTCCGGGGCCTTTGTCGGAAATTTCAACCCGAACCCTGCCGGAATTTTTGCGGATCAGCACCTGCACAGTGCCTTGCGGTGGAGAGTATTTGATGGCGTTGGAGAGCAGGTTGGTCACCACCTGGATCAGCCGGTCGCTGTCGACGCAGACCTGAGCCCGGCCGGAAGTTTTTTGCAGCGCAAGCGTAACGCCATGCTGCTCGGCAAAGCCCTGGTTGTCGGCGATGGCCTGCTCCAGCAGGGGCTCGAGCTCTTGCGGCTGCAACTCGAACGTCATCTTGCCGGATTCGATCTTCTCGCTGTCGAGGATGTCGTTGATGAGGCGGATCAGGCGCTCGCAATTGTTCTTGGCAATGCCCACCAGGCTTTTTGCCCTTTCCGGCAGCTCGCCGGCCACGCCACCCCACACCAGCCCGAGCGAGCCGCGTATGGATGTCAGCGGTGTGCGCAGCTCATGGCTGACGGTCGAGACGAATTCACTTTTCATGCGGTCGATACGCTTGAGCTCAGTGACATCAGTGCCCAGTGAACTGAAGCCGATGACCATGCCGTGTTCGTCGCCGTCGCCGTAGCGCGGAAAGTAGTTCATGACGTACTCGCGGCGATCACCGGAGGCGGTGACTTGCGCGCGCTCGTAACGCACCGAATAGCCTGCCAGGGCCTCTTCAACATAGCCTTTGACCTGGGCGTACAACACAGGACCCAGAACCTCTTGCATGGTCTTGTTCTGGATTTGATCTCGCCCCAGCCCGAAAGCTTCCTCGTACGCACGGTTGTGAAACTGAAAGCGCTGGTCCCTGTCGACATAGGCAATCAGCGCGGGCACGGTGTCGGTCAGCTGGCGGAGTTGAGCTTCGCTGTCACGCAGGGCTTCGCTGATGCGGTTGCTTTCGGTGATGTCGTGGATGATGGCGGTAAAGAGCCGCTGGCCACTGACGTTGACGTCGCCGAAAGAAACATTGACCGGAAACTCGGCGCCGTCATGACGCAGGCCCAGGACTTTGACGTCCCACTCACGAAAGCCATGCTGGCGTGAAGGCAGCGTGGCAAAAAAAGCACTGAATCCCATGCGATAGCGCGCAGGCAGCAGCATGGTCACTTCCTTGCCGACCAGGTCCTCAAGGCGGTAACCAAAGAGGTGCCTGGCAGCGCTGTTCGCGTTGACGATGAGCCCCTCTGCGGTTGCGGTCACCAGCCCTTCAGCCATGCTCTCGGTCACGGCGCGGCTCATGGCCTCGCTGTCGGAAAGCCTTGCTTCGATCAGGCGGCGCTTGTCCTGCGCGCGAAAGATCCTCTGGATGGCCCAGGCAAAAACGCTGATGCACAGCAGGCCGCCCAGCAGTATCAGCTGCTTGACGGTCTGGGCGGTTTTGCGGGTTTCTTCCCTGGAGCCCTCTAGCGCCCTGAGCTCGCCGGACTTGATGCGGCCGGCCACGACTTCGATGTCTTCATGCAACTTTCGGTTCGCATCGCTGCTGACTATCTCGGCGGCGGCTTCAAGGCTCTGCTGCCGCGCAGCGACGGCCTGCTCCATGAACTCCAGCCTGCCGGTGATGGCTTCTGCCAGCGTGCGCCAGTCCGGGCTTGCACCCGGGCCCGCATGCGCATCCTGCATGCGCTGCAAAGTCTGCCGACTGACGGCAACGGCCTGCCAGTAAGCCTCAAGGTCACCCCGCGCAAACGTCAGCAGATAGCGCCGCTGCAGCGATTCCGTTGCCTTGAATTCCGAGACTGCCCGCTCAAGGAGAAGAACGGACTCGCCAGCGCGGGACTCTTTCTGCGCGACACTGATCAGCGAATTGATGGTGATGTAGGAAACCATGGTGCTCAGAACGATCAGGAGCATCCCGGCGCACAGCGCAATGTTAATGGTCGCGCGGGTTGGCAGCTTCATGGCAGTGGGGCCCAGATCTGATTCACCGGAGAAGCGGCCCATTTTTCACTGTGCCTGCGACTTACTGCGAACCCAGGACAGTGCGAACCGCCTGGAGCAGGGACTCCGTCTCGACGGGCTTGGTGACATAACCGTCGGCGCCGCTGGCCAGGCCCTTGAGCACGGCTTCACGGGTTGCCTTGGCGGTCAGCATGATGACCGGCACATCCTTGAGTTGCGGGTGCGAGCGGATTCGCAGCAGGATGTCAAAGCCGTCGGCGTCGGGCAGCATCACATCCAGCAGCACCAGGTCGGGAATCGGCGGCTTGCGGAACTCGGCCACGACTTCTGCGCGCGAGCCGGCGATGCGCACGTCAAAGCCTTCAAAGGTGAGGTAGTGGTGAAGGAATTTGGCAAGGTGCTCTTCGTCGTCCACGATGATGGCCGACAGGCGCTCGCCGGGCGCGCGCACGCGCGGCGTTCCGCGGGGGCGGGCAATGCGCACGTAGTAATTGGATTTTTTGAGCGTGGCCGCGCAGAAGTCGGCTTCCGCACCGGCCTCGGTGAGGGCCGTTGGAGAGAGCTGGAACTGCAGCGAACCGGCAAAAGGATCCGGTGGAACCGGCGCCACCAGCCCCTTGGCATGGAGCAGGTTCATGGTGTTTTCGAGCGAGGCGCCCGCAACGTCGCCCACGCTCTGGCGGATCTGGCCGATAGACAGGATGCCGTCGAGCCGCACCAGCAATTCGACCTCGGCGGGCGAAATGGTGGTGGCGGCGCTGCGCAGTTCCTGCTGGCCTTTGGAAGTGACGGCGTAGATATCGTTGCTGTGCACGGTGAGCTCCTCTCCTGGGTTCCTGGGTAGGGGGACGTGACATGCGCCTGTGGGGCGCCGTCCGATTTTAATGACTGGCCTTTTTTGTATTTCCGGCCGCTGTTGTCGTTCTTGTCGTTCTTGTCATTTTTACTTCTTTGCCCGGGCCGCCAGCGTAGGAAGACATCGGCAGATGCGCCGGCCGCCGCAAGAAGAAGATACACCAATCCCGCAAGCGGCGGCACTCATTGTGGGCCCTCGGCGCCGGGGTGAGGCAGGCCGGACCGCAGCGAGCCCACCAGCTCACCCAGCGAAGCCTCCATCCGCACCAGCAGGGCCTCTACGTCTTGGGGCGGCCTCTTCTCGTGCAGGGCCTGCTCGAGCGCTTCGGCGTCGGCCGGCAGGCGCAAGGCGCCGATTTGCGCGGACACCCCGCGCAGCGAATGGCTGAGCAGCTCCGCCGTCTTGAAGTCGCCGGCGCTCAGTGCTTCGCGGATGCGCACCGGTGCGTCGCTGCGGCCCTCCAGGAAACGCTGGAGCATGGAGAGGTAAAACGCCTTCATGCCCATGGCGCGGGTCAGCCCCACCGCCATGTCGAGGCCGTCCACGTGTTCAGGCAAGTTCACATCGGCAGAGCCCGCCTGGGCCGCGGCGAGCCTGGCGGCAGCGGTCTGCGGGGGCACAGCGGCCACGGCGTGCGGCGCAACCAGATCTGCGGGCACGGCCGCCCCGCTGGTGGCGTGCACTGCAAACACCGTGATGGGCTCGGCAAAGCCCTTGACCACGATGGGGTCGCGGGCATCGAGCCGGATGTCGTCTTTCACCAGCTCATAGGTGTCCCGCGACACCAAAATGCCGCCGGGCTCCGCGGCCTGCTCCAGCCGGGCGGCCAGGTTCACTTCGCGCCCGATGATGGTGTAGTCCATGCGCAGGTTGCTGCCGAAGTTGCCCACATCGCACAACCCTGAATTGATGCCGATGCGGATTTCAAAAGCGCGTGGGATCGCCATTTCCTTCCAGCGCTGGCGCAGCTCGCCCATGCGCTTTTGCATGGCCACGGCCATCCTGACGCATTGCACCGCGTCCTGGCGCGGGCCCAGCGTGTGCGGGTCGCCGAAGAAGATGACGATGGCGTCGCCGATGAATTTGTCCAGGGTGGCGCCGTATTCGGCCGCAATCAGCGACATCTCCTCGAAGTAACTGTTGAGCAAAAAGGTAACCTCTTCGGGTTGCCACTCGGCCGTCGATACGGTGAAGTTCTTGATGTCTGAGAAAAACACCGTCAGGCGCTTGCGCTGGGTCTGGATCTCGGCCCGGCGGGAGCCGTCAAACAGCGACTGGTATACCTGTGGCGCCAGGTAGCGCGACAGCTGCTCGGACAGGGACTTGAGCCGCTTGGCATTGGCGCTGCGCTCCAGGTGAAGCCGCACACGCGCCAGCAGCACCGGCGGGCTGATGGGCTTGGTGATGTAGTCGGTCGCGCCGAGGTCAAGCCCACGCTGCTCTTCTTCCACGCTGGCAAGCGCCGTGAGAAAAATGACGGGGATATCGGCCGTGCGCGCATCATTGGCAAGCCGGCCCATCACTTCGTAGCCGTCCATCCCGGGCATGACCACGTCCAGCAGGATGATCTCGGGTCGCTTGTCGGCCAGCACCGCCTGCAGGCAGTCCTCGCCGGAGGAGGCGGCAATCACCTCATAGCGGTCCTGAAGCAGCGTCGCCAGGAAGTAGCGGATGTCCTCGGTGTCGTCGACCACCAGGACGCGGGATCGCCGCAAGGGTTGCGGCCCCTCTGCCGGTTGCCTCACAGGTTCAGTCATGACTCGGCTCTTTCATGAATGCCGGAGGCCACTTCCGGCTATCGGCTACAGGCTATCAGCGTGCTGAAGGCCTGATGCGGGTTTGCATCAGGCGTGCCGGCTCATTTCACCAGTTCTGCACGCATGGCGTCAATGACCGCCTTGTAATCGGGCTTGCCGAAGATGGCGCTGCCTGCTACGAAAGTATCAGCGCCGGCCGCGGCGACCCGTGCGATGTTGTCCGTCTTGATGCCGCCGTCGACTTCGAGGCGGATGTCTTTGCCCGACGCGTCGATGCGTTTTCTCGCCCCTTCGATCTTGCGCAGCGCCGACTCGATAAAACTTTGGCCGCCGAAGCCCGGGTTGACGCTCATGATCAAAATCAGGTCGAGGTCTTCGATCACCCAATCGAGCACATCGAGCGGCGTGGCCGGGTTGAACACCAGCCCGGCCTTGCAGCCCTTGGCCTTGATCGCCTGCACGCTGCGGTGCACATGGCCCGAAGCCTCGGGGTGAAAGCTGATGAGGTCGGCGCCGGCGTCGGCAAAGGCGGCGGCCAGTGCATCGACGGGCTGCACCATCAGGTGCACATCAACCGGCACGGGCGTGCCGTCGGCCTTTTTGGCGTGCGGCTTGAGCGCCTGGCAGATCATGGGCCCGAAGGTCAGGTTGGGCACATAGTGGTTGTCCATCACATCGAAGTGGATCCAGTCGGCGCCGCCGGCGATGACGGCCTTGAGCTCGTCGCCCAGGCGGGCGAAATCGGCGGACAGGATGGAGGGGGCGATGCGGTAGGTAGGGGGCTGGTTTTTTCGCATGACGGGATTGTCGCAGCAAGCCGGCCGGCCCGCCGCAGCGGCCTGTTTCGCCCGGCCAACAGCCTGGTGAGGCGGTTAACATGGCTCTTAAACGCCACCATGCCCAAATACCAATTCACCTGCGAAGTCACGCCCCAGTACCTGCCCGAACAATCGGCGCCGGAAGAGCATATCTATGGGTTTTCCTATACCGTCACGATCACCAACACCGGCGAGGTGGCGGCCCAGCTGATCTCACGCCACTGGATCATCAGCGACGCCAACGGCCACAACGAAGAGGTCAAGGGCCTGGGCGTTGTGGGCCACCAGCCGGTGCTCAAACCGGGCGAGTCGTTCCAGTACAGCAGCGGCTCACGCCTGCGCACGCCCAGCGGCACCATGCACGGCAGCTATTTTTGCGTGGCCGAAGACGGCGAACGCTTTGAAACGCCCATCCCCATGTTTGTGCTGGAAGCACACAGCGGCGGCCCCAATGGCGGTGCGCCGGCCGGCCGTGTACTGCACTGACCGCATGGCGCCGACTCACCGATGAAAGACCTGGCCTCACTCCTCAAGGCGCTGAACCCGGATGCGCCTATCGCCGAGCGCCACGTCTGGCTGATCAAGCTTTTTGAATGGATACGCGGCGACGAAACCTCCGTGCCGGCCGCCGTGGCACGCGTGCAGGCGCTGATGGATGCCGTCGAGCGCCAACCCGAACTGCAGGCGCGCCTTCAGGCCTGGTGGCAAACATTGATCCAGACGGTGGACATCACCACGCTGCTGGCGGATTTCGGCTTTGCACCGCGCACGGCTTTTGTCAGCGAACTGGCCGAGCGTCTTCGCCGCAAGCTGCTGCCCGGCACGCCCGAGACCGTCGACGCCTCGGAGCTCTTCCCGCTGGTGGCGCCCACCCGTTTTGACGCGCAGTGGCTGGGTGCGCTGGAAGAGCCGCAAGTAGCCCGGCTGACCTTGCTGCTCTCGGCCAGCCCGAAGCTGGATGCGATGCACTGGCATTACAGCCTGGTGGACGCACTGACTTACTGCACGGCGCAAATCCGCGCGACGGGTTTTGCCCCCGAGCTGCGCCTGCGCATGAACCGCGCCACGCCGCACGCGCGCGCCTTTCACGCGCTGCCGTCCGACATTGACGAACTCCGCAATGCGTTCTTCAAACCCGACCGGGACGAGGCGCAGCTGCAGGCCGCGATTGCGCAGTACCGCGAGCGCCTTGACGCCTGCCGCCAGGCCGTCAACAGCATCTACACCCACCTGGAAGACAACGGCATCTCGGTGGGCATGGTGTTTCGCCTGCGCCAGCTGCGTGAGCGCATCCTGCGCGTGCGTGAGCTGCTCGACAGCCTGCTCTCGCCCAAGCCCGCCATGGCCGCCGTCAAGCTGCTGGGACGCCGCGTCATCACGGCGCAGGAAGGCAAAAGCATAGGCGCGCTGATCAGCGCGAACTCCACGCTGCTGTCGGCCAAGGTGGCCGAGCGCAGCGCCGAAACCGGCGAGACCTACATCACCCGCACGCGCGGTGAATACAAGCAAATGCTGGGCAAGGCCATGGGCGGCGGCGCCATCACGGCCTTCACCACCCTGCTCAAATTCATGATCGTGGCCGTGGGCCTGTCGGCCTTCTGGAGCGGCTTCTGGTCCGCCCTCATGTATTCGGCCAGCTTCATCCTGATCCAGCTGCTGCACTTCACGCTGGCCACCAAGCAGCCGGCCATGACGGCGCCGGCGATGGCGGCCAAACTCAAGGACCTCGGCTCGGGCGATGCCGCCGGCACCATTGAAGCGTTTGTCGATGAGGTGACGCACCTCGTGCGTTCGCAAGTGGCGGCGGTGTTCGGCAACGTCTTTATGGTCGTGCCCGCCGTGCTGCTGGTCAACACGCTGATCATGCTGCTGCTGGGCCACCCGATGATCAGCAGCGCCGAGGCCCACCATGTGCTGGGCACGCTGACCCTGTTAGGCCCCACCTTGATGTGGGCGGGTTTTACCGGCGGCATTCTGTTTGCGGCCGCGATGATCGCCGGCTGGACGGAAAACTGGTTTGTGCTGCACCGCCTGGACTCGGCCATGCGCCACAACCCGCGCATCACCGCCGTGCTGGGCGCCGAGCGCGCGGCGCGCTGGTCCACCTTCATGCGCGACAACATCTCGGGTTTTGCCTCCAACATCGCGCTGGGTTTCATGCTGGGCTTGATCCCCGCCTTCACCGGCTTCTTCGGCGTCGAACTCGAAGCGCGCCACGTGACGCTCTCGACCGGTCAACTGGCCGCCGCCGGCGCCTCCCTGGGCCTGGAGGCGTTCAGGCACCTTGCGATCTGGTGGTGCATCGCAGCGATTCCACTGATTGGCGCGTTGAATTTAAGCGTGAGTTTTTACCTCGCGTTCCGCCTGGCCTTGCAGGCGCACAACGTGAGCAATGTGGACCGGGCGCGCATTCGTTCGGCGATCTGGGCACGCTGGCGCAGTCACCCACGCAGCTTCTTCCTGATCTAACCCCTGTCCAAGCTCACTGCGTGTCGCTTGTTCTCCCCTTCCAGGGGACGGCGCCTGGGGCCGGCAAAGCCGGACCCTCGGCCCCACTGGTAAATAACCCCCTGCTGATCAGTCAGGGGCGGCATTTCCGATGTTGTCCTACAGGGGCGTTTGCTTCGGCCCGGTAAATTAATGCAACAAGTTTCTTTTCACGCAAACCCACCGGGCATCATGCCGTAACGGCTGGCCAAACAACGCGCAACATATCCGCCACAGCGGGCATGTCTGCACAAGTCTGATGAGAGTGGAGACACATCCCGTATGAATGAAATCCTGGCCATCTGGGCCGAATGGATCAAACCATCGGCAGGACTGCCTACGGTGCAGTGGTCCATCTTGCTGGCGGTGGCTGCGGCTGCCGGCCATCTTCTCAATCGCTACACCGGCATGCCCAAGGTGGTCGGCTACTCGCTGGTTGGCGGCTTCGCGGGCCTGGCGGGTTTTACCGGCGCCGTCTGGCCGCTGCAGGGCACCGGGCTCTTTTTGCTGGAGCTCGGCGTTGCGGTTGTGCTGTTTGAAGCGGGCGGGCGTATTCCACTGCGCTGGTTCCGCCACAACCCGATGGTGCTGGTGCAAAGCCTGGCCGAATCGGCGCTGACCTTCATCTTCGTTTACTGGGCCCTGAGCGCGATGAGCGTGCGCGAGGCCGTGGCCGAGCCGCTGGCATTGCTGGCCATGGCCGCATCTCCGGCGGTGCTGTCGCGCGTGGCCATCGACACACGCGCGGCCGGCCCCGTCACCGAACGCGCGCTGGTGCTGTCCACGCTGAGCACCCTGTACGCCCTCACGCTCTGCAGCGCCCGCGCCGGCATGCTGCACCGCCCCGATTCGGGCGTGACCAGTGTGATGGGTACGCTTTACCCGGTGCTGGTGGTGCTGGGCCTGTCGGTCGTGGTGGGCGCGGTGCTGGCCCTCACGCTGCGTATCGCGCTGCGCGTGATGAGCCCCACCAGTGAAAACACCGCCATCCTGCTGCTGGCCCTGATTGCCGCAGGCGCCGCGCTGGCGGCCCACTTCGGCGGCTCGGCGCCGCTGGCTGCGCTGCTGGGCGGCATGCTGCTCAAGCAGCTCAACCCGCGCCCGTGGTCGTGGCCGCGGCAAATGGGCACGGCCTCGTCCATGCTGACCATGCTGATGTTTGTGCTGGTCTCGGTGGTGGCGGCGCAGGCCGACTGGAGCGGGCCGGTGACCAGTCTCGTGCTGGTGCTGGTGGTTGCCCGCGTGGCGGCCAAGATCACCGGCGTGGCCATCGGCAACGTCGGCAGCGGCGCGAGCTGGAAGCAGGCCCTGTGGGTAGGCTGCGCGATGTCGCCGATGTCGTCGGTCGCCTTGCTGCTGGTGTCGCAGTTTGTGGCGGCCTCGGGCGCCCTGGGCCGCCAGATTGCCGGCGTGGCATTACCCGCCATCCTGCTGATGGAAGTGCTGGGCGCGGTGCTGGCCACCGTGGCCATCTACCGCGCCGGCGAGAGTTCCAAACCCTGGGCGCCGCTGACGCGCGGCCCTTCATCCGGACCTGTCCATGAGCCTTGAACCGTTTCAGAAATCCGCCGCGCTCTCGCTGGGCGTGGAGCTTGAGCTGCAGCTCGTGAACACGCACGACTACGACCTGGCGCCCTACGCCGAAGACATGCTGCGGCTGATGTCCAAAATCCCGCTGCCCGGCGCCGTGGTGCCCGAGATGACGTCCAGCATGATCGAGGTGTCCACAGGCGTGTGCCACAACGCCTCGGAAGTGCTGGGCCAGCTCTCGCAGATCCGCGACGCGCTGGTTAAAAGCGCCGACAAGCTCAACATCGCCGTGGTCGGCGGCGGCACCCACCCCTTCCAGCAATGGCATGAGCGCCGCATTTACGACAAGCCGCGCTTTCGCGAGCTGTCCGAGCTGTATGGCTACCTCTCCAAGCAGTTCACGATTTTCGGCCAGCACGTGCATGTGGGCTGCCCCGACGCCGACAGCGCACTGCTCACGCTGCACCGCATGTCGCGCTACATCCCGCACTTCATTGCGCTGTCGGCTTCGTCTCCGTATGTGCAGGGGCAAGACACGGCTTTCGACTCGGCGCGGCTCAACTCGGTGTTTGCGTTTCCGCTCTCGGGCCGCGCGCCGTTTGCACTGACCTGGGACGACTTCACCGTTTACTTCGACAAGATGACGCGCACCGGCGTGGTCAAGAGCATGAAGGATTTTTACTGGGACATCCGGCCCAAGCCGGAGTTCGGCACCATCGAAATCCGCGTGTTCGACACGCCGCTGACGGTGGAGCGCGCCACCGCGCTGGCCGGCTTTGTGCAGTCGCTGGCCTCCTGGTTCATGCACGAGCAGCCCTTCATGCCCGCGGAAGACGATTACCTGGTCTACACCTACAACCGCTTCCAGGCCTGCCGCTTCGGGCTGGACGCGGTGTACGTGGACCCAGCCACCGGCGGCCACATGCCGCTGCGTGAGCACATCCTGCAGACCATGTCGCAGATCGAGCGCCATGCCACCGCCATGGGCGCGGGCGCGTCGCTGCACCTGCTGCGCACCAGCGTCGAGCGCGCCGACAATGACGCGCGCTGGCTGCGCGAAAAGCAGGGTGAAGAGCACCTGCTGGCCGAAGTCATACGCCAGGCGGCCGACCGTTTCCGCGGCGGCGTCACGCACCAGCAGCAGCGCTGAGGCCCGGCCCCGCACCTGCCGCCGCCGCGCAGCCTGTATGCTCTGCGGCATGGGTGAATTTGACCTGATTGCACGCTACTTCACGCGCCCCGCCGCACGCGCGGTGCTGGGCGTGGGCGATGACTGCGCGCTGCTGCAACCGGCGCCGGGCACGCAGCTGGCGATTTCCAGCGACATGCTGGTCGAGGGCCGGCATTTTTTTGCCGATGTGGACCCGGCCGCGCTGGGCCACAAGGCATTGGCCGTCAACCTGAGCGACCTCGCCGCCTGCGGCGCCAAACCCCTGGCCTTCACGCTGGCGCTTTCACTGCCCCGCATTGATGAAGCCTGGCTGGCTGCTTTTTCAAAAGGCCTGCTGGCACTGGCCGATGCGCACGGCTGCGAGCTGGTGGGCGGCGACACCACGCAGGGGCCGCTCAATATCTGCATCACGGTGTTTGGCGAGGTGCCGGTGGTGGCCGGCAAAAGCCAGGCGCTGTTGCGCTCAGGCGCCAGGCCCGGTGACGATGTTTACGTCAGCGGCACGCTGGGCGATGCGCGGCTGGCACTGGAAGCCCTGCGCGGCACGCTCACCTTGCCGCCTGCGCTGCTGGCCCAGGCCAGGGCCCGGCTGGAGCAACCCACACCGCGCGTGGCGCTGGGCCAGGCCCTGCGCGGCATTGCCTCCGCGGCGATTGACGTGAGCGACGGCCTGCAGGGCGACCTGCAGCACATCCTGCGCGCGTCCGGCGTGGGGGCGACGGCCGACGCCTCGATTGCTATTAAATTAATAGCTACATGTGCAGACAGGGATTGGGCTGCAGGCACTATTTCCTTGGAACAGCAACTGGAGTACGCGCTCGCCGGTGGCGACGACTACGAGCTGGCTTTTACCGCGCCGGTGTCAAAGCGCGACGCCGTGCAGGCTGCTGCCGGCCGGGCCGAAACGCCCGTCACCCGGATAGGGCAGATCGAGGCGGCGCCCGGCCTGCGCTTGCTGGATGCGGCGGGCGCGCCGCTGGAGCGCCGCTACGCCTCCTTTGATCACTTCGCCTGAGGGCGCGGCGCGTGGTGTACCAGGCCGCGCGTGAGGCGGCCCGCCCAGCGTCCCACGGCAGACCAGAATTCAGCGGCGGCCAAAGCGCGTAAACGTCGGGCCTCGGCGATGGCTGCATCGGCCAGGCGGTTTTCTTCTGCTGCGGTGTAGAGGTAATTCATGAACGGTTCCTTTCAGGTGGCGACAGGACGACTGTGCG
This sequence comes from Polaromonas sp. SP1, assembly GCF_003711205.1. Taxonomy (NCBI): domain Bacteria; kingdom Pseudomonadati; phylum Pseudomonadota; class Betaproteobacteria; order Burkholderiales; family Comamonadaceae; genus Polaromonas; species Polaromonas sp. SP1. The sequence continues at coordinate 1,768,868 of NZ_CP031013.1, read as the reverse complement.
CAAAACCTCGCCGTCCGGAAACCATCCGCGCCGCAAATTCGTCTTGCAGCAGGCGCAAAACAAAAATCTGCGGCGATGGGTAATATCGCCGGCATGCGCAACCTGAACTTTGACGACATGCAGCTGTTCGCACGCGTTGCCGAGCTGGGCAGTTTCTCGGCCGTGGCCCGCGCGCGCGGCGTGCCCGTCAGCCAGGTCTCACGCGCCATCGCCCGCATCGAGAAAACCTGCAACGCACGGCTGGTGCAGCGCAGCACGCACGCGCTGACGCTCACGCCGGAAGGCGAGACTTTTCTGGGCTACTGCCGGCGCATGACGCGAACGCTGGATGACCTCGAAGGCGAGTTCGCCAGCCAGAGCGGTGAAGCCAGCGGCTGGGTGCGCGTGGCCGCCAGCACCGTGATGGCCGAATACCTGCTGGTGCCCAGCCTGGAGGGCCTGAAGCTGCGCCACCCGCGTGTCTGCATCGAGCTGAAGGTGGACGACCGGCTGGTGGACATGGTGCGCGACGGTGTCGACATCGCCATCCGCAGCGGCACGCACACCAACGAGAACACGGTGATGCGCCAGATCGGCACGCATGGGCGCAGGCTTTACGCCACGCCGGGCTATCTTGCGGCCCACGGCACGCCCGAACACCCCGACGACCTCGGCCGGCACCGCCTGATCAGCAACAGCGGCGCGACCGCGCTCAACCGCTGGCCTTTCATCATCGACGGCCAGCCCGTGGTGATCACGGCGGAAGGCTGCTGGCGCGCCGACTCCACCGGCACGACCAGCCAGCTGGCCCTGCAAGGCCTGGGTATTGCGCGCTTTGCCATGCTGGCGGCCGAGCCGCTGGTGCGGCGCGGCCTGCTGGTGCCGGTGCTGGCCGCCTTTGTCGATGAGCAGCCCGTGCCCATCCACGCCGTGACGCTGGGCGGGCGGCACCGGCTGCCGAAGATCCGCGCCTGCATCGACTACTGGGCCGAATGGTTCAGCCATGGGAGAGATTTGGTGAGCGGGCCGCCCGGCGGTTGAGCTCCAGAGCCGCTCAAAAACCCAGCGTAGCGGTCCTGGCTAGGCGCGCCGCTGCAGACAGTGCTACAGCACGGCAAGGCGGCGCAACAACGCCAGGAGGGTTTTTGAGTGGCTCTCGTTATTTGGCTTCGGTCAGGGCCCGGATGTCCAGCAGCGTCAGCTCATTGCTGTCGGGCTTGCCGATCTCGCGGCCCGATGAATACGGGAAGTTGTTGTCGTTGACGAGCACGATGTGCGTGCTGTCGACAATCGCCAGGCCTTCAGGGCCCAGGTGTGGCAGCGCAAACACCGCCTCGTTGGGGCCCAGCTTCGCCAGGCGCTTGGGGTTGGCGATGCGGGTCAGGTCGATATAGGCCACCTTGCGCACAAAGCCGTCTGCATCCGCAGCGGCCAGGTCGATCTTGTAGACGCGCTTGAAACGCGCAGTGCGGGTAAAGCAGTCGGTGCGCGCTTCGTTGGGGCAGGCGGGCGCGATGCCTTCGGTGCTGTCGTCGCGCTCGATCACCAGGCCGGTGGACGCGTCCAGCAGCTGAAAGTCGGCCGCCACATTGCCCACTTCTTCAAGTAAATACTTCCACTGCTTGCCGGTGTAGCTGCGCGTTGCGGCGTCCAGTTCGTTGATGCGCACATAGGTTTTGTCGCCGGCTTTTTCAACGTTCTTTGCGGCGGCGTCATACAGCGGGCCTTCAAACATCGGGTAGAGCTTGCTGCCGTCGGGCGACTTGGCCATGGACTCAAAGCCGTTGGAGCGGCGCACTTCAAACAGCGCTTCGCCCGGCAAATTAGGCAGGCGGCCTTGCATATAGTGGTCGGGCGAGGCATGCAGCTTGCCGTTGATCACCGTCTCGATCACGCCCAGCACACGGCCCTGGAAGTCGGTGCGCAGCACGTAAGGCCCGAACTCGTCGCCTATCCACCATTCGTTGCCCATCACCTGCAGCGACTCGGGATCGAAGTCGATGCCGGTGAGGTAGCGGCGCTGCGTGTTTTCGTTCTGGATGTGAAAGGGCACGCGCTTGTGGGGGTCGCTCAGGAAGGTGGTGCTCTTGCGCACGACCTGGCCCTTGGCCCAGTCGGCCGACACTTTGTGCACCATCAGCAGCGCGTCTTGCGAGTTGACCTTGTTGCCGAAGCCGTTGTCGGTCAGCGCCAGGAATTCGCCCTTGCCCAGCGAGACGATGCCCGAAAAGCCCTGCACCGACTGCCCCTTCATCGGCAGCGTGCCGCCGGAGGCGCGCGGGTATTTGGGGTCACCCACAAAGGTGTTGGCGCTTTCGCTGCCGAGTTGCTCATTGCGCTGGCGTTTGCCGTTGGCAAACTTGCCGGCCGTGGCAAAGAAGGGGCCGGCATCGCGCGGCGCGGGCACGGCGCTGGTCGCGGGCAGGGCGGCGTGGCCGGCCAAAATCGCCTCCACCGCCGGCGCCGGGGCTTGTGCGCGGCTGGCGCCTGAGGCGATGCACAGCGCGCAGGCGGCTGCCAGCGTGAGCACATTCATCTGTTTCAAAACTTTCTTGTTCATTCCCGGTTCCCTCGTCATGTGTTATTGATGGTTTGTGGATTGGTTGGTTGATGGGTGCGGTGGCGAATGCGTCAAACGCTGGACTGTGCCGCTTCTGTGTGAATCGGCTGTGACAAAATCGGCCATTCACCATGACCGACATACCGCTGCCGCCGGCGTTAAAGCCACCCAGGCCCACCGCCAAATTCCTGCTGGCCCACCCTGCGCATTTCATTGCCCTGGGTTTCGGCTCGGGGCTCAGCCCGGTCGCGCCCGGCACGGCCGGCACGCTCTGGGCCTGGCTGGCCTTTCTGGTGCTGCAGCAATGGCTGACGCCTTCAGAAATCGGCTGGCTGATCGCCGCCGCTACCCTCGTCGGCTGGTGGGCCTGCACCGTGACTGCCAAAGCCATGAACGTGCTGGACCCGGGCAACATCGTCTGGGATGAAGTCGTCGCCTTCTGGCTGGTGCTGTGGCTGGTGATGCCCGCCGATTTCTGGTCGCAACTGGCCGCCTTTGTGCTGTTCCGCTTTTTTGACGCCGTCAAACCCGGCCCGGTGGCCTGGGCCGACCAGGCCTTCAAAGGCTTTAACTGGCGCGGCGGCTTCGGCATTTTGTTTGACGACTTCGTGGCGGCCTTCTGCACGCTGCTGGTGATTGCGCTGTGGAGGTTCTTCTGGTGAGCAGCAGTTTGCTATCAAAAGAGGAGCTATCTGTCCATACACTGATTGGGCTGGCGGCCGATTTACTTCAAAAAAAGCGCTGGCTGCTGGCGACCGCCGAAAGCTGCACCGGCGGCATGATCTCCGCCGCCTGCACCGACCTGGCGGGCTCCAGCGCCTGGTTTGAGCGCGGTTTTGTCACTTACTCGAACGAGGCCAAAACCGAACTGCTCGGCGTCGACGCCGCATTGATCAAGCAGCACGGCGCCGTCAGCGAAGAGGTCGCCCGCGCGATGGCAACAGGCGCCGTGGCCCGCTCGCGTGCGCAAGTTTCAGTCGCCGTCACCGGCGTGGCCGGGCCGACGGGCGGTAGCGCGGCCAAACCTGTGGGTACGGTATGGTTTGGTTTCAGCGTGGGTGGCCAGCTCACCAGCGAGATGAAGCGCTTTGACGGCGACCGCGCCGCGGTGCGCAGCGCCACGGTGCAGCATGCGGTGCAGCGGCTGCTGCAATTGCTGCAAGCGCAGCGAGAAGCCGGCTGACGCGTGAGCGACGCCGGGACAGGCAGAAGGGCTATAGAGTTCGCGAACCCAACCCGACCAGGAGACACCATGCACCCCAACCAGGCCACCCTCGAAAAGTTCTACGCTGCCTTCGCCCGCCTCGACTCGGACACCATGGCGACCTGCTATGCGCCCGATGCGCAGTTCGACGACGAAGCGTTCTCGTTGCGCGGCCACAAGGACGTCACCGGCATGTGGCACATGCTGTGCGACATCACCAAGGCCAAGGGCGCCGACGTGTGGAAGCTGACCTGGAGCGGCATCGAAGCCGACGCGCGCACCGGCAAATCGCACTGGGAAGCCGACTACCGCTTCAGCGCCACCGGGCGCATGGTGCACAACATCATCGACGGCACGTTTGAATTCAACGAACAGGGGTTGATCGCCCGCCACCGCGACCGCTTTAACTTCTGGTCCTGGTCGCGCCAGGCGCTGGGCACGCCCGGCCTGCTGCTGGGCTGGACGCCCTTTCTGCGCAGCAAGGTACGCGCAACAGCGGCCTCGAATCTGCAAAAATATATGGCGACGCGGCACTAGTCTCGAATCAGAAAAATCCAGCCCCAGTTTTTTACTTGACCTGAAATATCTTCTGAGTGGTCCGCAACCTTCAATACAAACTCACTTTGATATTCATGATGCGACACCAGCTCCGCCTCGACATTTTGTAAGTCTTCGATTTCGTTTTCTGTGGGCGTCACTGCAAAGAAAAAGACAACCTGAATTGTTTTCTCATCAAAATTCAACGTGATGCCACGAACGGTTTTGGGCAAAACGCCTACAAGAGAAAGAACTAGGTTGAGCGAGACTGTTTTACGAAGCTCGGGATTATTCGGGATGCTCATATATCTGGAGAGTTTTTAGTTTGATGGCTTGACTGAAACGTGTGTTCGACATTCTGAACCAGTCTGTTGAACCATCAATGTTTGTACGTTGGAGGTTCAAAGTGTTTCGAGGCACTATCGGATAGCTCAACGCAAGACTTGAACCCCAACAGGAGTTGCACATGCCCTGGTTTGACGGCTTTGAATCACGCAGTTTCGAGGTCAACGGCGCCGCCATCCACGCGCGGGTGTCCAAAACCATTTTGGGCGAGCCGCTGCGGCCGGCGCTTTTGCTGCTCCATGGCTTTCCGCAATCGCATGTGATGTGGCACCGCGTCGCGCAGCGCCTGGCGCGCGACTACTTTCTGGTGATGCCCGACTTGCGGGGCTACGGCGACTCCTCCAAAACCGCGGGCCTGCCCGACCACAGCAACTACAGCAAGCGCAACATGGCGCACGACATGGCCGGCGTGATGGACGCGCTGGGCATCCAGCGTTTCTTTTTGTGCGGCCACGACCGCGGCGGGCGTGTGGCGCACCGGCTGGCGCTCGACTACGCGGCGCGCGTGCAAAAACTCTGCGTCATCGACATCGCCCCGACGCTGGACATGTACGAGGGCCGTAGCATGACCGAGCCCTACATGGCGTTTGCGCGCGCCTACTACCACTGGTTTCACATGCTGCAGCCCGCGCCGCTGCCCGAAATCATGATGGGTGCCAACCATCCCGAGACGGCCAGGGCCTATTTGCACGCCAAGCTGGGCGGCTGGGGCAGCGCGGGCCTGAACTACATCGAGCCGCAGGCGCTGGCCGAGTACGAGCGCTGCTTTTGCAACGCCGAAGCACTGCACGCCGCCTGCGAAGACTACCGCGCCAGCGCCGGCATCGACCTGGAGCATGACCGCGAAAGCCGCGCAGAACACTTGAAGCTCATCTGCGACCTGCTGGTGCTGTGGGGCGAGCGCGGCGTGGTGCACCGCCTGTTTGACCCGATGGCGCTGTGGGAAGCGCAGTGCAGCGGCAAGGTGTCCGGCAAGGCCATGCCGGCCGGGCACTTTATCCCCGAAGAGCAGCCCGAAGCCACGGCGCAGGCGCTGCGTGCTTTCTTCCACTGAATTTTTCTCAACTTCGCCAACACAGCCATGTCGCATTACTCTGCCGAAACCGTGTGGGAACGCAAGGACGCCAACTTTCTGGACAACCGCTACAGCCGCCGCCACCTGCTGCGCTTTGACGGCGGACTGGAAGTGCCCGGCTCGTCGTCCCCTTCGGTGGTGCCGCTGCCGATGTCCGACGCCTCGGCGCTGGATCCGGAAGAGGCTTTTGTCTCATCGCTCTCCAGCTGCCACATGCTGTGGTTTCTGACGATGGCCGTCAAACGCAAGTTTTGTGTAGACCGCTACGTTGATGCGGCGACCGGCGTGATGGAAAAGAATGCCGAAGGAAAAGTCGCGATGACGGTGGTCACCTTGCACCCCGCAGTCACGTTCTCCGGCGAGAAGCTGCCGACGCGGGCTGAGCTGGACAAGATGCACCATGACGCGCATGAGGCCTGTTTTATTGCTTCTTCCGTGAAGACGGATGTGCGGTGTGAGCCGGTGTACGGGGATTTGTGAGTTTTCGCGGATTTTTCATGAAGTAGGGCTCCAGCCCAATCCCTGTCTTGATTTATAGCTCCTGAATTAATAGCACTTTGTACCCACACCCTGTACCCGTTCGGGCTGAGGTATCGAAGCCTTGCACCCCTCCCGTTCGGGCTGAGCTTGTCGAAGCCCCTGCTTGTTTCGAGCGCTGAGTTGTTTTGAATTCCGGGGCCGGGGTTGCCGGCGGCAAGTAACTTTCTTTTGGCGAAGCAAAAGAAAGTGAGTCGCCGCCGGGCGACTCCCGGCCAGCAACCCTCAGCAGAGGGCACACCAATCAAATCAACAGCAACCTCACCCCGCCCCGTGACACTTCTTGTACTTCTTCCCGCTGCCGCAATAACAAAGGTCATTGCGCCCGGGCGTCGCCTCCACCCGCACCGTCTCGACCTTCGGGCCCAGCGTCTTCCACAGCTCCCGCAAGTCGTACACCGCCCAGATCGCCTCGCCAAACGCGTTGAGGCGCGCAATGCTGGTGCTGGGCGCGCCGTCTTCGCTCAGGGGTGAGACTTCGGGCGCGGCGGTGTCGTCTTCGGTCATGGCAACGACGGCTTGCAGCGCGCCGTCCAGCCATTTGGCGGCGTCCTTGTCGCGGGGGGCCGTCCATTCGTCGGGCCAGCTTTCGACCGCAAACATAAAGCCCAGCGCCCACACCTGCGCGAAGGCGGGCAAGTCTTCGCCCTTGAAGGCGGCGCGCTCTTCAGCGGGCATGTCGGCCACGGCGCCGCGTATGTCCATCACTTCGGGGTGGTAGCAGTTGTCGTCTTCGAGCGAGTCGACTTCGGCGTCCAGCGCGGTGGTGACCTCATTCCAGCGCTGGCTCCAGAGCGTGAGGAAGCGCTCACGTTGCGCGTCGTCGGCAAACGAGCCGCCTTCCGGGTCGGGCGCCTCGCCTTCAGCGGGCACGGCGAGCAGCACGGGCAAATATTCGTTGGCCTCTATCGGCCGGCGCGAGCAAATCAACGCAGCCATAAAGCCTTCACAAAACTCCCACTGCGGTGTTTCGTCATAGCGGGTGCGCAGCTCGTCGAGGATGGCGTCGAGTTCGTCGAAGTCTTCGGTTTCGAGGAAAACCGGCTCCGTCGGGGGCGTTGAAGGGCGGGCGGATTTGGGGGTGGGCTTCATGAAAAACAGTCCTGAGCGTCACGCGAGGCTCTTATGATGCAAAGTGTATCTGGCGCATCGCACGGCATGCCCCCCGCTTTGTGCCCTTTTGTGACCCCCGCCCCCACGAGAGCCCCCCATGATTCTTCAGCGCCTGGATGCCCGGTTCCCCGTCCGTTACACCTTCATGGCGCTCTGCGCGCTGGGCGCGCTGCTGGCGCTGTTCAGCCTGGTGGCGTTTGGCGTGGGGTGGCTGGCGCTGCTGGCCTGCCTGGCGCTGGTGGGCGTGGGCGTGCATGACCTGCGGCAAACGCGCCACGCGGTGCTGCGCAACTACCCGGTCATCGGCCACATGCGTTTCCTGTTCGAGTTCATCCGGCCGGAAATGCGCCAGTACTTTATTGAAAGCGACAGCGAGGCCACGCCGTTTTCACGCGCCCAGCGTTCGCTGGTGTACCAGCGCTCCAAGGGCGAGCCCGACAACCGGCCTTTCGGCACGCAGCTCGATGTCGGCGCGCAAGGCTATGAATGGGTGAACCATTCGATGTCGCCGACCAGGCTGGCCTCGCACGACTTTCGCGTCTGGATAGGCGGCTCGCCCGACAACCCTTCGCCTTCCGTGGAGCCGTGCACGCAGCCCTACCACGCCAGCGTCTTCAACATCTCGGCGCTGAGCTTCGGCTCGCTCTCGGCGAACGCCATCATGGCGCTGAACAAGGGCGCCAAGCTGGGCGGCTTTGCGCATGACACAGGCGAGGGTTCGATCTCGCAGCACCACCGGCTGCATGGCGGCGATTTGATCTGGGAAATCGGCTCGGGCTATTTTGGTTGCCGCAACGATGACGGCAGCTTCAGCGAAGAACGCTTTGCGGCCAATGCCTGCGACCCGCAGGTCAAGCTCATCGAGCTCAAGATGAGCCAGGGCGCCAAACCCGGCCACGGCGGCATCCTGCCCGGCCCGAAGGTGACGAGTGAAATCTCGGCGGCGCGCGGTGTGCCGCAAGGCAAGGACTGCATCTCGCCCTCCAGCCACAGCGCCTTCAGCACACCGGTGGAGATGATGCATTTCATCGCCAAACTGCGAAAGCTCTCGGGCGGCAAACCAACGGGCTTCAAGTTCTGCATCGGCCACCCCTGGGAGTGGTTTGCGATTGTCAAAGCCATGCTGGAGACCGGCATCACGCCGGACTTCATCGTGGTCGACGGCGCCGAGGGCGGCACGGGCGCCGCGCCGGTGGAGTTCACCGACCACGTCGGCGCGCCGCTGCAAGAGGGCCTGCTGCTGGTGCACAACACGCTGATCGGCGTGAACCTGCGCAGCCGTGTGTCGATCGGTGCGGCCGGCAAGGTGGTGAGTGCATTCGACATGGTGCGGCTGATGGCGCTGGGCGCCGACTGGTGCAACGCGGGGCGCGGCTTCATGATGGCGCTGGGCTGCATCCAGGCGCAGAGCTGCCACACCGGCAAATGCCCGACGGGCGTCACCACGCAAGACCCGGTGCGCCAGCAGGCGCTGGTGGTGCCCGACAAGGCCGAGCGGGTGCGCAACTTCCACCGCAGCACGCTGCATGCGCTGCAAGAGCTGGTGCAGGCCGCGGGCCTGTGCCACCCGCGCGAAGTCAACGCCCACCACATCGTGCGCCGCCTGACGGACACCGAGGTGCGGCTGCTGAGCAACCTCATCATGCGGGTAGAGCCCGGCGCATTGCTGGGCTCGCTGGAAAAGCAGAACACGGTGTTCAGCTACTACTGGCCGCTGGCCAGCGCGCACAGCTTTCGCGCCAACGGCGTCGGGCCCGGCGGCCAGATGCCGCGGGAAAGCAGCAGCCATGCACCGGTGGACGCCGCCGCCACGCGGGCCGCGGCCTGACTTGGCCGCCCTATCCCGAAAGGCCGAATCGTCTTCCAGATAACTTCACCACATGAAAAGAAGCCTGTTGACCGTGTTCTCATGGCCGCTGTCGGCGTGCTGAGGCAAACCAGCATCGCCCCAAGCATCGGAAGCATCGGTATTCTCGATAGTTTGCTATCAAATACATAGCGCAATGCACATATGCAGCATGGGCTGGAGGTCTTTTTTTCTTGAAACCGTGGCCCGGTTCACCGCTTTCCGCCCAACTCCCGTAAACTGCAGCGCTGGCGCGGCTTCCCGCTGCCGGGCGCATCCCTTTATCACCCCCACATCCTTTATGCGGATCCACAGACTTCTGGCGGCATTTTTCCTGGCAGCGCTGGCTTGTACCGGCGCGCAAGCCGCAGAAGCCCGCCTCGCCCTGTTGATCGGCAACGCGGCGTATAAATCCTCCCCCTTGCGCAACCCGGTCAACGACGTGCGCCTGATGGAAACCGTGCTGAAGGAAGCCGGCTTCACCGTCATCAAGGCCGAGAACGCCTCGATGCGCGAGATGCGCCGCCTGGTGCGGGAGTTCGGCGACAGGCTCAAGGCCGACGGCGGCGTGGGCCTGTTTTATTTCGCCGGCCACGGTGTGCAGGTGCGCGGCGAAAACTTCCTCGTCTCCACCGACTCCGACATCCGCAATGAAGACGAGGTGGCGGACGACGCCCTCAACGCCAGCACGGTGCTGGAGAAGATGCAAACGGCGGGCAATCGCGTCAACCTGGTGATCCTGGACGCTTGCCGCAACAACCCCTTTGCATCAAAGTCGCGCTCGGCCCCTGACGGGCTGGCCGGCATGCGTGCGCCCGGCGGCTCGCTGGTAGCCTACGCCACCGCACCGGGTTCGGTCGCATCAGACGGCCCGGGCCGCAACGGCCTTTACACCGAGAACCTGGCCCGGGCGATTCGCCAGCCCGGCCTGCCGGTCGAGGAAGTCTTCAAGCAGGTGCGCACCGCCGTTCGCAAACAAAGCAACAACCAGCAAACGCCCTGGGAAAACACGGCGCTGGAAGGCCAGTTCGCCTTCAACGGACAGCCCTCGCCGGCGGGCCGCCCTGATGCCGCCACGCTGGAGCTGGCGTTCTGGGAAAGCGTCAAAGCCAGCAACTACCCGGCCGACCTGCAGGCCTACCTGGCGCAGTACCCCAGCGGCACATTTGCCAATCTCGCAACCGCCCGGCTAGCACAACTGAAAACAGCCGGGGCAAGCAGCCCGGTAGCGGGCGCGGCCAACGCCCTGGGCGTCCTCGAGCTGACCGACACGCTGACGGGCAACAAACGCAACACGCCTATCGTTGTCACTGAATCCAGCCCCGCCAGGATGGTCTATTCCTCAGGCGACATGATGACCCGCACGGGTGAGGTGCTGCAGGTGCGCGTGGGCGAGCATGTGCTGCGCGTGACATCGGGCGCGCTGTGGAAGGTGCCGCTCAAGGAAGGCGGCGCCGGGACGGCTGTCATCGAGCAGGTGGATACCGGCTTCAGCGCGCCCGGTTCACTGAACTGGACAGCGACGCCCCTGGCGCAGGGAAAAGTCCGGATCGATGCGACGGTGAGCTACACGACACCCAATCCGGTGTCGGGCAGGCGCTCTTATCTTTACGGCACCTGGACGGCGCTTTACAGCGCCGAGCGCGAGTTGCCGGATTCCTCCTCCGCCTCGCTCAAGGGCGACTACCTCTACAACAACAACATCGTGTCGGCCGAGTTCAGGATGCGCTGAGGCAACCCGGCATCGCCGGAAGCATCGGCATTCTCGATAAATTGCTATCAAATACATAGCGCAATGTGCATATGGGTCATGAACTGGAGGCCTTTTTTGCTTGAAACCGTGGCCCGGTGCGCTGCTTTCCGCCCAACTCCCGTAAACTGCAGCGCTGGCGCGGTTTCTCGCGGCCAGGCGCGTTCCTCCATCACCCCCACATCGTTTATGCGGATCCACAGACTTCTGGCGGCATTTTTTCTGGCAGCCCTGGCTTGTACCGGCGCGCAGGCCGCAGAAGCCCGCCTCGCCCTGTTGATCGGCAACGCGGCGTATAAATCCTCCCCCTTGCGCAACCCGGTCAACGACGTCCGGCTGATGGAAACCGTGCTGAAGGAAGCCGGCTTCACCGTCATCAAGGCCGAGAACGCCTCGATGCGCGACATGCGCCGCCTGGTGCGCGAGTTCGGCGACCGGCTCAAGGCCGACGGCGGCGTGGGCCTGTTTTACTTTGCCGGCCACGGTGTGCAGGTGCACGGCGAGAATTTCCTCATCTCCACCGATTCGGACATCCGCAATGAAGACGAGGTCGCCGATGACGGGCTCAACGCCAGCACCGTCCTGGAAAAGATGCAGACCGCAGGCAACCGCGTCAACCTGGTGATCCTGGACGCCTGCCGCAACAACCCCTTTGCATCAAAGTCGCGCTCGGCCCCTGACGGGCTGGCCGGCATGCGTGCGCCCGGCGGCTCGCTGGTAGCCTACGCCACCGCACCGGGTTCGGTCGCATCAGACGGCCCGGGCCGCAACGGCCTTTACACCGAGAACCTGGCCCGGGCGATTCGCCAGCCCGGCCTGCCGGTCGAGGAAGTCTTCAAGCAGGTGCGCACTGCGGTGCGCAAACAAAGCAACAACCAGCAAACGCCCTGGGAAAACACGGCACTCGAAGGCCAGTTTGCCTTCAACGGACAGCCCTCGTCGGCGGGCCGCCCTGATGCCGCCACGCTGGAGCTGGCGTTCTGGGAAAGCGTCAAAGCCAGCAACTACCCGGCCGACCTGCAGGCTTACCTCGCACAATACCCCGAAGGCTTGTTTGCAAGCCTGGCAAAAGGCCGGATCGCGCAGCTCAAGGCAGGCGGGCCGCTCAACGCGTCGGGCACCAACCTGCTGGGCACGCTGGACCTGATCGACATCCTCAGCGGGCAGAAACAAAAGCTGGATGTGACGACGGCCGAGGCCAACGGCTCCAGAACCTATTCCACCGGTGACATCATCTCCAGCAAGGGCGAGGTGCTCCAGCTGCGTGTCGGCGAACATGTGCTGCGCGTGACGGGCGGCGCATTGTGGACGGTGCCGCTCAAGGAGCAGGCATCCTCCGGGCTCGCGACAGTCGAACAAGTCGGTGTCGGTTACAGCGTCGAGGGAACATTTCACTGGACGGCCACGCCCATCGGCCAGGGGAAGGTTCGTGTCGATGCCAAGCCCAGGTATTCCTCGCCGGTCGCCTGGAGCCTGAAGCCGCTTTATATCTACGGCACATGGACATCCACCTACAGCGCCGGACGCGAACTGGCGGATTCCTCGACTGCGCGGCTGCAAAGCTTCGGTGGCGCGGCCACCAATTTGACGGCCACGGAGCTCAAGCTCCGGTAGAGCCCACTTCGATACGGCCTCTCACCAGGCCGACCGAACTCCGACACCCAGCAGCATCAGCCGCTTTGCCATCGAAGTAACAGCCCGGTCCTTGCTCAGCAGGACCGCTTTGGCCGCCACCGCCAGGTCGATGAACTTCTGGTCGTCGGCGTCGCTGCAGGTGACGCCGGCCTTGGCCGGCACTTCCGTCAGCCGCACATGGCGGTCAAAGGCGGCCAGCACCTCTGCAGCACTGAGTTCATAAAACGCCAGGCGCGGAATGATCTGCGGATAGGCCAGCACACGCTCAAGCTCGTCGCGCATGGCCTGCGTGGCCAGCCAGTCGAGCTCGCCGGCCTCCAGCGCTTGTTGGAGGGGCTGCGCGGCCGTGTCGTTGAAGACGAATACGTCGAGGACGATGTTGGTGTCCAGGACGATGGGCGGCGGCATCAAGCCTGCACCGGCGCCTGCGGCTTGCCGCGTGCGGAGCCGGCCACCATGTCAAAACGGAACAGCCGGCATTCGATGGGACCGTTCCACATCGGCACGCGGCGCGATTCTTTCAGGCGCATCTTGCCGGGCAGCTTGAGGTCGGGCGTGAGCACGTGGGCGGTCCATCCGGCGTAGTTTTTCTTCCAGTGCGCGGCCAGTTGCGGAAAGAAGTCGGTGGCTTCTTCGCCCCAGGCGTTCTGCGCCTGCTCGCGGCCGGGGTTGGCCGAGCGGTCGCGCGGGGTTTCAAACGCGGGCTCGTCACGGGTATCGCCGGCGTTGCGGTTGTCGCCCGCATCGCGGCTCAGCGGCTGGCCGAATTCGTCGATGGGCTGGTTGCGGTGGTCCTGTTGCACGCGGCCTTCGGCATGACCCTGCTGGCGGCGCTGGTCGCGCCCCTGCACGCCGGTGATGCCGGCCACACCGGCCACATCGATACGCTCACCATACGGCGGGTTGACCAGCATCACGCCTGAAGGCGCGGGCGGCATGCGCTGCAGGGCGTCGCCGCCGCGGAACTCCACCGCATTGGCCACGCCGGCGCGCTCGGCATTGCGCTCGGCAAAGTCGACCATGCGGAAGGACACATCGCTGCCGAAGACCGGCGCGGTGGGCTCGGTGATGGCGGCTTCGGCCTGGTCGAGCAGGCCGTCCCACACATGGCCCTGGAAGGGCAAATACTTCTGGAAGGCAAAGCGGCGGTTGATGCCGGGCGCGATGTTGCAGGCAATCTGCGCGGCTTCAATCGCGATGGTGCCGGAGCCGCAGCACGGGTCGTACAGCGGCACGCCGTCTTTGCAGAGCTGGTCCCAGCCGCTGGCGGCAATCATGGCCGCGGCCAGCGTTTCTTTCAGTGGCGCATCGCCCTTGTCTTCACGCCAGCCGCGCTTGAAGAGCGGCTCGCCCGAGGTGTCGATGTAGATGGTGACGGTGTCGGTCGTCAGGTGCACATAGATGCGCACGTCGGGCCAGCGTGTGTCGACACTGGGCCGCACATCGTCGAACTTGGCGCGAAAGCGGTCGGCGATCGCATCCTTGATCTTCAGCGCGGCGAAGTTCAGGCTTTGCAGCGGGCTGTGCTGGGCCGTGATCTCCACCTTGAAAGTCTGTTTGGGCGTGAACCAGATTTCCCAGGCCACGTTGGCAGCGGCGTTGTAGAGGTCCTGCTCGCTGCGGTACTGGTTGTGCTGCAGCTCGATCAGCACGCGCTGCGCGAGGCGGCTGTGCAGGTTGAGCTGCAGCGCATCGCGCCACGAGGCCTGCAGCTGCACGCCGGCGCGCCAGGCTTTGCCCTGGATGCCGGTGACGCGTTGTACTTCGGTCGCGAGCAGGGTCTCAACGCCGGCGGCGCACGGTAAAAAGAGTTGGAGTTGATTCATGACTGGCTTTGAAAGGCGGGGCAGTGCGGCCTGACCGGGCGCCTAGAGAGATTTACGCAGGTTGGCGGGCGCGATGCGAAGCGCCTCACGATATTTAGCTACTGTGCGGCGCGCGCATTCAATGCCCTGCTCTTTCAGCATTTCGGAGATCTGGTTGTCGCTGAGCGGCTTCTTCAGGCTTTCAGACGAGACGAACTGCTTGATCAGTGCGCGCACCGCCGTGCTGGAGGCGTTGCCGCCGGTTTCGGTGCCGAGTGCGGAGCCGAAGAAGTATTTGAGCTCGAAGGTGCCGAAAGGCGTGCCCATGTACTTGGCGGTGGTCACGCGCGAGATGGTCGACTCATGCAGGCCCAGTTCGTCGGCGATTTCACGCAGCACCAGCGGGCGCATGGCAAGCTCGCCGTGCGTGAAGAAGTTTTTCTGCCGCTCGACAATCGCGCTGCTCACACGCAGGATGGTGTCAAAACGCTGCTGGATGTTCTTGATGAACCAGCGGGCTTCCTGCAGGCGCTGCTGCAGCGCCGCGCCGCCCTGGCCCTTGTGCTGCTTGAGGGCGTTGGCGTAAATATCGTGCACACGCAGGCGCGGCATCACATCGCCGTTGAGCGAGACCTTGAAGCCCCGGCCCGACTTGATGACGATGACGTCGGGCACGATCAGGTTGCGCTCCACATTCACGAAGCGGCGGCCGGGCTTGGGGTCGAGCCGGCCGATCACGGCAATGCCGCCCTTGATCGCAGCCTCGGTGAAGCCGCACAGGTGCGACAGGCGCTTCACGTCGCGTTTGGCCAGCAGCTCCATGGGCTGCTTGCACATGGCGATGGCGGCGCGGGTTTCTTCGCAGTCCTTGCAGTCGAGCAATTGCAGGCCCAGGCATTCGGCCAGGTTGCGCGCGCCGACGCCGGCGGGCTCCATGTGGTGCAGGAGCTTGAGCGCCATGGCAAAGCGCTGCTCGAGCTCTTCGCTTTGCTCCAGGTCGTTGCCGGCCAGGCCGGCGGCCAGCGATGCCAGGCTGTCTTCAAGGTAGCCGTCGTCGTTCAGCGATTCAATGAGGAAGTGCAGCGCGGCGCGGTCTTCTTCGGACAGGCGCAGGCCGAGCGACTGGCGGTGCAGGTGGTCTTGCAGCGACTCGTGGGCGCCCGTGAGGTCGGAGGCCTCGGCGTCGCTTTCCTCGTTGTTGTTCTTGCGCGCCGGCGCGTCGCTGCCCCACTCGCTGTCGTCAGGCGCGGTCTCTACCGTGCCGTCGCCTTCCCAGCTTTCCTCGAGCTTGGGCTCTGCACTGATTTCAGCATCATTTTGGCCTGCAGCCCCCGTGTCGTCTTGGCCTGCAGCTATCGAATTGGTAGCAGATTCAAACTCCCGACTGTCCTGGCTGACCGGCGTGTCGACATGCTCCAGCCCGAACTCCTCCCGCACCGCCGTCTCTTCCGCCACTTCCAGGAAAGGGTTCTCGTCAAGCATCTGCTCGACCTCCTGGCTCAGCTCAAGCGTCGACAACTGCAACAGCCGGATCGACTGCTGCAGCTGGGGCGTCAGCGCAAGATGCTGCGAGACGCGAAGCGAGAGGCCTTGTTTCACGGGACTTTCAAATACACGGAAGGTTGAGGTGACATGTCTTCAGCCAGCAGGCGCCGCGGAACTGGCTCCGCCAGGCCGCAGGCACCGTCCCCGGAGGGGGAGAGGGAGCTACACGAAGTGAGCGACAACAGGGGGGAACCATGTTCACATCTTGAAGTGTTCGCCAAGATAGACACGGCGCACATCGGCGTTGTTCACGATCTCGGACGGTGTGCCTTGCGCCAGCACATGGCCGTCGCTGATGATGTAGGCGTGGTCGCAAATGCCCAGCGTCTCGCGCACGTTGTGGTCGGTGATCAGCACGCCGATGCCGCGCGACTTGAGGAAACCGATGATGCGCTGGATCTCGATGACGGCGATCGGGTCAATACCGGCAAAGGGCTCGTCGAGCAAAATAAAACGCGGCTGGGTCGCCAGCGCGCGTGCGATCTCGACGCGGCGGCGCTCGCCGCCCGACAGCGCCGGCGCGGGTGAGTTGCGCAGGTGGTCCACGCGCAAGTCCTGCAGCAGCGCGTCCAGGCGCGACTCGATGTCGGCGCGGCCCAGCGGCTTGCCGTTGGCGCCCAGCTGCAGCTCCAGCACGGCGCGCACGTTTTCTTCGACCGTGAGCTTGCGGAAAATCGAGGCCTCTTGCGGCAGGTAGCTCAGGCCCAGGCGGGCGCGCAGGTGAATCGGCATGTGCTCGACCGATTGGCCGTCGATGGAGATTTCGCCCGCATCGGCGCGCACCAGGCCCACGATCATGTAGAAAGAAGTCGTCTTGCCCGCACCGTTGGGCCCGAGCAGGCCGACCACTTCGCCTTTTTGCACGGCCAGCGACACGTCTTGCACCACCTTGCGGCTGCCGTACGATTTTTGCAGCCCTTGCGCCACGAGGCGGCTGGGGGTGGGGGCGGAAGCGCCGTGAGCGCGGGGGGCCGCCGAAATATCAGTCACCACATCCATCTGTGCAGGTCTTTCTAGTTCTTTTCGCTGCCCAGCGTGGTGCTGGGGCGCAGGGTGACGGCCGGGCCGGATGGCTTTGCAGCGGCCGGCGCCGACGCGGCGGCGCGGGGCGACAGCATGGCGCGAATCCGTCCGCTCGGGTTGGCGGCGGTTTTGTTTTGCGTGCCGCCCTCCACCGTGAAGACGTCGGTGTTGTTGTCGTAAACGATCACGGCGCCTGTGGTTTCGTCGACCAGGGTGGCGCCGTTGTAGCGGCGCACCACGGCACGCTTGATGAATTTGACGAGGTCGGCCTTGCTGTCGTATTCGATCCGCTCGGCCTCGCCCTCGATGTACTCGTCCACGCCGTCGCGCTTTTTACGGTAGAAGGCCAGCTTGCCCGGCGCCGCGATGGACACGGCCTGCTGGTAGCCCTCGGGGTCCTGGCTCACGTCGACCCGCTCGCCGCGCACGATGGTCGTGCCCTTGGTGATCACCACATTGCCGGTGAAAACGCTGGTTTGCTTCAGGTCGTCATACCGCAGGGCATCCGCCTCGGCATTCATGGGCTTGTCGCGGTCGGCTTTTTCAGCCCAGGCCGGAAACGCCGCCCCCAGCGCCAGAACGGCCGGCAGGATGAGGGAAAAAAGGGGATATTTCATAAGGCACGAATCTTGCTGCGTGGGTGTCCGGCCATTGTAGCCATGCAAGCTGTGGGAATGGCTTGCACAGTGAATTATTAGGGGCATAAAAATGGCCCCCACGCTCCCCCACTTCGTGTGGGTCGCTGCCCCCCGAGGGGGCAGCCCGCCCTACGGCCCGGCGAAGCCGGTTCCGGGGCTCATGCTGGCTTGAAGAATTCTTTGGGCAATACCGGTGGGGGTATTTCACCAGTGGGCAGCCGCGGAACCGGCTTTGCCGGGCCGCGGGCGCCGTCCCCTGCAGGGGAAAAGGGCTACACGCAGTGAGCCCGATAGGGGTGTGCCCGACTCACCGCCCCCTTGAGGGGGGAACGGGCTACACGCAGTGAGCCTGGACGGGGGTGTTACTTTTTACCGCGGGACTGCGCGATCAGCGAGTCCGTGATCTGCAGCGCGCGGGGCATGTTCTGGGCCAGCGTGCCGGAGGTGTAATAGCGACCGGCAATGCCCAGGGCCGGCACGCCGTCGACCTTGTACTGATCCTGCAGCTGCGTGGCCTTGCGGGCCTTGGTGGTGACCGTAAAAGAGTTGTACATCTCGACAAACTTGGCCTTGTCCAGGCCCTGCTTTTCGGCCCAGGCCGCCACCATGTCGGCGGTGTTGAGCGGCTGCTTGTCCTGGTGGATGGCGTTGAACACCTTTTTATGCAGCTCTTCAACCTTGCCCATGGCTTCCAGCACGTAATACAGGCGCTGCTGCGGCTCGAAGTCGGGACGGAAGGACACCGGGACGCGCCGGACATACACGTCCTTGGGCACCTGTTTGATCCAGGCCTCGAGCAGGGGCTCAAAGGCGTAGCAGTGCGGGCAGCTGTACCAGAAGAATTCCACCACTTCCACCTGGCCCGCGGGGGCTTCGGTCGGGGCCGGCTTGTCCAGCGCCAGGTAGTCGGAACCTTCCTTGAAGGCCCTGGCCTGGGCTTGCGCCATGCCGGGCAGGGCGGCTGCGCCCAGGGTGGCGGCGGCTGCCGCAGCAGCTGAAAGCGAAAACTCACGACGTTGCATCAAATTCTTCTCCTGGAATGGCAAAAAAAGGTTGTGGCCGGCTGCGGGATTGCGCCCTGGACGGCCAGGTGACAAGGGTTTGTATGCCTGCCCCGCGAAAAGTTCAGCGCTGCACCCGCACCAGCGCGGTTTCAATCGAATTGTTGTCCAGCCGCTCCTTGACTTTGTCGGCGTCTTCTTTCTTGTCGAAAGGCCCCAGGCGCACGCGGTACACGGTGCGGCCCGCCTGCTCGCGCTCAGTGACCTTGGCCTGCATGCCCAGCAGCGACAGCCTGGCGCGCTGCTGCTCGGCGTCTTCGGGCGTGCGGAAAGCGCCGGCCTGGATGAAATAGCTGAAAGGGTCGACGCCGGGGCCGGACGACAGGCCTTCGACCTTGGCCTTGGCCAGGTCGCCCAGCGGGTCGGCCGCAGGCTTGGTGGCTTTGGCGGCAGCCGAGGCGGCTGCCTTCGGCACGGCGGCGACGGCCGGGTCGGGCACCGGCGCGCCGGGTGTTTCAGCGGCGGGCGCAGGCGGCGGCTTGGGCTGGTTCTTGCCGGCCAGCGGCGCGTTCGGGTTCCAGTCCTTGTTTTTCTTGGCCTCGACGGCGTCGCTGTCGGGGTTGCGCGCCTGGCTCTTGTTCATGAAGGGAACCGGCACCTTGGTGATGTAGACCGCCACGGCCAGCGCGGCCCCCAGGCCGATCAGGGCGCCAATAATCAAACCCAGCAGGGTTCCGCCTCGTTGTGTATTCATACCTTGCCCACGTTCATTGCCTTGTCCTGAAAATCGCATGCTTTTCACCGGTGTTACATCTTGCGCGGAGCGCTCACGCCCAGCACCGCCAGGCCATTGTGCAGCACCTGTGCGGTCGCAGCGACCAGCGCCAGTCGCGCCAGTTTGACGGCTTCGTCATCCACCAGGATGCGCTCGGCATCGTAATAGCTGTGATAGCTCGCCGCCAGCTCACGCAGGTAAAAAGCCACGTCGTGTGGTGCAAATCCGTCAGCCGCGTTGGTCAGCATGTCGGGGTACTTGGCCAGCAGCAGCATCAGCGCCTGGGCCTGCGGGCTGTCCAGCGCCGACAGGTCGACCGACTTCAGGCTGGCCTCATCGCCGCCCTGGCCGGCCCAGGTGGTGAGGATGGAGCAGATGCGCGCGTGCGCGTACTGCACGTAGTACACCGGGTTTTCGTTGTTCTTGGCCAGCGCCAGGTCGATGTCGAAGATGTATTCGGTGTCGGGCTTGCGGCTGAGCAAAAAGAAGCGCACGGCGTCGGCGCTGGTCCATTCGATCAGGTCGCGCAGGGTGACGTAGCTGCCGGCGCGCTTGGAGATCTTGACCTCTTCGCCGTTGCGCACCACACGCACCATGGTGTGCAGCACGTAGTCGGGGTAGCCTTGGGGAATGCCTTCGCCGGCGGCCTGCAGCCCGGCGCGCACGCGGGCGATGGTGCCGTGGTGGTCCATGCCCTGGATGTTGATGGCCTTGCCGAAGCCGCGCTCCCATTTGGCCAGGTGGTAGGCCACGTCAGGCACAAAGTAGGTGTACGTGCCGTCGCTCTTTTTCATCACGCGGTCTTTGTCGTCGCCGTAGTCGGTTGACTTCAGCCACAGCGCGCCATCCTGCTCGTAGGTCTTGCCGGCGTCTTTCAATCTGGCCACAGTGGCGTCGACACGGCCCGAGCTGTACAGGCTGGACTCGAGGTAGTAGTTGTCGAACTTGACGGAGAAGGCCTTGAGGTCCAGGTCCTGCTCGTGGCGCAGGTAGGCGACGGCGAACTGGCGGATCGAGTCGATGTCTTCCACGTCGCCCGAGGCGGTGTATTCGCGGTCGTCCGACTTGACGGTCTTTTTGGCCAGGAAGTCGGCCGCGATGTCGGCGATGTAGTCGCCGTTGTAGGCCGATTCGGGCCAGCCGGCGTCGCCGGGCTTGATGCCTTTGGCGCGCGCCTGCGTGCTGGTAGCCAGCGTCTGGATCTGCACGCCGGCGTCGTTGTAATAGAACTCGCGCCAGACTTTTGCGCCCTGCGTGGCAAACAGGTTGCAGATCGCGTCGCCCAGCGCGGCCTGGCGGCCGTGGCCCACATGCAGCGGGCCCGTCGGGTTGGCCGAGACGAACTCCACGATCATCTTGCGCGCCGGATCGGCCGGCTGCACGCCGAACTGCGCGCCGGCGGCCAGCACCTCGCGCACGGTTTCCTGCTTGGCAGCGGGTTTGAGGCGGATGTTGATGAAACCGGGGCCGGCGATCTCGATGGCGGCAACCCAGCGTTCAAAAGCGGGCTTTTTGAGCAGGTTTTCGCGCAGGCTTTCGGCCACCTGGCGCGGGTTGAGCTTGAGCGGCTTGGCCAGCTGCATGGCGGCCGTACAGGCGAAATCGCCATGGGCCGCCACTTTGGGGGATTCGAACGCGGCTTTGTCGCCTGCGCCGGGGGAAAGTTCTTCCAGGCCCGCAGCCAGGGCCGCGAGCAGGTCTTTTTTGATGGAGAGCATCGATCGATTTTACGTTTAAGCCACGCTTGAGGCCTCCACCGCGTGCTTTCGGCGGGTGCCAGGTCGTCGAATTTGCCCCGCGCGGCGTTATGTGTTGGAATTCACCCGCACCTACCGATTCATTACATATTTGAAAAAAGGAGCCATTTCATGAAAAAACTGTTGTCCCTGATCGCCGTGACCTTTGCGATGACCATGGGCCTGCCGGCCGTGGCCCAGGCCGCGGACGCGCAAGCCGATTGCGCCGCCAAGTCCGCCGAGAAAAAGCTCTCCGGCGCCGCCAAAGCCAGTTTTGAGAAGAAATGCGTTCGTGACGCGACCCCGGCACCAAGCGCCGCCTGCGCGAAGTCCGCCGCGGACAAGAAGCTCTCGGGCGCCGCCAAGAACTCGCACATCAAGAAATGCACGGCTGACGAAAAGATGGCAGCAGCACCTGCAGCCGCAGCGCCTGCCGCCGCCGCACCGGCTGCCAAGCCCATGGCTGCCGCCTCCGCGAAAAAGTAAACACGCCGAACGCGACGGCATAAGCCTGATGCCGCAGATACCAACCCCCGCCGGCGTGAGCTTGCGGGGGTTTTTCTTTGGGGTTTAATTCGCTATTAATTTGATAGCTATACGCCTATACGGCGATTGGGCTGAAGGCACTTTTTACTTGAAATTCCTGGGCGTCTCAAGCCTGCAGCAACTGTTCTTTCGCCGCCTGCTTGACGGCCGCTGTCAGCCGCTGCGCGGCCACCGATTCCCGCGCCCAGTGCTGCCAGTACAGCCGCACATCGACGGGGCAGCCCGGCAGCACTTCCTGCAGCGGCGGGCGGTGCGCGCGGCCCGCCAGCAGGATGTCGGGCACCATGCCCCAGCCCATGCCCAGCTCCAGCGCAAGTTCAAACGCGTCCACCGCCGGCACGAAATGGCGCGGGTACAGCGCACCTTTGAGCTTGAAATGCTGGGCCAGGAAGGCGTCCTGCAGCGCGTCCTTGCGGTTGAAGATCACGGCCGGGCTGGCCAGCAGGCGGTGGGCCAGGCGCTGTGGGCCCGCTTTGCCGGCCACAGGCTCGTTCCATTGCGCGACGAGTGCGGGCGCGGCCATACAGCGGTAGCGCATCACGCCCAGCGGCTCGGCCACGCAGCCGCGCATGGCCTCGGCGAGCGTGGTGACGCAACCCGTCACGTCACCGCTTTTGAGGGCGTCGTGGGTGTGGTCCTGGTCGTCCACCACCACATCCAGCAACAAACCGTGGCTGTGCAGCACCGGCGCCACGCCCGGCAAAAACCAGCTACTCAGGGAATCGGCATTGACCGCCACGCTCAGGCTTTGCAGGCGTTCGGCCTTGCCGCCGCCGTGCAGGCCGGTGAACAGGTCGGACTCCATCAGCCGCACCTGCCGCACATGGCCCAGCAGCGCCTGGCCGGCCGGCGTGGCGCGCACCTGCTTGCCGCGCACCAGCAGCCGCTGGCCCAGCGCGCCTTCCAGCGACTTGATGCGCAGGGAGACGGCGGCCAGCGTCAGGCTCAGCGCTTTGGCGGCGTCGCCGAAGCTGCCGTGTTCGATCACGGCGGCGAGGGCTTCGAGTTGTCGGGCGTCCAGCATGCGATTGGCTCCCCATTTGCTCAATTAATAATTGAACAAACCGAGTTTTAGTTAACTTTGTTTAACTATTATGAGCCTTGGCGCACACTTCAGACCATGAACCCCTTCGCCGCCCCCGCCTTCCTGACCGGCATGGTCCTCAGCCTCTCGCTCATCATGGCCATCGGCCCGCAAAACGCCCATGTGATCCGCATGGGCCTGCTGCGCCAGCATCTCTGGCTGACCGTCGCCGTCTGCGTGCTGACCGATGTGGCGCTGATCGGCCTGGGCGTGATGGGGCTGGCGCAACTGGGCGGTCTGTCAGACAAACTGCTGGGCGCGATGACGGGCGCCGGCGCCCTGGTGCTGCTGGTGTACGGCGCGCAGGCGATGCGGCGCTTCCTGCAGCCGGCGCCGCAAGCGGCCGACGGCGCGCCCATCGCCGCCGAAGCCATCCCGCGCCGCAAGGCCATCGGCCTGGCGCTGGCGCTGTCGTGGC
The DNA here is from genome assembly GCF_003711205.1 of Polaromonas sp. SP1. Classification (NCBI taxonomy): domain Bacteria; kingdom Pseudomonadati; phylum Pseudomonadota; class Betaproteobacteria; order Burkholderiales; family Comamonadaceae; genus Polaromonas; species Polaromonas sp. SP1. The sequence goes on along the minus strand of NZ_CP031013.1, from coordinate 1,745,716 downwards.
TGAACCCGCACGCCTGGCTGGACACCGCCGTGGTGATCGGCACCGCATCGCTGGCCTACTCACAGCCCGACAACGCCGTGTTCGGCCTGGGCGCCATCACCGGTTCGCTGCTGTGGTTCACCGGCCTGGGCGTGGCGCTGTGGTGTGTGGGCCGCAGGCTCAATTCGCCGGCGGTGTGGCGCGCCATGGATTTGCTGGTGGCGCTGATGATGTGGGGCACCGCCTTCTGGCTGATTCGCGGCTTGGCTTGAGCCCCCACGCTTTTCACTGCGCCTTCAGCTTCGTGTAATGCGCTGCCCCCCGAGGGGCTGGAGCCCGCAGCTCCAAGCCTGCCTGCGCAGACTTGGACGGGCGACAGAGGCGAAGCGTCTCGCGAGCCGCGGCCTGCAAGGCCTCGCGACCCACACGCAGTGGGGGAGCGTGGGGGCTCAGAACCCCCGCGCCAGGAACACAGCGACCAGCGGAATAAACGGCAGGATGTGCGCCTGCACCATCACCAGCCGGCGCGCTTTTTTGATTTCCACCGCATCGGGCAGCGCGCCGTTCGCGCGCAGCGCACGCCGCCAGCGCACAAACATCAGCGTGGGTTTGACGGAGATCAGCCCCACGGCCAGGAACATCAACAGCTTCACATAAAGCAGCGGGTTGTGGCCGTACCAGGCCGCGCCCTTGCTGCCCAGAAAAACGCGCGCCAGCCCGGTCACCAACACCGCGCCGGCGGCGATGCCGTAAACCGTGTCGACCTTGCCCAGCCGCTCGACCACCGCGGCGTTCAGCCATTCGACGCGGCACAGCGCCGCCTCGCTCGCCAGGAAAACAATCATGGTGAAGATGGCCAGCAGGTGGGCATAGGCCAGCAGGGCTTCGAGCGTCATCGCGAGATCCTTTTTCAGTCTGTGTATCTAGAGGTCGAGCAGACTCAGGGCTTGCCGGCCGCCGCCGAGCGCCAGAACTCCGGCTGGCTGTAGTGGTGCTTGAGAAAGTCCACCCACAGCCGCACGCGCAGCGGCAAATGTTTGCGCTGCGGGAACACGGCGTAAATGCCGTTGGGCGGCGCGGCAAAGTCTTCGAGCAAAGCCACCAGCCGGCCGGCGGCGATTTCGGATTCAACCTCCCAGGTGCTGCGCCAGGCGATGCCGCAGTCGGCCAGGCACCAGTCGTGCAACACCTGCCCGTCCGAGCAATCGAGCGGGCCTCCGGGCTTGAGGTGGATCAGCTCGCCGGCCACCTGGAAAGCCCAGCCGCGTGTTTGCGAAGCGTCGCTCGAGAGCGTGAGGCAGTCAAAGCGCGCCAGCTCGCTCGGGTGCTGCGGCGTGCCGTGGGTTTTGAGGTAGCGCGGCGTGGCCACGCACAGGCGCCGGTTGTCGGCCATGCGCACGCTGACGAGCGACGAATCCGGCATGTCGCCCACACGCACCGCGCAGTCAAAACCCTCGCCCGCCAGGTCGACCACGCGGTCGCTCAGGTTCAGCGTGATGGTCACGTCGGAATGTTGCTCGCGGAATTTGGTGACCAGCGGCGCGACGTGGCGGCGGCCAAAGCCTGCCGGCGCGGTGATGCGCAGATGCCCGCTGGCCTTCACGCCGCCGGCCGAGACGCTGGCTTCGGCGTTGGCCAGGTCGGCCAGCAGGCGCTGGCAATCTTCCAGAAAAGCGCTGCCTTCATGCGTGAGCGCAATGCGCCGCGTGGTGCGCACCAGCAGCTTCACGCCCAGCCGTTCTTCCAGCGCGTCCAGCCGCCGGCCCATGATGGCGGGCGCCACACCTTCGGATTTGGCCGCCGCCGTCAGGCTGCCGCGCGCCACCACCGAGACAAAAGATTCGAGCTGTTTGAGTTTGTCCATTTCATCGCATTATGCGCATGAATGTCAGCAATCAACAGGCAATCAACCCTTATTCCGCCGTCGGGTTTCGCCTGCCCGCTTCGCCTGTGCGCACTCAAATGCTCCTGATTTGATAGCTACAAGTCCACGACCCATATGGGCTGGAGGCTAAAAAGAAACTTAACGAGCCGACTCGGACCCGCCCTGGCGCGCCAGGTGCACCTGGTGCAGCGTGATCTTGCGCACCTCGGCCTGGCTGGTTTCGATATGGGCGCGCAGCAGCATGGCCGCCTGGTCGCCGCGCTTGGCGCGAACGGCCGTGAGGATCTTGGCGTGTTCTTCGTAAGTGGCGTCAATGCGCGGCTGCTTGATGAAGTCGAGCCGGCGAATGATGCGGATGCGGTCGGTGACGTCGCGGTGCACGCGGGCCATCTCGGCATTGCCGGCGGCGGCCACCAGCGCGCAGTGAAAGGCCTCGTCCCATTGCGCCACCTGAACGCGGTCAGTGCTGCGCTGATCAAGCGGCACCAGCCAGATCGCCGCCAGCTCATCCAGCAACGCGGTGTCTACCGCATCACCGCCGGCGCACAGGCGCTGCACGGCGGTGGTCTCCAGCACCATGCGCAAATCGTAGAGCTGCTCGAACTTGTCGAAATCAAAAGGCAGCACACGCCAGCCGCTGCGAAACAGCACCTCGACAAAACCCTCTTGCTGCAGGCGAAACAGTGCCTGGCGCACCGGCGTGCGCGACACACCCAGGCGCTCGCTGATTTCGCTTTCGGTGAAGCGGTCGCCCGGTACCAGCTTGAACTCGGCAATGTCGCGCTTGAGTTCGGCATAGGCCTCGTCGGCGCGTGAATGGAAGGCGGCGCCGGCGGCGGCAGGCACGGCGGGCAATGCGGGCGTGGGGCTCATGCCAGCAGGCTCACGTGGGCGGCCACCACGCGCCAGCCGCTGTCGGTGCGCAGCCAGGTCTGGCTCTGGCGGCCGGTCTTGTCGCTGCCGGTGCGCACGAACTCGGTGTTGGCCGTGGCGAAGTCGCGGCCATAGGTGGTGATCACGGTGTTCGACAAGGCGCGCGCCAGCCCTTGGGAAGGCCGGGCCGCGCGAAATGCACGAATCGCGTCGTACCCGTAGAGGTTCTCGGTGGCGCCGTAGCGCAGCGTGTGCTGGCTGTTCCAGAACAGCTCATCGAGCACCGCCACCTTGTTGTTCACCAGCGCGTCTTCGTACCGGGCAAACGCCGCAGTCACTTCGGCGTGCACGTCGGGCAGGTTGATGGCGTGGATCATGATCCCCCGATTGTCAGCGAAGCCAGCGGCGCGCGGGCGATGCCGGCTGCTTCCAGCACCGCCGCCACGCGCAGCGCGCGGTCTTCGCGCCAGGGCGCCGTGACCACCTGCACGCCGACGGGCAGGCCGTGCTCCGGCCACACCGGCACCGCGCAGACCGGCAGGCCTATGCAGGAAAAAGGCTGGGTCAGCAAACCCATGCTGGGCCGCACCGGCAGGCGCTTGCCGTTCAGCTCAAACCACTCGGCGCCAATCGGCGTGGCGGCGCAGGGTGTGGCGGCGGCCAGCAGCACATCGAAATGTTCGAACAGGCGGGCGACAGCCTGGGCATACAGGCGGCGCACGCGCTGGGCGCGGTCAATCCACGCGGCGGGCAGCAAGGCGCCGGCCAGGAAGCGGTCGCGCGACAGCGGCTCGAAATCGCCGGCACGGCGGCGCAGGTCGTCCAGGTGCAGCGCACCGCCCTCGGCGTTGGTGATCAGGAAAGCCGCGGCGCGACCGGCTTCGACCATCGGCAACTCAACTTTTTCGCGCGCATTGAGCGCCTGTGCCACGCGCTGCACGGCCGCCCAGGCCTCGGGCTGCGCATGGTCCTCGAAGTAACCGCCCAGCACGCCCACACGCAAACCCGACAGGCCTTCTGCCAGCAGCGGCAACACCGGCTCGGCAGCGCGCTGCGCGCAGCCCGGGTCGCGGTGCTTCGCGGCCTCGGGGCCCTGCATGAGGTCATACGCCAGGGCCATGTCGCGCACAGAACGCGCAAACGGGCCCAGGTGGTCCAGGCCGGAGATAAACGGGTAGCTGCCGGTGCGCGGCAAGCGGCCGAAGGTGGGCTTGAGCCCGAAGACCCCGCACAGCGAGGCCGGCACGCGGATGGAGCCGTTGGTGTCCGAGCCCAAGGTCAGCGGCACCTGGCCTGCGGCCACCGCGGCGCCTGAGCCGCCCGAAGAACCGCCCGCAATGCGCGTGAGGTCATGCGGATTGCGGGCCGGGCCCACATGGCTGTTCTCGGTGGTGAAGCCGTAGGCGTACTCGTCCATGTTGAGCGCACCCACCAGCACGGCGCCGGCGGCTTCGAGCCGCTGCACCAGCAGCGCATCGGCGGTGGCCGGCGCCCGCTCGCGTTCGATGGCCGAGCCCGCCAGGGTGGTCAGGCCTTCAATGTCGAACAGGTTCTTCACGGCAAAGGGCACGCCCAGCAGGGGCTGCGCGGCAAGGCCGGGCAGGCCGCTCTCCAGCTGCTGGTCCAGCAGGGCGGCGCGTTGGCGTGCCCTTGCCGCGGTCACTTCGGTAAACGCGTTGACGCTGGGGTTGGTCGCGGCAATGCGCGCGAGGCTGGCTTCCACCAGTGCGCCGGCACTGATCTCGCGCGAGCGCACCGCCTGGGCCATGGCCGTAGCGTCTTCGCGCAGGCACTGGGCGGCGCGGCTCATTCGGCGGCCCCGGCGGCAGGCGGTGAGGCAGGCTCAATCGGCACGAACACCGGCGCCGGGTCGTCATGCGCACTCAGGGCGACGGCCTGCAGTTGCGCGGCAAAACCCGCGGCCAGCGCAAAGTACTGCAGCACGCCGGGCCGGTGCTCCGGGGGGAGCGGCAAATCCAGCGCCGCCGCCGCGGCATCGACATAGCGCTCTATCTGTTCAGGTGCCATGCCGTTCAGCGCCTGACTTCACGCTGGAAAATTTCCAGGCTGAGCTTTTTCGTGCTGATGAAGCTCGCGTCCGACAGCGTCTCGACCGTGCGCGGGCGCGCATCGCCATAAGGCAGGATTTCGGCCACGCGCGTCGGGCGCTTGGTCAGCAGCAGCACCTGGTCGGCCAGGTACACGGCCTCTTCCAGGTCGTGCGAGACCAGCAGCATGGTGGTGCCGGTCTGCATGAACACCTCCTGCAGCTTTTCGCGGATGAACAGCGTCATCTCGAAGTCCAGCGCAGAAAAGGGCTCGTCCAAAAACAGCACCTCGGGGTTGTTCGCCAGCGCCCGCATGATGGAGGCGGTCTGCTGCTGGCCGCCCGACAGCTCATACGGATAGCGGTTGAGGTCGAACTTCACGTCGAACGACGCGACCAGCTCGGCCATGCGCCTGTCGACCTCGGCTTTGGATCGGCCTTCGAGCTTGAGCGGGTAGGCGATGTTGTCGATGGTGCGCATCCACGGGAACATGGCCTCGCGGTAGTTCTGGAACACGTAGCCGATCTTGGTGTCTTTGAGCGACTTGCCGTCGAACAGAATTTCGCCGCTGTCGATAGGCACCAGCCCGGCGATCATGTTGATCAGCGTGGACTTGCCGCAGCCGTTGGGGCCGAACACCGAGACGATCTTGTGCTTGGGGATGTCGAGGTTGAAGTCCTCATACAGCGGCCAGCCGGCGAAGTACTTGGTCAGGCCGCGAATCGTGATGTGCGTGCCGGCCGGGCCGGGCTGGAACTCGCGCACCGGGACATCGGCGAAAACGGGGGCGTTGATTACAGCGGACATGTCCAACTCCAATTGAATTCAGTGTTGATAGAGCTCCAGGCAGGCGCTCCCTTCAAGCAGGAGCCGCGGAACCGGCTTTGCCGGGCCGCAGGCGGGGCGGCCCCCGAGGGGCTGGAGGCCGCGGCTCCAAGCCTGCCTGCGCAGGCTTGGACGGGCGACAGAGGCGAAGCGTCTCGCAAGCCGCGGCCTGCAAGGCCTCGCGCAGTACGCGAAGCGACAAGCGTGGGGGCCATATCTATCTTCCACTCCAATGCACGATGCGGCGTTCGAGAATCAAAAACAGAATGTTTAGGGCATAACCGAGAGCGCCGGCGGCCAGGATGGACGCATACATGTCCTTCACGTTCATGACCTGCTGCGAGTTGATGATGCGGTTGCCCAGGCCGGTGTCGGCGCCGATGAACATCTCGGCAACGATCACGATGACCAGCGCCATCGACACCGCCGAACGCAGGCCGACAAAACTCGGCTGCAGGCTTTCCCAGATCAGCACGTCCTTGAACACCTGCCAGCGCGAGGCGCCCATGACCTTGGCCGCCATCACGCGCTGCTTGCGCGCGTTGATCACGCCGTAGGCACTGTTGAACACCACGATCAGCAGCGCACCGAAGGCCGCAATCGCCACCTTGTTGATGTCCGACACGCCGAAGATCATCAGGAACAGCGGGATCAATGCCGAGGACGGCGTGGAGCGGAAAAAATCAATCAGAAACTCGACGCTGCGGTAGGCCTTCTCGTTGCTGCCCAGCAGCACGCCCAGCGGCATGCCGACTGCGGCCGCGATCATGAAAGCCTGCACCGTGCGCCACACCGTGACGGCGAAGTCCTTGAGCAGCGGCCCGCCGGCCAGGCCGCTGAGCAGCGCGCCGATCGCATCAATCGGCGGCGGAAGCAGGATGGCCTTGATGAAGCCCAGGCGCACCACCAGGTCCCAGATGATGAAGAGCACCACCGGGCCGATAAAGGGCAGGGCTTTGTCCAGCGTGGGCTTGCGTTGCAGGGCAGCGGCGGGCGCCGAGGCCGGCGGCGCCCAGGGTTTGGCGGCAGGCGCCGCTGTTGCAGGGGTGGCGGTGTCCATCGTGTTCAGCCCTTGTAGAGCATCGAGTCCACGATGAGGCGCGAGCTGAAGATGCCTTTTTCGGAGAACAGGTCAAAGAACTTCTGGAAATGCGCGACATCAGCAGGCGTGAACTCGTTGTACATGGTGTAGGCGGCCAGCGGCACCTCGCCGGTCAGCGGGCCTTCGATGGCGGTATAGCCCTTGAGGTACTGGCGCGCTTCGACGGACTTGCTGCGCACATAGGCCACGCCCTTGCCGTAGGCGGCGACGAACTTCTTCGCGGCATCCGGGTTCTTCTTGATGAAGTCAGACGAGAGCGAAGCCGAGCCACCGAACCACGGCGCCATCGGGTCGCCCAGCACATAGCGCGCAATCACGCCGGCTTCGAGCACACGGGTGGTGCCGTTCATGCGGCCTATGGTGCCGGTGGGCTCCAGCGTGTAGGCGCCGTCGATCTGGCCGGCGGCGAGCGCGGCCACATGCTGGCCGATGGGCAACTCGACCACGGTGGCGCCGGTGGCGCCGCCGCGCTCGAGCACCGTCTTGGCCAGCGTCACGTTCTGGATGCCGGGACCGGAGCCGACGCGTTTGCCCTTGAGGTCGGCCATCACCTTGGCCGGGCTGGCCGCGGGCACGATCACTTCGTCGAGCACGTTCTTCACGTTGCTCGGGTTGGAGCAGAAGATCTTGAACGTACCGGGCTGCGCGATCTCGCCGATGGCGATGTTGGCCGAGCCGGTGCCGTTGGCGGTGCCGTCGGCGCGGCCGGACAGCACCGCCTCCATCACTTGCTGCGCGCCGGCGAACTTGAGCGGCTCCACGTCCAGGCCGGCTTCCTTGAAATAGCCGAGCTCAATGGCCGAGTAAAAGGGCAGGCCTGCGGCAATGGGCCAGTAGCCGATGCGGATCCTGGGCCCGCCCTGCGCGCGCAGGATGGCAGGCATTCCGAGCAAGCCCAGCGCGGTGCCGGCGGCCGTGGCCTTGAGCAGCGTGCGGCGTGCCGGGCCGGATGAACCGGAAGGGGCGGATGTCGGTGTGGGGACGTGCTTCATGGAGTGCTCCTGCAGGTGATGAATGAAAGGTTGGTGAATGGAAGTTCAGGGTTGTGCGACGGACTTGAGGGATTCGACATACGCGCGCCAGCCGCCCAGGTGCGTGATGTCCTGCGCGCCCTGCACGGCCTGGGCCTCGCACACAAAGCCCTGCACGCTGCTGCCGTCTTCGAGCGCCAGCGTGCCGATGCCCAGCGGCGAGGGAATCAGCGCCACGAAGGAGCCGTAGTGCTGCACCGGCATCTCCCAGATTTCGAGTGCGATGCGCGCGCCTTCATTGGCGGCCACACGCAGCAGCCCGGGCTTGGGCGGCACCGTGCCCGGCAAGGCATAGAAGCGGTAGTCCGGCGCCGTGCAGGTGGTGGCAAGCAGGGTCGCACCGCGCGACGTCAGCTGGCTGTTCAGCGGCATGCCTGAAAGGTGGGCGCCCACCACCGCCACTTTGACCGTGGCCGGGGGCACGATGCCGGGCAAGGCCTGTGGCGCGGGCAGCACTTCGTTCAGCGCGCCTTGCAGCAGGCCGGTGGCGTGGTGATAGCGCTGCCCCAGCTCGGCCAGTTGCCAGTCGCTGCCGGCCAGCCCGACCAGCGTGATGCCGAAAGGCAGGCCGTCGGGGCGGATGCTGCTGGGCACCGAGAGGGCCGCATAGTCCAGCAGGTTGACGAAGTTGGTGTACGCGCCCAGATGGCGGTTCAGCGTGACCGGGTCGCGCTGCATGGCCTGCAAGGTGTAGTGCGTGGGCGCGGTCGGCAGCAGCAGCACATCGATGTCCTGCCACATCGCGGCGGCCTGCTGGCCGAGTGCGCGCAGTTTCGTCTGGGCCGCGTACAGGTCGGCGGCGCTGTATCGGCGGCCGGCGCCGATGATGCTGCGCACCGGCTCGATCACCTCGCCCTCATGCGCGTCGAAAAAATCGCGCACGGCGGTGTAGCGTTCGGCCACCAGTGCGCTTTCATACAGCAGGCTGGCGGCTTCTGCCAGCGGCGCGTAGTCGATGGCGACCGGTGTGCCCCCCAAGGCTTTCATGCGCTCGACGGCCGCATCGAAAGCGTCTTGCGCCTGGGCATCGCCGTAAAACACCAGCGACGCCGGAACGCCGAAACGAAAGCCCTTCGGCAATGCGGAGCCGGCCATCGCCAACACCCGCGAATACGGGTCCAGCGGGTCGTAGCCCATCGCCGCTTCAAGCACCCGCGCAGCGGTAGCCACGGTGCGCGCGAAGATGGAGACGCAGTCCACGCTCTGCGCGGCCGGCACCACGCCGCGTGCGCTGATCAGTCCTTTGGACGGTTTCAAGCCCACGATGTTGTTCAGGCCCGCCGGCACCCGCCCCGAGCCCGCAGTGTCGGTGCCCAGCGCAAAGTCGGCCTGGCCTGTCGCCACCACATAGGCCGAGCCGGAACTCGATCCGCCTGATATATAGGCAGGGTTGATCGCATTGGGCACAGCGCCGTAAGGCGAACGTGTGCCGTTCAGGCCGCAGGCGAACTGGTCCAGGTTGGTCTTGCCCAGCAGCTGCGCACCCGCATCGAGCAGCTTTTGCACCACGGCGGCGTGCGCCATCGGTGTGTAGGCAAACGCCGGGCAGGCGGCGGTGGTCGGCACGCCGGCCACATCAATATTGTCTTTGGCCGCGAACGAGAGCCCGGCCAGTGCGCCGCCCTGGCCGGGCGGGAAAGACGGCGTCTTCGTGATCCAGGCCTCGGGCGCCCAGCCGGAATCCGTGCCGGCGGGGGCCGCCGCCCCTTCAGGCGCAGCGGGCGGTTCGGGAGAATTCAGCAGTGAAGAGATGTGCACCAATTGAAAGCATCCATACTTGTGTACAAGACGAGATGCAAGAGCTATGCCAATCTCTCCGCCCGCTTCGGCGCCTGGCGGCCAATGCCTAAAAAGTGTCGAAAACTTCCAAAATCCCTCGGCACCCGTTAATTAGGTTTGTGAAAGTCATGGATAAAGCGATTTCATGGTGATTAATCGCGCGCCATGTATCAAATACAGTAGAGGCTTATGGAAAAGCCCCGCTCCCACCCGAACACCAAACTGCGCGCCGTGCTGTTTGATGCCTACGGCACGCTGTTCGACGTGTACAGCGTGGGCCTGCTGGCCGAACAGCTGTTTCCGGGCAAAGGCGATGCGCTGGGCGTGCTCTGGCGCGACAAACAAATTGAATACACCCGCCTCGTGACCACCAGCAACGGCGGCGCGCATTACCGGCCGTTCTGGGACCTCACGCGCGCCGGCCTGCGTTATGCGTGCAAGCGCCTCGGGCTGGCGCTGGGCGCTGCCCAGGAAGAACAGCTGATGAACCAGTACCGCCACCTGTCGGCCTTTCCGGAAAACAAGGAAGTGCTGCAGGCCCTGAAGGCGCGCGGCATCGTCACCGGCATCCTGTCGAACGGCGACCCTTCGATGCTGGACGTGGCCGTGAAGTCGGCCGGGCTGGAAGGCGTACTGGACCACGTGATCAGCGTGGACAGCATCAAAAAATACAAGACGGCGCCCGAGGCCTATGCGCTCGGGCCCCAGGCCACCGGCTTCGATGCCAAGCAGATCGCCTTTGTGAGCTGCAACGGCTGGGACGCGCTGGCCGCCACCTGGTACGGCTACCAGACGCTGTGGGTGAACCGCTACCAGCTGCCGTTTGAAGAGCTGGGCACGCAGCCGGTGTACACCGGCAGCAGCCTGCGCGATGTGCTTTCGCTGCCGCTGCAATAACGCCGCAGCCGCGTTTGATTTTTTTGTTCTGAAATTTGAATTTTGATTTTTGAGAAAAGGGACCACACCATGAACACCACTACCAACACACGCACCGCCAGCCACCGCCTGCAGGTCGACAGCGGCCTTTACCGCTTCATCGAAACCGAAGTGCTGCCCGGCACCGGTGTGGACAGCGGTGCTTTCTGGAAGGGCTTTGACGCCATCGTGGCCGACCTGGCGCCCAAGAACCTCGCCCTGCTGGCCGAGCGCGACCGCCTGCAATCCGAGATGGACGCCTGGCACAAGGCCCACCCCGGCCCCATCACCGACATGAAGGCCTACCGCGCCTTCCTCGAGAAAACCGGCTACCTCGTGCCTTCGCCGAAAAAAGTCACCATCACCACCGGCAACGTCGACGCCGAACTCGCCAAACAGGCCGGCCCGCAGCTGGTGGTGCCTATCCTGAATGCACGCTACGCGCTCAACGCCGCCAACGCGCGCTGGGGCAGCCTGTACGACGCGCTGTACGGCACCGACGTGCTGTCTGAAGAAGGCGGCGCCACCAAGGGCAAGGGCTACAACCCGGTGCGCGGCGCCAAGGTGATCGAATACGCACGCTACGTGCTGGACCGCACCGCGCCCCTGAAGAAGGGCTCGCACATCGACTCGACGGGCTACGCCGTCAAGGGCGGCAAGCTGGTCGTCACACTGAAGGGCGGCAAGACCACGGGGCTGGAAGACGCCAGCCAGTTCACCGGCTACCAGGGCAAGGCGTCTGCGCCTTCGTCGGTGCTGCTGCAGCACAACGGCCTGCACCTGGACATCCGCATCGACCGCAGCACGCCCATCGGCAAGACTGACGCAGCCGGCGTGAGCGACCTGGTGGTCGAAGCGGCGCTGTCGACCATCATGGACCTGGAAGATTCCGTGGCGGTGGTGGACGCCGACGACAAGGTGCTGGCCTACCGCAACTGGCTGGGCATTTTGCAGGGCACGCTGACCGAGAGCGTGACCAAAGACGGCAAGACCTTCACCCGCGGCCTGAACCCCGACCGTGAATACACCGGCCCGACAGGCAAACCCGTCGTGCTGCACGGCCGCTCGCTGATGTTTGTGCGCAATGTCGGCCACCTGATGACCAACCCGGCCGTGCTGTACACCGCGGCCGACGGCAGCACGAAAGAAATTCCCGAAGGCATCCTGGACGCGGTCGTGACCACCGCCATCGCGATTCATGATTTGAAACGCAAGGGCAAGGCCGGCATCAAGAACTCCCGCAAGGGCTCGGTCTACATCGTCAAGCCCAAGATGCACGGCCCGGCCGAAGTGGCGTTTGCCGCCGAGCTCTTTACCCGTGTCGAAAAAGTGCTGGGCCTGCCTGACAGCACCGTCAAGCTCGGCATCATGGACGAAGAGCGCCGCACCAGCGTCAACCTCAAAGCCTGCATCGCCGCCGCCGCCAGCCGCGTGGCATTCATCAACACCGGCTTCCTGGACCGCACCGGCGACGAGATGCACACCGCCATGCAGGCCGGCCCGATGATCCGCAAAGGCAACATGAAGATCAGCCCGTGGCTGAGCGCTTACGAGCGCAGCAACGTGCTGACGGGCCTGGCCTGCGGACTGCGCGGCCGCGCACAAATCGGCAAGGGCATGTGGGCCATGCCAGACCTGATGGCCGACATGCTCAAGGCCAAGATCGCACACCCGCAAGCCGGCGCCAACACCGCCTGGGTGCCGTCACCCACGGCCGCGACGCTGCATGCGCTGCACTACCACCAGGTGAATGTGGCGGCGGTGCAAAAAGACATCGAGAAGACGGTCGACCTGAAATCCGAAATCGCCCGCCTGCTGCCCGAGCTGCTGCTGGTGCCGGTCTCGCCCGACGCGAAATGGACGCCCGCCGAGATCCAGCAGGAGCTGGACAACAACGCGCAAGGCATCCTGGGCTACGTGGTGCGCTGGATCGACCAGGGCGTGGGCTGCTCCAAGGTGCCCGACATTCACAACGTCGGCCTGATGGAAGACCGCGCCACGCTGCGTATCTCGAGCCAGCACATGGCCAACTGGCTGCTGCACGGCGTGGTCACCAAAGCGCAGATCAAGGAAACCTTTGAACGCATGGCCGCCGTGGTCGACGGCCAGAACGCCGGCGACCCGCTGTACCAGAAGATGGCCGGCAACTTCGACACCTCGTCGGCCTACAAAGCGGCCTGCGACCTGGTCTACAAAGGCCTGGAGCAACCAAGCGGCTACACCGAGCCGCTGCTGCATGCGTGGCGCTTGAAGGTGAAAGCCGGCGCCAACTGATCTGCTATTAATATGCTATTGAATTGATAGCTGGAGACCAATGACCTGAAAGGGTTGCAGGCCTTATTTTCTTAAATCTTAAACCCTCAAGACAGGCACCTTCGGGTGCCTTTTTTGTGACTGCGACTACGTCAGCCCCAGGCCCAGCGCCGGCGCAGTTCCGGGCGCTTGCCGAGGTACTCGACATGGACGCACTGTGCGAAGACGCCCGCGCGCTGGACCTGGACGCCTTCAACTCGCCGGGCGGTTTTGTTGTGCCGCGCGACACCGCCTATGTGCTGGGCCGGCCGCGCGCGGCGTTTGAAGGCCGCAGCGCCGCCGAGCTGGAAACGCGCCTGAACAACGCCGGCGTGCCGGCCGCACGCGTGCGCAAACTGGGCGAGTTCCTGCGGGAGGTCGACGACACCGGCAGCGTGAAGCTGCCCGACTTCCGGTTTTCACAAGGCATGCAAGAGGTGCGCACGCGCGGCCTGGGTTTCAGTTTTGCGCAGGACGGCGAGCCTAGCGCCCGCGGGGCCGAAACACTGGGACACAGCACGCAGGCCTTGCTGACAGAGATGGGCCTGGAGGCGGACGCCGTCGCGGCGCTGGGGCTGGCCGGTGTGGTGCGGCACACGGCCTGAGAAAGCATTTGCTATCAAATGTATAGCTAATAGTCCATGTTGTGTATGGGCTAGAGGCCTTTTTCCTTAATAAACCGGCGAAGACCCGCGGCCCGGAGTCAAAGTGTTACAGCTCGCCCGCGTCCACCAGCTGCCGCTGCTTGATGACGAGCCGCAGGCTGGGGTGATCGGCCCGGCCTGAGCGGAACAGCATCACGTCGGCATCCGCAGCAACCCACGACGCGGTGTCGGCCGGGGCGCCGGGCGCCGTGCCGAAGGCGGCGAGTTCGGGGCCAAGGCGGGCGCGCAGGGATTGCAGCAGCGCTTCATGCACCTGGGCCATGGCGGCTTCCGACCCTGGGCCGGAGGCCGGGTTGAGCAGCACCAGGTCCATCTGGGCGAGCTTGTGCTGCGCAAAAAACAGGGTCTGCTCAAAATGTGCGCCTTCGCACAGCGCATCGGGCACGCGGAGCAAACCCAGCGCACCCGACGAAAGCCGCCGCGGCGCGCGCACGGGCTGGGCGTCCGGCGTGGCGGCGGCCACCTGTTCGCGGCTCATGCCGAGCAAGGCGGCGTTTTGCAGGACGCTTTGCGACCAGGCGGCTGGGCAGGCGCCCAGCCAGCACGCGCCGGCCAGCCAGACGGACCGGGGCAAGCGCCGGAATAACAGCCGCAGGGACATCACCAAAACACACTCCGCAACATGGCCGGGCATTTTTCACACCGAAAAGTGTTGTGCCAAACCGACCTTTTGAGACAAACGCGAATCTTACCGACAGCCCCGCCAAAGCCTGCATTCAGGGGCATTTAAGGGCAGATTAGGGCCAGTTGCCCCTCACAAAGCGCTACAAACCATATGTATGCAGGCGAAATTAAGTGAAACATTTTGCAAGCATTCCATTGCAGACACAGTTGACCTTTAACCTAGATACCTCCCTCCGCCCGGCACCCATGGTTGCACGCCGGCCGCAGGGGTAGTCACCCCCTCATTCCTTTCCGAAAACCTGGCTCCCAGATGGCTTCGCAACCTGACGTACTTCAATCCTGTCTCCAGGCGGCAGCCAAAGCGGCACGGGCCGCGCTGGAGCAGTGCATAGAAGATGCGGTGGCGGGCCTGCAGGTAGCGGAAACCCAAAGCACCAAGGTCAGCGAACGCGACGAGATGGCCACCGCCTGGCGGGAGCTGCAAAAGCACAAACCCGCCTGGGCCACCCAGTACCCCGCCGACCTGCTGGCCCACTTCAAGGCCAACGCGGCCGTGGCCGCGCAGGCGGCCCGCACGCCTGAAGCCTCGCCCGAACAAATCGCCGCATCGGCGGCCGCATCGTCCAGCGCCTTTGCCTCCCTCACCCACGCCAGCTTTTCCCTGGTCGACGACAGCCACGTGTCGCAGGCGATCGAGTCGTCGCGACTGCTGCAGCTGGTGCTGCCGGCGGTCGAGCAGAGCCTGGCCGAACTCAACAAGCTGATCAGCAGCGTGCAAGGCCTGCCCAACGTCAGGCCGGACCTCAATCCGCTGCGGCCCGACGTCTTTGCGCAAACACTGCGCGAGATGGTGGCGGCCAGCAATGCCGAGCCGCCGGTGGCGGCGCTGTGGTTCCGCTTCCTGGCGCCGCCGCTGGGGCGCGAGCTCAAACGGCTCTACGAACGCATCATCAACCAGCTGGAGCTGGCCAACGTGCAGGGCGCCAGTTACCGCGTGCTGCAGACGCCGGCCAGCGCCGGGCGCCGGCGCGGCCAGGGCGGCAACGGCTCAAGCGCTGCCGCCATGGGCACGGGTAGCGGCAACGGCGGCGGTGGCGGCACGGGCTTTGACGGGCCTGGCGGTGAAGGCGGCTTTGGCGAGGGCAACGCCGCCCCGGCGCCGCAATACGCCGACCTGTCCAATTACGAAATCCGGGACGAGCTGTTCCAGGACTTCCTGTTCCATGGCGGTGGCAACGCGCACCACGGCCTTGCGCCTTCTTATTACCAGACCGTCGAGAAAGAGCTGACCGCCCTGCGGGAAGCGCCGGATTCCGGCTCCGCCCCGCTGGCCGAGTCGCGCCCCGGCTACCTGTCTGACTACGAAGGCATGCCGGCCGTGGACCGGCCGCAGCGCCTGGTCAACGAACGCAGCCACCTCGACGCCGAGGTGTGGGGCTCGTATGCGCAGCCGCGCGAGCGCGCGATCATCCGCACCCAGCTCAAGAAAGAAGCCCAGCAGGTCGGCCAGGTGCTGGGGCTGGAAGTGGTGCGCAAGCTGGTCAACCAGGTGGCGCAAGACCCGCGCCTCCTGGTGCCGGTGCGCGAAGCCATCGTGGCGCTGGAGCCTTCGCTGCTGCGCCTGGCGATGGTGGACCCGCGCTTCTTCAGCGACGAAGGCCATGCCGGGCGCCGCGTCATGGAGCGGGTGGCGCAGCGCAGCTTCAAGTACAACGACGAGTTCAGCCCCGAATTCCTGGCCTTTTTTGAGCCTGTCACACGCGCCTTCAATGAGCTGAACGGCCTGACGATTGAGGACGCGCAGCCTTTCGGCATGGTGCTGGCCTCGCTCGAATACGGCTGGGACGAGCAGGACCAGCAAGAGTCCCAAAACCGCAGCAATGTGCTGCAGGCCCTGCGCTTTGCCGAAGAGCGCCAGACGCAGGCCGACCAGATTGCTTTTGAACTGAGCACGCGCTCCGACCTGGAGCAGGTGCCCGGCCTGGTGCTGGACTTCCTGTTCGGCCCCTGGGCGCTGGCCATGGCGCACGCCAAACTGGCCGACACGCGCAACCAGATTGACCCGATGGGCTTCGGCTCGGTGGTGCCCGACCTGCTGTGGAGCGTCAAGCGTGAGGTGACGCTCAAGCGCCCGGCCAAGCTCATCGAGATGATCCCGGGACTTTTGTCCAAGCTGCACGAAGGCCTGGAGCTGCTGGGCCAGGACCCGCGCGAGAGCGAGCCTTTCTTTGAAGGCCTGATGAAGCTGCACCGGCCGGTGCTCAAGCTGCGCCGCCTCAAAAGCCGGCGCGACGCGGAAGAGTCCGGTGCGATGCCGCTGGAGCCGGACGATCTGTCGTCCACGCCCGAGGCCCTGCCGGCCACGCCCGAGCAGCGCCGCGCCAAGGCCGCCGCCCACCCCTGGCTGGCGCGCGAGGAGCTGGACGCCGCCGGCTTTGAAGACACGCTGCCGACAGCGCCCGGCGACCTGGCGCCGCTGGAAGAAGAACACGAAAAGCCCGCTGCCCAAAAAGCCGCGGAGGCCAAAGAGGCCACAGACAGCGGCGGGCAGGAGCTCGACTCCTCGCATGCCGAGCTGCTCGCCGAGCAGCAAGCCACGGCCAGCGCCCCGCCGGCCATGGCCCAGAGCGATGCCGAGCGCCTGCTGCTCAACCTGCGCTCCGGCCACTGGGTCGATTTGTATTCACGCCGCCGCTGGCTGCGCGCCCAGCTGATCTGGGCCAGCACCCGCGGCACGCTGTTCATGTTCGTAAGCCACGGCGGCCAGCCGCATTCGATGACCAAACGCAGCTGCGAACGCCTGATCCGCGAGCGCCTGCTCCGCCCGGTGGACAGCCACGGCGTGGTTGCACAGGCGCTGGACGTGGTGGCCTCGGAAGCGGCCGCGCAAACCGCGCCGGCCCAACACGCCGAGCCGGAAACCGCGTAAGCCCCCGGGCGTGCGCTCGTGCGGCGCTGTAGGAAGCGCCAAACCGCCGCTCGCGGCACTGTCTGACGCCTTGCCGACGCGTCGGCGCGCACACTGGTTGTTTCCAGCGTCCTCCCCAAGCCTTTCGTTCACGGCATTCGCCGGTTTGCATTGCGATGGCCGGGGCGCGCCCTCTTCAAACACCAACAGCCGAAAGACATCCATGACTGAAAAATCCGCCTCCGTTCATTGGGAAGGCCAGGGTAAAAAAGGCCAGGGCCAGATCAGCACCGAGACCGCCGCCCTCAAGGCCTACCCTTACGGCTTCGGCAGCCGCTTTGAAGACGACCGCAGCGGCACCAACCCGGAAGAGTTGCTGGGCGCCGCTCATGCGGCCTGCTTCACCATGGCGTTTTCTTTTGCCTGCGACAAGGCCGGCTTTGCCACCGAAAAGGTCGACACGCGCGCAAGCGTGCGCCTGGTGCCGCAGGGCGACGGCTTTCTGATCGACCGCATCGCCCTGACGCTGGAGGCCAAAGTGCCCGGTATCGACGAGGCGAAGTTCCAGGAAATTGCCGAAGGCGCCAAGAAAGGCTGCCCGCTGTCGAAAGCGCTGGCCAGCGTGCCGGAGATCACCCTGACAGCCACGCTGCTGAAATAACAGGGCCCGGCATGAACGTTAAAACCAATTTCTCTTTTGAAGTGCAGTACACCGCCGCCTCAAGCCCGGCGCAGTCCGGGCCTGACGGCGTGATGGCCTCACTGGGCCCGTCACTGCAAAAAGTGTTTGCTGCCGGCGATCCTTCCGCAACCGTAGCGGTCAGCGACAGCCACAAGGGCGCCGGCAACAAGATCGTCGAGCTGGTCACCACGCTACAGGACGCAGAGATCGCGAAGATCCTCCAGGCGTTTTCCGGGCAGCACGGTGTGAGCGTGAGCGCGCTGGAATGACAGCTACCTAGAACGGCTCAGGCCTGCCAGACGCCGTAACCCGCTTCGCGCAGGCCTATGCCCAGTTCCACCTCCATGTCGCGCGCGGCGTCGTAAGGCATGGGGTTGTACATCTCGTAGAGCCGCGGCAAAAGGCGCACGCCGAAATCACGCGCGAAACGGTTGGACTGGATGCCGGCCTTGTGTTTGTCAAACCGCACATCCGGGTCCAGCCCCGTCATGCCCACATAGACAAACGGTTTGCCCAGCTGGTAGTCGGGGTTGGCGCGGCGAAAGCGCGCCACGTCCCAGACCTCGGGCCCGAGCTCGATCACATAGACGCTGTAGTGGTGGCCTTTAGGTCTGGCGGGCATGGGTGCAAAGGCGTAAAGGGCGGCGTAAGGGTGGCGTAAAGGGTGGACGTGAGCCGACTTTAACGCAAACCTGTTCCACGCCTTTGCTATCAAAAAGATAGCCAACTATCAAGGTGCCGATTGGGCTTTAGCCACTTTTGGCTTAAGAATCCGCGCTAGCTTTGTTGCTGCGATTGCTGCACGGGTTGCAGCGGCTGCAACGGTTGCAGCGCAGGCTCATCATTCGCGCCCACATCTTCTGCCGGGCTTTGCGCCGGTGCCTGCATCGGCGCCTGCATAGGCTCTTGCAGCCAGCTGCGCGAGGTCACCACCAGATGAATGAAATGCAGCTTGGCGACCGTCTCTGTCGGCAGGATAAAGGGATAAAAATCGGGCTGACCCATGCTGCGCGACATCTCGTTGAGCATGGTCGTCAGCCGCGTCCAGTGGTTGAGGAAGGTCAGGAACTGCTCGGCCTCGGGGTGCTCCGGCTGGTACAGCGCGTCTATCGTGAAGGGCGTGAACTCCAGGTCGAAGTGGTCCACGCTCAGGCCGAAGCTCAGGGCGGTGTCGATCGCATCGCGCATGTGCAGGTAGTGCGCCCAGCATTCGGCCCAGTCTTCCCAGGGGTGGGTGCTGGCGTAGGCGCTGACGTAATGCAGCGGCCAGTCGGCGGGCGGGCCTTCGTCGTAATTGCGCTGCAGGCTGGCCTTGTAGTCCAGGGTTTCGTCGCCGAAGAGTGCGTGAAAGCCGTCCATCCAGGGCGTGCCGGCCAGCAGGCGGTCCCAGTAGTAGTGGCCGACTTCATGGCGGAAGTGCCCGAGCAGCGTGCGGTAGGGCTCGCGCATGGCCTTGCGCACCGCCTCGCGTTTGGCGTCGTCGGCTTCGTCGACATTGAGCGTGATCAGGCCGGTGTTGTGGCCCGTCATGATGTGCGGGCCGTTCAGCGGCGAGCGCAAAAAATCGAACATCAGGCCGCGCTGGGTGTCTTCACTCATGCGGGACGCCACCGGCAGCCCGAGCAGTATGAGCGAGGACACCAGGCGCCGCTTGGCCAGCTCGACCAGCCCCCACAGGTAGCCGTTGTCGGGCTGGGCGGGGTCGGTCAGGTCCGGAATGGTGCGGTTGAGGCGGCAGGCGCGGCACATGTCGGCCGGGTCTGCCACCGGCACCAGCCAGTTGCAGGACGCGGGGGTTGAGAGGTTGAGGCAGCGCTTGTACAGCGGCTCGCCGCCATCGGGGTGTTGCGCCGGCTCTGCGGCCTGGGCCGGTGCGGCAGGCGCAAGGTTGGCGGCCGACTCCTGGCCGGGAATGTTTTCCAGCGGCGGCGGCACGGCGTCGTCAGGCGGCGCGGCGGCCGGTGCACTCTCGGCTTCCCATTCCTGCCAGGTGCCCTCCTGCGGCCCCGGCATCAGCGGCAGCAGCAGGCCGCGCTCGCAGTCATACCCCAGCGGCGTGCCGCAGGCCAGGCATTTGCTGTTGCGGAAAAAGACGGGCTGCCCGCAGTGGCAACGGTAGTTGCGGCCGGCCAGCAAAGGCAGGGGTTGGTCCGTGGACCTGGAGGGTGTGGTGAAAAACAAGTGGCGTGCCCGGATGAATGGTGGCCTGCACGGCACACCAAAGGCTACAGGATAGCGCCGGCAAGGCCCCGCCAGGCCCGGCTGCAACACCTGTCATGCTGTCAGTGCAGGCCGACAAAACACTGCAGGCCGCTTGCTTTTATCATCGGGTGTAGCCAAACCCCTTCAATCCCCCTTCAACCCCCCTTCAACCCCAACACCCCAGAGGAAACCATGCCCACTTACCACGTCGAAATGATGGAAGGCCGCACCATCGAGCAGAAGAAAAAGCTGGTGGAGGCCATCACCCGCGTGAGCGTTGAAATCCTCGGCGGTCAGGCCGAATCGGTGGACATCCTGATCACCGACATCAAGCGCGAGAACTGGGCCACCGGCGGCAAGCTCTGGTCCGAGCCGAGAGACTGAGCCCGCACGCCCGGGCCATGTCCGCCTCCCTCGCCGGCCTCCAGGCACGCCACGGCCCGCGTTACCGCTGGCTGCTGCTGCTCGCCGTGATGATCGGCACGATGGCGTCCATCATGTCGTCGACCATCGTGAACGTGGCGATCCCCGACATGAGCCACCACTTCACGCTGGGGCAGGAGCGCGCCCAATGGGTGAGCTCGGGCTTCATGGTGGCCATGACGGTGTCCATGCTGACCACGCCCTGGCTGCTGTCGCGCTACGGCTACCGCCGCACCTATGTGGGCACCATGCTGCTGCTGATGGCCGGCGGCATCGTCGGCGGCCTGGCCAACAGCTTCGGCCTGGTGCTGGGCGCGCGTGTGGCCGAGGGCCTGGCGGCCGGCGTGGTGCAGCCGATTCCCGCGATCATCATCATGCGGGCCTTCGGGCCGCACGAGCAGGGGCGCGCCAGCGGCCTCTTCGGCATGGGCGTGGTGCTGGCGCCGGCACTGGGCCCCAGCGTGGGCGGCATCCTGGTCGACCTGTTCGGCTGGCGTTCGATTTTTTTCATGGTGGTGCCGCTGTGCCTGGTGTCGCTGTGGATGGCTTACCGCTATGTGCCCGACACCGCACCGGGCGGCGTGGCGGCGAACCGCCAGGGCGCCATGATCGACTGGCGCGGCCTGCTGCTGGGCGCGGTGGGCACGCTGTGCCTGCTCAACGGCATGGTCGAGCTGCATGGCGCAGGGCGCGCACATTCCTTCGCCCTGCTGGGCGCGGCACTGGCGGCGCTGGCGGCTTTTGTCTGGTGGCAGCGCCGCCTGGCCGCTACGGGTGGCGCGCCGCTGATGAACCTGGCGCTCTTCGGCTACCGGCCCTTTGCCATGGGCAGCATCGTGGCGTTTATCTACGGCACGGCGTTATTTGGTTCTACCTACCTCTTGCCGGTGTACCTGCAGCTGGGCCTGAATCTTTCCGCCTCGCATGTCGGCACCATCCTGTTGCCCGCGGGCCTGGTGCTGGCGGCCACGATTGCCGGTGTGGGCCGGCTGGCGGACAAACACCCGACCTGGCTGCTCGTCAGCATCGGCCTGGCCCTGCTGGCGGCGTCGTTCGCGCTGATGCTCACGGTGAGCCTGGCCTCGGGCCTGTGGCTGCTGGTGATGTGGGCCACGCTGGGCCGCATCGGGCTGGGTTTTATCCTGCCTTCGCTCAACCTCGGCTCACTGCGGCCGCTGCATGAACATTTGCTGTCGCAAGGCGCAAGCGCCATCAATTTTTTGCGCATGCTGGGCGGCGCCATCGGCGTGAGCCTGTGCGGCATCGTGCTGGAATGGCGGCTGGCCGCGCATGGCGACTCACTGGCCAACGCCACCAGCAGCCCGGCGCGGCTGGCGGCTTTCAACGAAGCCTTCCTGATGCTGGCCGCGCTGTGCGTGCTGGCCATGGTGGCGGCGTGGCAGCTTCGCGTGCCCGTTCCCGCCGCGCCCGGCAACCCACACAACGACAAGCAGGAAACAGACTGACATGTGCCAACTCCTAGGCATGAACTGCAATGCCCCCACGGATGTGACCTTCAGCTTTCGCGGCTTTGCGCAGCGCGGCGGCCACACCGACCACCATGCCGACGGTTGGGGCATCGCGTTTTTTGAAGGCGACGATAGCGTGGCCGGCGCCAGCGACAAAGGCTTGCGCCATTTTGTCGACCACCAGCCGGCCTGCAGCTCGCCGGTGGCCGAGCTGATCAGCCGCTACCCGATCAAAAGCCGCAACGTCATCTCGCACATCCGCAAGGCCACGCAGGGCCGGGTCGCGCTGGAAAACTGCCACCCCTTTGTGCGCGAGCTGTGGGGCCGCTACTGGGTGTTTGCGCACAACGGCGACCTGAAGGATTTTTCACCGCGCTTGCACGGCAGCTTCAGGCCTGTGGGCACCACCGACAGCGAGCGCGCCTTTTGCTGGATCATGCAGGAGATGGCCAAGTCGCATGCGGGCGTGCCCAGCGTGAAGGAGTTGAGCATCACGCTGCGCGAGCTGGCCGCGCACATCGCCACGCACGGTACTTTCAACTTTTTGCTCAGCAACGGCCAGGCGCTGTGGGCGCATGCGTCCACCAACCTGTATTACGTGGAGCGCAAACACCCTTTTGCGCACGCCACGCTCAGCGACGAAGACGTGAGCGTGAACTTTGCCGAGCACACCAAGCCGACCGACCGCGTCGCCGTGGTGGTGACGGCGCCATTGACCACCAACGAAGCCTGGACGGCCTTTGCGCCGGGCGAGCTCAAGGTGTTTGAAGACGGTGCGCTCGCGGCCGCCTAGGCCGGGCTACCCGCTCTTGAATGCTATTAATTCAGGAGCTGAAAGCCCTTGATATATATGGGCTGCAAGCCTTTTTTGTTGAAATTTCAGGTTACCCGCCGAGCGCCGCCTCCAGCGCATCGGTGAACATGGCCGCCACATCAAAGCCGGCCTGCTCGTGGATTTCCTGGAAGCAGGTCGGGCTGGTGACGTTGATCTCGGTCACGTAGTCGCCGATGACGTCGATGCCGGCCAGCAGCAGGCCGCGCGCGGCCAGCACCGGGCCCAGCGCCTCGGCAATTTCAAGGTCGCGCTTTGACAGCGGCTGCGCCACGCCCAGCCCGCCCGCCGCCAGGTTGCCGCGCACCTCGCTGCCTTGCGGAATGCGCGCCAGGCTGAAAGGCACGGGCTTGCCGCCTATCACCAGCACGCGCTTGTCGCCCTTGGCGATCTCGGGCAAAAACCGCTGCACCATCACGCTCTCGGCGCCGTTTTTGTTCAGCGTCTCGGTGATGCTGCCCAGGTTCAGGCCATCTTCCTTCACGCGGAAAATGCCCATGCCGCCCATGCCGTCCAGCGGCTTGAGGATGATGTCCCTGTGTTCGGCGTGAAAGCGCTTGATGTCGGCCGCGCTGCGCGTGACCAGCGTCGGGCCGCTGAACTGCGCAAATTCAAGGATGGCGAGCTTTTCCGGGTGATCGCGCAGCGCGGCCGGTTTGTTGAAGACTTTGGCGCCTTCGCGCTCGGCCTGCTGCAGCAGGTGCGTGCTGTAGAAGTACTCGCTGTCAAAGGGCGGGTCCTTGCGCATCACGACGGCATCGAAGCCGGCGATGGCCTCACGTGCATCCGGGCGGGCGGCGTCGGCCGTGAACCATGTCACCGGGTCGCCCGTCAGCGTGATGTGGCGCACCTGCGCCGTGACTTTGGCGCCGGTTTGCCAGCTCATGTCTTTCGGCTGACACGCGCTGATGCGGTGCCCGCGCCGTTGCGCTTCGCGCATCATCGCGAAGGTGGTTTCCTTGTAGATCTTGAAGGACTCAAGCGGGTCGGCGACAAAAAGAATGTTCATGGCTTGGGAGGGCTTCCTGGAGGGGGTGCGGGCCTGGCGAGCGGCTGCTCGTGCGGCGAAAGGCGGCGTTGCTGCCCGTATTGTTGTACAAAGAGCGCGATCGCGCCCGCGACCACACCCCAAAAGGCCGAGCCCACACCGGCTATTACCACGCCCGACAAGGTGACAAGAAAGGTGATAAGCGCCGCCTCGCGGTGCGACTCGTCCTTCACCGCCGCCGCCAGGCCGCTGCCGATGGTGCCCAGCAGGGCCAGCCCGGCGATCGCCACGACCAGCTCTTTCGGAAAGGCCGTGAGCACGCCGGTGATGGCCGCGCCGAAGATGCCGATGACGATGTAGATCGCGCCGCAGGAGACCGCCGCGGTGTAGCGTTTGGCCGGGTCCTCATGCGCCTCCTTGCCCATGCAGATGGCCGCCGTGATGGCGCTGAGGTTGAGCGCGAACGCACCGAAGGGCGCCAGCGCCAACGTGGCCAGGCCGCTGAGCGTGATGATTTTGGACACCGGGATGCCGCCGCCAGGCGAATCAGGGCCATAGCCCGCGGCATGGATGGCCGCCACGCCCGGCAGGTTTTGCGACGCCATGGTCACCACAAACAGCGGAATGGCCAGGCTGACAATCGCCGCCAGCGTGAACTGGGGCGCCACAAACACCGGCACGGCAAAAGAAAAACTGACCCCAGACCAGGCCAGTTGCCCGCGGGCCGCTACAAAAATAATAGCACCCAGCAAGGTGAGCACCACGGCGTAACGCGGCATCAGGCGCTTGCCCAGCAGGTAGATCGCCAGCATCAGGAGCACCAGCGGCAACGCCGTTTGCGCCGCCGCAAAAGCCTGGATGCCGAAGCGCGCCAGCACGCCGGCGAGCAAGGCGGAGGCAATCGCCACCGGGATGCGGTTCATGACTTTTTCAAACCAGCCCGTCATGCCGAACAAGGTGATCAGCGCGGCGCTCACCATAAAAGCCGCCACCGCCTCCCCCATCGAAAACCCGCCGGCCATCCCCGCAGTCGCCAGCACCGCCGCCCCCGGCGTGGACCAGGCCACCATCACCGGCTTTTTCAGCCACAGCGAAGGCACCAGCGAACACAGCCCCATGCCGATACCCAGGGCCCACATCCATGAGGCGATCTCGGCCGGCGTCGCGTTGAAAGCAAGCGCCGCCTGGAAGACGATGGCGACGGAGCTGGTGAAACCGACAAGGACTGCGACGAAGCCGGCCGTGAAGGCGGCGAGGTTGAGGTCTTTGAAAAATTGCATCCCGGGATTCTGGCAGGGTTGCCGGTTGGGTGCTGTTTTGGGTTACGGCTCCCGGCCTGGTCACGCTCCCATTTCCTCTTACCCGTTCGGGCTGTGGTATCGAAGCCTGGTGGTGCTCCAGCTGTGCTTTTTGCGGGGAGCTGCCTGCCTCAAATCTCGATCTTGCTACCCAACTCGACCACCGAGTTATTCGGCAAATTCAGGAAGTCAGCCGCGCCGCTGGCGTTGTGGTGCATCTGCGCGAAGAGCTTTTCGCGCCACGGTGCCATGCCGCTGCCGATGGTCGGGATCACCGTATCGCGGGAGAGGAAATAGCTGGTGGTCATGGACTCCAGCTCGCAGCCGCGGCCCTTGATCTGCTGCAGTGCTTTCGGCAAATCCAGGTCGTTCTTGAAGCCGTAGTGCACATTGACCTGCCAGCAGTCGTGGCCCAGCGATTCGATTTCGAGGCGCTTGTTCATGCCGATCCAGGGGACCTCGTGGTTGCGCACCGTCACGAAAAGGTTTTGCGCGTGCAGCACCTTGTTGTGCTTGAGGTTGTGCAAGAGTGCGTTCGGCACGCTGCCGGGCTCGGCCGTCAAAAACACCGCCGTGCCTTCGACCCGCGCGGGCGGGCTGACAAAAACGGCGTCGAGAAAGCTGGGCAGGTCGATGGCGTCGGCGCGCAGCTTTTCGTTGAGCAGGTAGCGGCCTTCCTTCCAGGTGATCATCAGCGTGAAGACGGCGCCGCCGATCAGCAGCGGGAACCAGCCGCCGGCAAACAGCTTCATCAGGTTGGAGGCAAAGAAGGCGAAGTCGACCACAAAGAACACACCGGTGGCCGCGATGCACAGGCCCAGCGGGTACTTCCAGCCGTAGCGGATCACGTAGAAAGTCAGGATGGTGGTGATCAGCATGTCGGTGCACACCGCGATGCCGTAGGCCGCCGCCAGGTTGCTCGACGAGCGGAACATCAGCACCGCCAGCACGATGGTGATGAAGAGGCCCCAGTTGACAAACGGCATGTAGATCTGGCCGGTGTCGCGCACGCTGGTGTGCTGGATATTGAGGCGCGGCAAATAGCCCATCTGGATGGCCTGCTTGGTCACGCTGAAGGCGCCGGTGATCAGCGCCTGCGACGCGATTACCGTGGCCAGGGTGGCCAGGCACACCAGCGGCAGCAGCGCCCACTCAGGCGCCATCAGGTAGAACGGGTTTTTCACGGCGGCGGGGTTGCCGATGAGCAAAGCACCCTGGCCGAAGTAATTGAGCACCAACGAGGGCATGACGACCGAGAACCAGGCCAGGCGGATCGGCTTCTTGCCGAAGTGGCCGAGGTCGGCGTAGAGCGCTTCGGCGCCGGTCACGCACAGCACCACGGCGCCCAGGATGATGAAGGTGGTGCCCGGGTTGTTCCACATGAACATCACCGCGTAGTGCGGGCTGAGCGCCACCAGGATTTCGGGGTGCGTCACGATTTGTGAGATGCCCAGCAGCGCCAGCACGCCGAACCAGATCAGCGTGATCGGCCCGAAGAACTTGCCGATGCCGGCCGTGCCGTGCTTTTGCACCGCGAACAGCGCAAACAAAATCACCAGCGTGATGGGGATCACGCCTTGCTTGAAGGCCGGCGAGACGACTTCCAGGCCCTCTACCGCCGACAGCACCGAGATGGCGGGTGTGATGACGCCGTCGCCGTAGAAAAGCGAGGTGCCAAAGATGCCGACGACCAGCAGGGTTTTGCGCAGCTGGGGCTTGTCCTTGACCGCGTTGGACGCCAGCGCCAGCATGGCGATCAGGCCGCCCTCGCCGTTGTTGTCGGCCCGCAGCACCAGCGCCACATACTTGATGGAAACGATGACGGTCAGCGTCCAGAAGAAGATGGACAGGATGCCGTAGACGTTGTCGGGGGTAAAAGGTACGTGCCCGGAACCGAAGACTTCCTTGACGGCATACAGGACGCTGGTTCCGATGTCGCCATAGACGACACCGATGGCGCTCAGCGTGAGCGCCGCGAGTGATGATTTTTTACTGGACACAAAAACTTCCCGTCTTTGCGTTTGGCCCCCCTCGTAGCGGGCCAACAGCGGCGGGAATGGTTACCTTTGGGAACGCTATTTTGCGCCCGGGGGGCGGGCTTGCAAGTCGGAGGGCTTCCCTAATTCCAACAAAAGCGGTTTTTGTTGCACCGCAACAACTTGTAACAAAACCGGCCGGGAGGCGAGGAAAAACCAGCGAGGACCGGCGGATTTTTCGGCGCTATTCTTTTAATAGCTGCTTACCCAAGGCCTGCCTGGGCTGGAGGCCTAAAAGACTCACAATCCGCTCCCCCGCTTTCCAGGGGCCGCAGGCAGGCCGGCTTTGCCGGATGCCATGCGGCGTCCCCTGCAAGGGGAAAAGGCACTACACGCAGCGCAGCGAAGTGAGAACGATAGGGGTGTGCCAAACCTTAGTCGTACACCTCGGCGTCCGGGTCGGTCGCTTCCAGCTCGTAGCTCGCCGCCAGCATCGCCAGCCGGGCGATCACGCCATACATATAGAAGCGGTTGGGGCTGCTGGAGCCGGGCTTTTCGCCGGGCTGCGGCAGGCGGCCGCTGTCGGCAAAGGCCAGCGGCACAAAGCTGGCGCCGGGCGCGTTGAGGTTTTCGTCCACACCGCGCTCGGCATGCACGCGGTAAAAGCCGCCCACCACATAGCGGTCCATCATGTAGACCACGGGCTCGGCCACCGCGTCGTTCACGCGTTCGTTGGTCAGCACGCCTTCCTGGATGATCACTTCCGACAGCGCCTGGCCGTCTTTGGTCGTGCTCATCTTGTTTTTGGTCTTGCGGTTCAGGACGTCCAGGTCTTTGACGTCGCGCACCGTCATGATGCCCATGCCGTAGGTGCCGTTGTCGGCCTTGACGACGACAAACGGCTTTTCGTTGATGCCGTATTCCTTGTACTTGCGCTTGATCTTGGTCAGCAGCGCATCGACATTCGTCGTCAGGCATTCCATGCCGGTGTTCTCGGCAAAGTTGACTTCGCCGCACTGCGCAAACATCGGGTTGATGAGCCACGGGTCAATGCCCAGCAGCTTGCCGAAGCGCTTGGAGATTTCTTCATAGGCCTTGAAGTGGTGCGACTTGCGGCGCACCGACCAGCCCGCGTGCAGCGGCGGCAGCAGGTATTGCTCGTTGATGTCTTCCAGGATGCCGGGGATGCCGGCCGACAGGTCGTTGTTCAGCAGGATGGTGCAGGGGTCGAAGTCTTTGAGCCCCAGGCGCCGGTCGGTGCGGATCAGCGGCTCGATGGTGATGGTCTCGCCGGTCGGCAGGTTCAGCGTGGTCGGCTCCTTGATGTCGGAGCTGAGCGAGCCGAAGCGCACATTGAGGCCGGCCTGGTGAAAGATGCGCTTGAGCTGCAGCACATTCGACAGGTAAAAGCTGTTGCGCGTGTGGTTCTCGGGCACGACCAGCAGGTTGCGCGCCTCGGGGCAGATCTTTTCAATCGCGGCCATGGCGGCCTGCACCGCCAGCGGCAGCATCTCGGGCGTCAGGTTGTTCCAGCCGCCGGGGTAGAGGTTGGTATCGACGGGCGCCAGCTTGAAGCCGGCGTTGCGGATGTCGACCGAGCTGTAAAAAGGCGGCGTGTGCTCCATCCACTCCAGCCGGAACCAGCGCTCAATCGCCGGTGTGGAGTCCAGGACGCGTTGTTCGAGTTCGTTGATGGGGCCGTTCAGGGCGGTGATGAGGTGCGGAACCATTCGGCCACTTTCGATGAGGGAATCTGTTATTTGCTTCGGTTATATCTGACCGAATTCTAGGGTGTATCCCCCACTCAAAGGGTACGCGTTGGCCCCAGAGGGGGATGGATGCGCGAAGCGCGGCGCCGCCAATAGTATGCCTATTGGCAAGCCGTGCGACAAAGCAGACACCCCCTCTGGGGCCAACCCGAAGGGAAAGGGGGCTATGCGCCCCAGTGCTGCGTTGCCGCTCGTTTGTGTAGCAGGCTACACGGCACTCACGGCGCCTTGCCCTGAGCCGCATAGCCCCCTTTCGCGTGCCCTTTGAGTGGCGGATACACCCTTGGGGATATTGGGACAAGATACTGGGGTTACAAGGGGTAACGCCCACGTAGGTCATCCAAAAATCCGTGGGCCGGCTTCTCAGCTCGGCATGCCTTCAGGAGCGCACTTCGCCCTGCCCCAGCACCACATATTTAAGGGACGTCAGCCCCTCAATGCCGACCGGCCCGCGTGCGTGGAATTTGTCCGTGCTGATGCCGATTTCGGCGCCCAGCCCAAACTCGAAGCCGTCAGCGAAGCGGGTGCTCGCATTCACCATGACGCTGGCCGAATCCACCTCGCGCAAAAATCGCTGGGCGTTGATGTGGTCGCGCGTGAGGATGGCGTCGGTGTGGTGGCTGGAATACTGGTTGATGTGGGCGATTGCTTCGTCAATGCCGGCCACCACCTTGATGCTGATGATGGGCGCCAGGTATTCCTCGTACCAGTCCTGCTCGGTCGCGGCCTTGAGGTTGGCGCCTTTGACGGCCGCCAGGATGGCTTGCGATTCGGCGTCGCAGCGCATTTCCACGCCCTTGGCGGCGTAGATCGCGCCGATTTTTGGCAGAAACTGCGCCGCCACCCCGCGCGCCACCAGCAAACCTTCGCTGGCATTGCAGGGGCTGTATTTCTGCGTTTTGGCGTTGTCGGCCACTTTCACCGCCATCTCGATGTCGCAAGGGTCGTCGACATACACATGGCAGTTGCCGTCCAGGTGCTTGATGACCGGCACCTTGGCATCGCGGCTGATGCGCTCGATCAGGCCTTTGCCGCCGCGCGGAATGATCACGTCCACATACTGCGGCATGGCGATCAGGTGGCCCACGGCTTCGCGGTCAGTCGTCGGCACCAGTTGCACGGCGTCGGCAGGCAGGCCGGCGCCCACCAGGGCTTGCTGCACCAACGCGGCCAGCGCCTTGTTCGACTCAATTGCTTCGGAGCCGCCGCGCAGGATGCAAGCGTTGCCGCTCTTGATCGCCAGCGACGCGGCTTCAATCGTCACGTTGGGCCGGCTCTCGTAAATCATGCCGAACACGCCGATGGGCACACGCATTTGCCCCACGCGAATGCCGCTGGGCTGCTCTTTCATGCCGATGATGTCGCCGATCACGTCGGGCATCACGGCCAATTGCTCGCAGCCAACGGCCACGGTTTCAATGATTTTGGGGGTGAGCTTGAGGCGGTCCAGCATCGGCCCAGCCAGGCCTGAGGCCGTAGCGCGCTCAATGTCGCGCTGGTTGGCGGTTTCCAGCGCCGCCAGGTTCTGGCGCAGCAGGGCCGCCAGATTCAGCAATGCTCTGTTTTTGATAGCAGTTGGTGCACGCGCCAACTGGGCTGAAGCCACTTTTGCCTTGGATCCGAGTTGCTCCATCAGCCGAGGGACATCGCTGGCGAGGTCGCTGGAGGACGAAAGGGCTTTGTGGGAGTCAGGCGCGTTCATCGCACCATTTTAGGCTTCTGACGCGGGCCCAGTGCGTTCGGGGCTAAGCCTGCCGGGTGCGACTGGGAGCAGCGCACTGCTCACACACCATGCCCGCCAGCCGGTGTAGCGCCTGCCAGCCGTCAGCCGGCCAGTCGGGTTGCTTCAGGCCCTTGACGATGCCGTCGACCTTGTGGGCGGCGTGCAAGAGGTTGGCCAGGGTGGTGTCGCCGATTTGGGGCAGCACGCGTTCGAACAATTTCTCTTTGATGCCCCACACGCGGTTTTCGCGCAGCGCCATGGGCATGGGTCGGCCTGCACTGATCGCATCTTTGACGCGCTTCATGCTGCGGATGTCTTCGGCCAGCGCCCAGTGCACCAGCACTTCGGACTCGCCTTCGGACTGCAGGCCGTCGAGCATGCGCGCCACGCGCACCGACTGGCCGCCCAGCACGGCTTCAGAGAGCTTGAAGACGTCATAACGCGCCACATTGAGCACGGCGTTTTCGACCTGGTCGAATGTGAGGATGCCGTCGCTGCTGCCCCCGGTAGATGACTGCGCCTGGTACAGCAGGCCCAGCTTCTGGATTTCCTGGTGCGCGGCCAAGAGGTTGCCCTCGACCCGGTCGGCAAAAAACTGCAGCGTGCGCTGGCCTTCTTCACCGGCGGCCACGCGCTGGCCCTGCTGCTGCAGGCGCTGGGCAATCCACTGCGGCAGGCTGCGGCGGTCTATGGGGTCGAACTTGACGGTGACGCCGAAGCTCTCAAGCGCGCCGAACCACGCGCCTTTGGCCGTCATGCTGTCCAGGCGCGGCAGCATGACCAATGTGAGGGTGGAGTCGTCGCCTTGTGCGCGCTCGGCAATCTGCTGCAGCGCGACGGAGCCGTCCTTGCCGGGCTTGCCGCTGGGGATGCGGATCTCGACGATTTGTTTGTCGGCAAACAGGCTGAGCGAACCGCCGCTGGCCAGCACCTCGCTCCAGTCGAAATGCGCGCCGGCCACGGTGTGCACCGTGCGTTCGGTGTAGCCCTGCTCGCGCGCCGCGGCGCGCAGCGCGTCCGCAAACTCCTGCACCAGCAGGGGCTCGTCGCCGTGCAGGGTGTACAGGCTTTTTAAACCGCGCTTAAGGTGTTCCTGGAGTTGGGCGGGGGCCAGATTCATGAGGGGGAGTTTAGTAGCTCAGAGTTTGGTAGTCGACAGCAGCAAACTGGTCTCGGTATTGGCAATGCCTTCCAGCAGGCGGACGCGGCTCAGCACGCGGTCAAAGGCTTCCAGGCTGTCGGCCTGCAGCTCGGCCACCATGTCCCAGCGGCCGTTGGTGGTGTGCAGGGCGCTCACGGCCGGGTCGCCGCGCAGGGCGGCCAGCACGGCGTCGGTGCGGTTGCCTTCGACGGCCACCGTCATAAAGGCCCGGATGCGGTGGCCCTCGGCCTGGGGTTTGAGGCGCACGGTGTAGCCGGTGATGGTGCCGTCGGCCTCCAGCCTGGCCAGGCGGTTTTGCACCGTGCCGCGCGAGACGCGCAAGACCTTGGCGATGGAGGCGACCGAGGCCCGGGCGTCGTCCCGCAGCAGGGAAAGCAATTGGCGGTCGGTGTCGTCCATGCGCCCATTTTATTGGCGAAACGCTAATTCAGGCTGGCTATTTGCTCAAACAATACATGAATTTGATCAACTTACTGTCTTTTCTTTAGCGCGCCGCCTGCAGACAATGGAAATCAACATCAGACCCCGGGAGCCCCATCATGGTTGACTACATTGGCATTGAGAGCATTCAGAAAATCGTGCGCCAACGCGGCGCGGCCGCCTTTATCGAAGGCCTGGCCGGCGAGATCGAGCACGACTACCGGCGCTGGAACGACTTTGACAAGTCGGCGCGCCACGCCATCCATTCGCCCGACGGCGTGATCGAACTTATGCCCACCAGCGACGGCCACCAGTACTCCTTCAAGTACGTCAACGGCCACCCGAAGAACACCGAGCTGGGTTTGCTGACGGTCACCGCCTTCGGCGTGCTGGCCGATGTAGACACCGGCTACCCTCTGCTGCTGTCCGAGCTCACCATCACCACCGCGCTGCGCACGGCCGCCATGTCGGCGCTGGCCGCGAAATGGATGGCGCGCCCCGGCAGCCGTGTGATGGCCATCATCGGCAACGGCGCGCAAAGCGAATTCCAGGCGATCGCCTTTCACCACATGCTGGGCATACGCGAGATGCGCCTGTTTGACATCGACGCGGCCGCCAGCGATAAACTGGCCCGTAACCTGCATGCCATGGGGCTGCAGGGCCTGAGCGTGACGATTTGCCAGTCCGCGGCTGAAGCCGTGCAAGGAGCCGACATCGTGACCACCATCACCGCCGACAAACGCAATGCCGTCATCCTCACGCCGGAGATGATCCGGCCCGGCATGCACCTGAACGCCGTCGGCGGCGACTGCCCCGGCAAGACGGAGTTGCACGCCGACATCCTGCTGCGCCAGGATGCGCGCGTGGTGGTCGAGTTTGAGCCGCAGTCGCGCATCGAAGGTGAGATTCAGCAAATGCCCGAAGACTTCAAGGTGGCCGAATTTGCCGACGTGCTCAAGGGCACGGCCCAAGGGCGCGCATCGCCCGCAGAAGTCACGATTTTTGATTCGGTCGGTTTCGCGCTGGAAGACTATTCGGCCCTGCGCTATTTGCACAAGCTGCAGCTGGCCGACGAGGCCAACCGCCGCCAGATCGACCTGGTGCCGCACCTGGACAACCCGAAGAACCTGTTCGGCCTCCTCGCACCCGCTGCCGCCACCCCGGCCGCCAGGGCTTCCCGCATGTCCCCCCTCCCTGAAATGGCACCTTGATGACCAACACTGTCGCCCTGATTGGCGCCCCTACCGACATCGGCGCGGGCAGCCGCGGCGCCTCCATGGGCCCCGAAGCCCTGCGCGTGGCCGGCATCCGCGAGGCGCTGCACGGCCGCGGGCTGCAGGTGGTCGACACCGGCAACCTGGCCGGCCCCACCAACCCCTGGCTGCCGCCCGACGAAGGCTACCGGCACCTGGATGAGGTGGTCGCCTGGAACAAGTCGGTGCACGAGGCGATGTACCAGAGCCTGGCGGCCGGCCACATGCCCATTCTGCTGGGCGGTGACCACTGCCTGGGGATCGGCTCGATCAGCGCGGTGGCGCGCCACTGCCGTGACACCGGCAAAACCCTGCGCGTGCTCTGGCTGGACGCGCACACCGATTTCAACACCAACACGCTCACACCCACCGGCAATGTGCACGGCATGCCCGTGGCCGTGCTGTGCGGCCACGGCCCGGCCGAACTCACTGGCATCGGCGGCCAGGTGCCCGCGATGAGCCCTAAAGCGATACGGCAAATCGGCATCCGCAGCGTGGACGAAGGCGAAAAACGTTTTGTGCGGCAAGAAGGCCTGGAGGTCTTCGACATGCGCTACATCGACGAAATGGGCATGCGCCACACCATGGAAAAAGCGCTCTCAGGCATGGACGCCAACACGCACCTGCACGTGAGCTTTGACGTGGATTTCCTGGATCCGTCCATCGCGCCCGGCGTGGACACGGCGATCAAGGGCGGCCCCACTTACCGCGAGGCACAACTGTGCATGGAGATGATTGCCGACACCGGCCTCCTGGGCTCACTCGATGTGATGGAACTCAACCCCGCGCTGGATGTGCGCAACGGCACGGCGGAAGTGGCGGTGGATTTGATTGAGAGCCTGTTCGGCAAGAGCACGCTGATGCGGGCTTGAGGCCTGACGGCTTGACGGCTTGAGGGTTTGAATCGGTCAAACCCTGTTTACTATCAAAACGATAGCTAGATACCAATAGCCCGCTTGGGCTAGAGCCACTTTTTATTCATAATCCGGCCCGCGGCCGGGATCAGGCCTAGAGCTCCGTCACCGCCGCCAGCCGGCGCATGATCTGCTGGACGATGTCGTTTTGCATGTCGCGGTAGAGCAGGGCTTCTTCCGCTTCCTTGGCCAGCACGGCGGATTCGTTAAAGCTGATGTCGCGCTGCTGCAGGATTTCGCTGTCGGGAATCAGCTCCTTGCCCGCCAGGGTGCGCAGCTTGAACCGGAAGCGCAGCCGCAGCTGGAATTCACGCACCTGGCCCGCGGCGTTGGTGCTGAGCACAACCTTCTCCCGCTGGTCGCTCAGCACGTCGAGGACCACCTGCGCTTCGTTGAGCCGGCGCGCATCGTTGATCACCTCCACCTTGCCGGTGGACTGCAGCGAGCGCCGCAACTCCACGCCCAACGTCGAACTGGACATGTTGGTGTACAGCTTGGTGAAGGCGAAGTCGGGCGCCTTGCGCAGGGCAAAGCCGCAGCCGGCCAGGCTGAGGGCGGCGGCGGTGGCCGACAGGGAGAGGAATGCGCGACGCTGCATGGGGCTTGCCTTCTCTTGTGTGAAGCGATTGTCAGATCACGATGTTGACCAGCCGGCCCGGCACCACGATCACCTTTTTGGCGGGCGCGCCGGCGGCCTGCTTGACGAAAGCCTCGGACGCCAGCGCGGCCGCTTCAATCACCGCCTTGTCGGCGCCGGCCGGCACCGTGACGGCGCCGCGCAGCTTGCCGTTGATCTGCAGCACGAGTTCGATCTCGTCCTGCTGCAGCGCGGCGGCATCGACTTCGGGCCAGGGCGCGTCGAGCAACTCGCCGTGCTGCGCCGCGTAGCCCAGCTGCGACCACAGCGCGTGCGCCAGGTGCGGCGTGGCCGGGTAGAGGCAGCGCAGCAGGATGCTGAAGCCTTCGCGCAAGGCGGCGTTGGCCCCGGCAGACGCAGCGCCTTTAAAGTCTTCCATCGCGTTGAGCAGCTTCATGTTGCCCGACACCACGGTGTTGTATTGCATGCGCTGATAGTCGTACTCGATCTGCTTGAGCACCGTGTGGATTTCCAGGCGCAGCGCTTTCGTTTCTTTGTCAAAAGAGGCTGCAGACAAGGCACCGCCTTGGTCTTCAGCTCCTGAATTGATAGCATGAAGCTTGACGCCGAAGTTCCAGACGCGGCGCAGGAAACGGTACGAGCCTTCCAGCGCGGCGTCGTTCCACTCGAGTGTGGTGTCGGGCGGCGCGGTGAACATGGTGTAGAGCCGCGCGGTGTCCGCGCCGTACTTTTCGATCAGGTCCTGCGGGTCGACGCCGTTGTTCTTGGACTTGGACATCGTCGTCCAGCCCTCGTAAGGCACCGGCAGGCCGTCGGCCTTGGCGGTGGCCGAGATCACCTTGGCGTGCTCGTCGCGCACGATGTCGAGCTCATGCGCCCAGAAGTACTGCTTGCCCGTGGTGACGCGCGAGAAAGCCTCGTTGAGCACCATGCCCTGCGTGAGCAGCTTGGTGAAAGGTTCGTCGACCTTCACCAGGCCGAGGTCGCGCATCACCTTGGTCCAGAAGCGCGCGTACAGCAAATGCAGGATGGCGTGCTCGATGCCGCCGATGTACTGGTCCATCGGCATCCAGTAGTTGGCGCCCTCGGCCACCATCTTCTCGTCGTTCTTCGGGTCGCAGTAGCGCATGAAGTACCAGGACGAGTCGACAAAGGTGTCCATGGTGTCGGTCTCGCGGCGGCCGGGTTTGCCGCACACGGGGCAGACCACGCCGGCGTGAAAGCCCGCGTGTTTATGCAGCGGGTTGCCAGAGCCGTCGGGCACGCAGTCCTGCGGCAGCACCACGGGCAGGTCTTTTTCAGGCACCGGCACGGCACCGTGCTCTTCGCAGTGGATGATGGGGATCGGCGTGCCCCAGTAGCGCTGGCGGCTCACGCCCCAATCGCGCAGGCGCCAGGTGGTTTTTTTCTCGCCCAGGCCTTTGGCGGCGAGGTCGGCGGCGACGGCGTCGACCGCGGCCTTGAAGCCCAGGCCGTTGTACTTGCCGGAGTTGATCGTCACGCCCTGCTGCTTGTCGCCGTACCAGTCGGCCCAGGCGGCGAGGCTGTAGGCCTGGCCCTTGACGTCGACCACCTGTTTGATCGGCAGCTTGTATTTCTGGGCGAACTCGAAGTCGCGCTCGTCATGCGCGGGCACACCCATCACGGCGCCGTCGCCGTAGCTCATCAGCACATAGTTGCCGACCCAGACTTCGACCTTGTCGCCGGTGAGCGGATGCGCGACGAAGAGGCCCGTGGGCACGCCTTTTTTCTCTTGCGTGGCGAGTTCGGCTTCGGTCGTGCCGCCGGCTTTGCTTTCTTCGATAAAGGCGGCGATTTTGGGGTTGGATGCGGCGGCGTGTTGCGCCAGCGGGTGCTCGGGCGCCACGGCGCAGAAGGTCACGCCCATGATGGTGTCGGCGCGCGTGGTGAAGACATACATCTTCCCGTCGCCGATCAGCTTGCCGGCGGCATCCGCGATGTCGTGCGTGAAGGCAAAGCGCACGCCTTCGCTCTTGCCGATCCAGTTTTCCTGCATCAGCTTGACGCGCTCGGGCCAGCCGGGCAGCTTGTTGCTGACGCTGTCGAGCAGTTCGTCGGCGTACTGGGTGATCTTGAGGTAGTAGCCGGGGATCTCGCGCTTTTCCACCACGGCGCCGGTGCGCCAGCCCTTGCCGTCGATCACCTGCTCATTGGCCAGCACGGTCTGGTCGACCGGGTCCCAGTTCACGACCTGCGTCTTGCGGTAGGCAATGCCTTTTTCCAGCATCTTCAAAAAGAGCCACTGGTTCCACTTGTAGTAGCTCGCGTCGCAGGTGGCGACTTCCCGGCTCCAGTCGATGGCCAGTCCCATCGCCTGCATCTGCTTTTTCATGTAGGCGATGTTGTCGTAGGTCCACTTCGCCGGCGGCACGCCGTTTTTCATCGCGGCGTTTTCGGCCGGCAGGCCGAAGGCGTCCCAGCCCATGGGCATCAGGACGTTGTAGCCCTTCATGCGCAGGTGGCGCGTGAGCATGTCGTTGATGGTGTAGTTGCGCACATGGCCCATGTGCAGCTTGCCGCTGGGGTAGGGCAGCATCGAGCAGGCGTAGTACTTCTTGCGGCTGGCGTCTTCCGTCACGCGGTAGGCGTCGGCTGCGGTCCAGTGGGCTTGAGCGTCGCGCTCAACGTCGAGGTGGTTGTATTTGTCTTGCATGGGGAACCGGGAAGGCGAAAAACTGGAAAAGCGAAGAACGGAAAAGCGGAAATCGAAAGCGGCCAAAAGGGCCGGGAAGCGGTGAAGAGGCTGGCAGCGCGGGCCGCACGGCCTTGCCGCCGCGAATCCCCGATTTTAGGGGCTGGGGCGCGCCGGGCGGATTAGCGGGTTACCGCCGCGCCGGGCGCCGCAGCCGGCCCGGGGTCGGCCACAAAGCCGATGCGGTTGAGGCCGGCCTTTTGCGCCACGCCCATCACCTGCACCACCTTGCCGTAGGCCACGCCTTCATCGGCCCGCAACTGGACTTCAGTCTCGGGGTTCTGGCGGGCGGTTTCGGCCAGCCGCTGCGCCAGCTCGTCAAGGCCGAGGGGCCGGTCGTTCAGGAAGGCCTGGCCGGTTTTGTCGACCACCAGGGTGACGAACTTCGGCGTGTCGGCCGGCTGGGCGGCATCGGTTTTGGGCAGGCTGAGCGGGATGGTGCTGGCCAGCAAAGGCGCGGTGATGATGAAAATCACCACCAGCACCAGCATCACGTCGACCAGCGGCGTGACGTTGATGTCGCTCATGGGCTGCGGGCCCTGGGTGCGTTCAAGACGTCCGAAAGCCATTACAGGGAAACCGGTGAGCGGTCACCAGCCGGAGAATTTTCCGACGGGCCGCCCCCAGGAAAATTAGCCCCCTCGGGGGGCAGCGTAGTACGCGAAGCGACAAGCGTGGGGGCCGCGGATGCGAGCAGCTCGCGCAGATCGCGGGCAAAGCCTTCGAGGTCGGCTTCGATGCGGCCGATGTAGCGCCCGAAAACGTTGTACGCCAGCACGGCGGGGATGGCCACCGCCAGGCCGGCCGCCGTCATGATGAGGGCCTCACCGACGGGGCCGGAGACCTTGTCGATGGTGATCTGGCCCGCCGAAGCGATGCCGACCAGTGCGTGGTAAATGCCCCAGACGGTGCCCAGCAGGCCCACAAAGGGCGCGGTGGAGCCGACGGTGGCCAGCAGCACCTGGCCGAACTGCAGCTTGTTCAGGACACGGTGCAGGGCGTCGCGCAGGACGCGGGTGAGTTGCTGGGATTTGTCGCCGGCCGAGGCCAGCGTGCCGCCGGCTTGTATGTCTGTGGCGGCAATCAGCGGCAGCACCAGCGCTTCGCGGTCGAAGGCGGCGACTTTCTCGCGGGCCTGCTCCACCGAGGCCGATTGCCAGAAAGCGGCGGTGCTGCGGGCCACGTCGCCGCTGGCGCGGTGCAGCAACCAGGCTTTCCAGAGGATCACGACCCAGCTTGCCACCGACATGGCCAGCAGCAGCAAGGCCACCAGCACGCTGACGGCGCCGCCCTGGGTCATCAGGCTCAGGAAGTCCATGAGGGTCAGTCCCGCGCAGCCGCCGTGACCTGCGCCGGGTTCATTTTTTCAGGCCCAGTACGTCAAACATGTCGAAAAGGCCGGTGGCATGGGCGTCCAGGAAACGGGCTGCGCGCAGGCTGCCCTGGGCGTAATTGCTGCGGCTCGACGATTTGTGGCTGATCTCGATGCGCTCGCCGGTGCCCAGGAACATGACCGTGTGGTCGCCAACGACATCGCCGCCGCGCACGGCGGAAAAGCCGATGGACAGCGGGTCGCGCTCGCCCGTCACACCCTCGCGGGCATACACGCCGCAGTCCTTCAGGTCGCGGCCCAGCGCCTGGGCAATCACCTCGCCCATCTTGAGCGCGGTGCCCGAAGGCGCATCGACCTTGTGGCGGTGGTGCGCTTCGACGATTTCAATGTCGTAGCCAGTGGACAGGGCCTGCGCCGCCATCTCGAGCAGCTTGAGCGTGACGTTGACGCCCACGCTCATGTTGGGCGCCATGACGATGGCGATGTCTTTGGCGGCAGCCGCGATGTCGGCCTTCTGCGCATCGGAAAAGCCGGTGGTGCCGATGACCAGCTTGACGCCCAGCTCGCGGCAGGCGGCCAGGTGGGCCAGCGTGCCTTCGGGTCGGGTGAAGTCGATCAGTACGGCGGAATTTTTCAGGCCCTGGCGGATGTCGGCGCTGATCAGGACGCCGCTGGCGCGCCCCGTGAAGGCGGCGGCGTCAAGGCCGATGGAGGGGCTGGCGGCGATATCGAGTGCGCCTGTCAGCTGGCAGTCGGGGCTGGCGCTGATTGCGTCAATCAGCATCTGGCCCATGCGGCCGCTGGCGCCCGCCACGGCGACCCGGTGGTGGCGGGCCTGGGTGGCTGGGGCAGTCTGGTGGGTGCCCGCCCCGCTCACTGCTTCGGGCTCTCGAGTGGCGGGTAGGAGGCGGTCGGCGCGCCGGCCGGCGTGCTGGCGGACGCAGGGGCGGCCGCCGTATCGGATTTGGGTTTGCCGGCCGCCTTGGTCAGCTGCTCTTCAGTGGCTTGCAGCACGGGCACGTCGCCCAGCTTGCGCTTGTTGCCCAGTTTGGTGATGAAGTCGATTTCGCTGGGCATTTCATCGCCCGAAAACCGCTCGAGCTGGTCGCCCTTGAAAAACACGGTGTATTTGTAAGACTGGGGCTCCACACCTTGACGCTTCAGGGTGAAAACGTAATCCCAGCGGTCGGCATGGAAGAGGCTGGCCATCAGCGGGGTGCCCAGTGTCGCCTTGACCTGGTCGCGGCTCATGCCGGGACGCAGCTGTTCGACCTGCTCCTTCGACACAAAATTGCCCTGGATGACGTCGATCTTGTAGGGGGTGATCCAGTTGACCGGATTGGCCGCGCTGTCACTCATGCCCCGCAAGCTGCTGCAGGAGGCCAGCAACGCGCAAGCCGCGAGCAGGAAAGCGGTTTGGGCGCTGTAACGATGATTTGCAGGCATGGCTGACATAGTAAGGGGGTGTAGCGATATGATTGTTCATTGTAGCGGCTGGGGGTCCCCGGCCGGCACCTGCCCCGCAGGGCCGCACCGCCGCTTTACACCGGTCCCGCACCGGCCCTGCACCGGCCTTGCACCGTTTACCCAGAGAGTTTTCCCATGAGCAACATTGACGAGCTGAAAAACACGGGTTTGAAGGCCACGCTGCCTCGCCTGAAGATCCTGGAAATTTTCCAGGGGGGCAAACAGCGCCACATGACGGCTGAAGATGTCTTTCGCGTGCTGCTGGAAGAGCGCTCGGATATCGGCCTGGCGACGGTGTACCGGGTGCTGACCCAGTTCGAGCAGGCCGGCCTGCTCAACCGCAGCAATTTCGAGTCGGGCAAGGCCGTCTACGAGATCAACGAAGGCCAGCACCACGACCACCTGGTGTGCCTGGATTGCGGCAAGGTCGAGGAGTTCTACGACGCCGAGATTGAAAAACGCCAGCAGTCGGTCGCCAAATCCAAGGGCTTCACCATCGCCGACCATTCGCTGTCAATCTACGCCAACTGCACCAAAGACAAATGCCCGAACCGCAACGGCACACCGGTGCGGCATCACCACAACTGAGTTTTGAGCATAAAGGGCCTCCAGCCCTTTATTTTCGCGCACCGACAGCTATTAATTTGATAGCAACTACCCGTTCACGGCGTAGAAGGCGTGAAGAAACCGTAGCAAGCGGTCCGAGGTTGCATCGAGGACCGGAGCCGTACATGCGTACGGTGAGGACCGCAGGTGCAAGATCGGGTCGCGCAGCAGGTTTATTCGCACCTTCTAGTCGTCTTGTTCCATCGCCTTGCGATGCCGTTCCACGAACTCCTGGTAGGTGTTGATGCCGCGCAGCTGCAAGATCGCATTGCGCACGGCGGCCTCGACCAGCACGGCGATGTTGCGGCCGGCCTCCACCTGGATGATGACCTTGCGCACCGGGATGCCCAGCACGTCCTGCGTCAGCGGCTCGTAGGGGATGCGTTCGTAGTCGCGCTCCAGCGTCTCGCGCCGCACCAGGTGCACGATCATCTTCAGGCGCATCTTGCGGCGCACCGCCGTCTCGCCAAAAATCGCCTTGATGTCGAGCAGGCCGATGCCGCGCACCTCCAGCAGGTTTTGCAGCAGCTCCGGGCAGCGCCCTTCGATGGTGGTCTGGTTGATGCGGTAAAGATCCACCGCGTCGTCGGCCACCAGGCCGTGCCCGCGTGAAATCAGCTCCAGCCCCAGCTCGCTTTTGCCCAGGCCCGACTCGCCGGTGATCATCACGCCCAGGCCCAGGATGTCCATGAACACGCCGTGCATCGAGGTGCGGTCGGCAAAATGCTTGGACAGGTAGGCCCGCAGCACGTCAATGACGAAGGCGGCCGATTCGGGCGTGGAGAACATCGGCAACTGTGCGCGTTCGCACATCGACAGCAGCGTGTCGGGCGCCACCTGGCCGTCGGCCACGATCAGCACCGGCGGCTCCAGCGTGATGATGCGCGAGATGCGGCGGGCGCAGTCCTCGGGGCTGGCGTTGGTCAGGTAGGCGACTTCGCGCTCACCCAGGATCTGCACGCGGTAGGGATGGATGTAGTTGAGGTAACCGACCAGGTCGGCACCGGAGCGGGCGGCCCGCACGGCAACTTCGTCAAAGCGCCTTTCGGAAGCACCCAGGCCGGCGATCCATTCCCATTTCAGGGCGGCGCGGTGGTCTTCAAATAAAACGTCGGCGCTGACAACGGTGGGCTTCATGCCGGCCGCGAACTCAAGAGCTGACTTCGTGGACGGAGTGCCAGGAAGCGATCAGGTTGTGCAGTCCAGCGGCGTCGGTGCTGGTCTTGAGTTGCTCGCGCAGGGTGCTGTCGCTGAGCAGTTCGGCGATCTCGGAGAGGATTTCGAGGTGTTTTTGCGTGGCGGCTTCAGGCACCAGCAAAAAGATCAGCAAGGCCACGGCCTGCTCGTCCGGTGCATCAAAGCCGATGGGCGCCTGCAGCAGGAAAACCGCCGCCATCGGGGCTTTGAGGCCCTTGATGCGGCCGTGCGGAATCGCCACGCCGTGGCCCAGGCCTGTGGAGCCCAGGCGTTCGCGGGCGAACAGGCTGTCGGTGATCAACGCGCGGTTCAAACCATGCTGGTTTTCAAACAGCAGGCCGGCTTCTTCAAAAGCGCGTTTTTTGCTGGTCGCTTCAACACTGACCAGCACTTGGGAGGGGGGCAAAATTTGCGAAAGACGGTTCATAACAATCTTTGAGTCGCCGAATTATGCACTTTGCAGCGGGTTTGCCGGAAAAAGAGGCATAAAAAAGCCGCTTGACGTCACAAGCGGCTTTTGCCAACTTTTCTGGCGCCTGCCCGGCAACCCTCAACCCAGGGGGCGCAATGGCCCGGAGCGGGATTTCCGGCCGGCCAGTGTGGGGTGCGAAGCAGAAAGCCGAGTGGCCGGTCAGGCCTGGCGCTTGGCGGCAATGTGGTGGTGATCCTGGGTTTTGGTTTTGTAACGTCCGACCTGGCGATCCAGCTTGTCGGTCAACTCGTCTACGGCGGCATACAGATCAGCGTGGGAACTCTCGGCAAACAGGTCGCGGCCCTTGACATGCACATTGCACTCAGCCCGCTGGCGTCTTTCCTTTTCTTTCATGTTGTCCACTGTCAACAGGACTTTTACATCCACTACCTGGTCAAAGTGCCGGGTAATCCGATCCAGCTTGCTTGTCACATAGCCGCGCAGCGCGGGGGTAACTTCAAGATGGTGACCGCTGATCGTCAAGTTCATAAAGAGACTCCTTTTCCAAAGTTGGAGCTGGGTTGAAAACGCCGCCGGGCCCAAGCGGGCGGGGCAGCAGACGGGGACACTCTCTTGGATTCACTATGCGCCCGATACCCTGCAATTGCAACCTTGCGCCGCAATAAATAGTGAAACCTTATGAAAAACTCCTTGACCCTGCGCCGTCCCGCGCAAACCCGGTCAAGTGCCCGGTGCGGCAGGCAGCGGCAAGCCTTTGATTTCCCTTGGTTTTTTGTGATGCACGGTGCGCACTCCAGCCTGCGGGCTTGCACGAAACCCACGCCGGCGGCATCATGCTTGCACCATCACCGACCCGGCAAGCCCGAAAGCGCCATGTCCGCAGAGGCCAGAAGAATCACAACAACCCGCCATGTCGCTTGAGACGATTATTTCCTCCGCATTGACCCGGCCCGACGAAGACTGCAACGCGCTGGTGCTCATGGGCGGCGGCGCGCGCACCGCCTACCAGGCGGGCGTGCTTCACGCGCTTTCCACCATGCTCAGCCTGCAGGGCGGTGCGGCCACCACACGCTTTCCGTTCAAGATACTGGTGGGCACGTCGGCCGGCGCGCTCAATGCGGCCTTCCTTGCAAGCCGGGCGAGCGAGGGCCTGCAGGCCTTTGCGCAACTGGCCAGCTTCTGGACCACGCTGCGTTCGTCGCAGGTCTACAAGCTCAAGGTGCCGCGGTGGATACGCTCCAGCCGGATCGCGGCCGCGCTTTTCCTGTCGCAACAGGTGCGCGCGCAGCAGGCGCTTCT
Source organism: Polaromonas sp. SP1 (assembly GCF_003711205.1). Lineage (NCBI taxonomy): Bacteria > Pseudomonadati > Pseudomonadota > Betaproteobacteria > Burkholderiales > Comamonadaceae > Polaromonas > Polaromonas sp. SP1. The sequence continues at coordinate 1,702,033 of NZ_CP031013.1, read as the reverse complement.
GGACAACACGCCACTGGTGGACACGCTGCACCGCGCGATTTCGCTCGGCCGCATCGAGCAGGCCCTGCAGGACAAAACCCTGCGCGCCCTGGCCGTCACCGCCTCCAGCTACAGCAGCGGTGTGCACTGGACGTTCTGCCAGATGGCCGCGAGCCGGCAGTCGGACCTGTGGAGCCGGCCGGGCCGGCGCGCCGAGTTCCAGCCCATCACCATCGAACATCTGATGGCCTCCAGCGCCATTCCTTTTTTGTTTCCGTCCACGCCGCTCTGGGTAGATGGGCATCCGGAATTTTTCGGCGATGGATCCATGCGCCAGAGCTCGCCGCTCTCGCCCGCTCTGCACCTGGGCGCCGGCAAGGTATTGGTGATCGGCGTCGGCCAGCCCGAGCGCGCCAGCTTTGCCGGCGGCAACGGCGCCAGTGTCAGCGGCCGGCCCACGCTGGGCGCGATTGCCGGCCATGCCATGGCCAGCGTTTTTCAGGACACCCTGCAGGCCGACGTGGAGCAGGCGCAGCGCGTGAGCAAGACCGTGCGCCAGATGCCGCGCGAGATCGCCGCGGTCATGCCTTACCGTCCGGTGGACATCCTGGCGATCGCACCGTCGCAGTCGCTGGACGCGCTCGCGCAGGCCCATGCCACCGAGCTGCCGGCCGGCACCTACAACGCGCTGGCGGGCCTGGGCGCACTTGGCGCCAAGGGCAGCCCCGGCGGCGCCGCGCTGGCCAGCTACCTGTTGTTCGAGCCCGGATTTGTGAAGGCGCTCATGGCGCTGGGCGAGCACGATGCCTATGCCCGCAAGGACGAACTCATCGCCTTCTTTACGTAGGCCGCGCGGTAGATAAACATGGCCTGAAATGCCATAATCGCCGCTGATTCAATAACGGAGACATCCTTGGAAAGCAGCCCTAGTCGCTAGCTTTCAACACCGCAGACTGGCGAGCGGCCCCGCAAGGCCCACGTTCAAAAGGGGGTTGAAAGCGATGCCATCATCCCACCGCCCTTTATCGCGATTTATCGCGATTTACCGCGCTTTCGCGCAAGGCTCGCGCATGCTTTGCGCCAAGCCCCCTGAACCGATAGGCAGTCAGTCATGCTCAATATTTTCACGCTCGCCAACGGCCGGCTTTTCCAGGAAGAAATCGAATCCCTGGAAGAACTCTCGAAATTCCAGCCCATCTGGGTCGACCTGGAATCTCCCACCCTCGAAGAAAAACGCTGGATCAAGCAGTATTACGGCCTGTCCATTCCCGAAGACGCGATGGACGAGGACATTGAAGAGTCCGCGCGCTTTTACGAAGAAGACAACGGCGAGCTGCACATCCGCTCCGACTTCCTGATCGCCGACGACGCCGAGCCGCGCACGGTGCGCGTCGCTTTCATCCTGAACCTGGTCAACGACGACCTCAAAAGCAAGGGCGTGCTGTTTTCCATCCACGACGAGGATGTGCCGGTGTTCAGGCTGCTGCGCATGCGCGCGCGCCGTGCGCCCGGGCTGATCGAGGACGCCAAGGAAGTGCTGCTCAAGCTGTTCGACGCCGATGCGGAGTATTCCGCCGACACGCTCGAAGGCATTTATGTCGAGCTTGAAAAAGTCAGCGCCCAGGTGCTGTCGGGCGACGTGACCGACGCGCTGGCCGGTGAAGTGCTGGGCGCCATCGCCCGCCACGAAGACTTGAACGGCCGCATCCGCCGAAACATGATGGACACGCGCCGCGCCGTCAGCTTCATGATGCGCAGCAAGATGCTCAACGCCGAGCAGTTCGAGGAAGCGCGGCAGATTCTGCGCGACATCGACTCGCTCGATTCGCACACGGCTTTCCTGTTCGACAAGATCAACTTCCTGATGGACGCCACGGTCGGTTTCATCAACATCAACCAGAACAAGATCATCAAGATCTTCTCGGTGGCCAGCGTCGCGCTGCTGCCGCCCACGTTGATTGCCAGCGTCTACGGCATGAACTTCAAGCTCATGCCCGAGCTTGATTGGGCGCTGGGCTATCCGTATGCGATTGCGCTGATGGTGGCCAGCGCAGTGGTGCCGATGTGGTACTTCCGCAAACGCGGCTGGCTGAAGTAGCCGAAGTTAGCGCTTCAGCGCCTCACCCCGGGCCGCCTCCAGCACATTCCGCGTCCGGATCGCCTCACGCCGCGCAGCCTCGGCAAAATCATCACCCGAAGACGCGTACAAAATCGCGCGCGACGAGTTCACGATGATGGGCGCGCCTTCGCGCCAGCCGGCCTTGACGGTCGCCACTGCATCACCGCCCTGCGCGCCCACACCGGGGATCAGCAAAGGCAAGGTAGGGGCCACCGTGCGCACACGTTCGATTTCTGCCGGGTAAGTCGCGCCTACCACCAGGCCGAGCTGGCCGTTGAGGTTCCATGGCCCTTGGGCCAGGCGTGCCACGTGTTCGTACAGCAGCGGCTGGCCTTCGATCGAGGCGAAGCGCTGGTTCTGCAAGTCGTCGCCGCCGGGGTTGGAGGTGCGGCACAGCAAAAATGCGCCCTTGCCTTCATATTGCAAATACGGCGCGACAGAGTCGAAGCCCATAAAAGGCGAAAGTGTCACCGCGTCGGCACCGTAGCGCTCAAAAGCCTCTTTGGCGTACTGCTCGGCGGTGGAGCCGATGTCGCCGCGTTTGGCGTCCAGGATGATGGGCACTTGCGGCGCGACACGGCGCATGTGTTCCATCAGGCGTTCGAGCTGTCCTTCGGCGCGGTGGGCGGCGAAGTAAGCGATCTGCGGCTTGAAAGAAATCACCAGGTCGGCGGTGGCGTCGACAATCGCGGCGCAAAAATCGTAGATCTTGTTGGCGTCGCCCTTGAGCTTGCCGGGAAATTTGGCCGGTTCCGGGTCCAGGCCGACGCAGAGCATGGATTTGTTCTGGCGTTCTGCGGCGCCCAGCATGTCTAAGAAGTTCATAGTCCTATTGTAAGAAGGTGGCTCTTCAGCAGGTTTAGTCTCAAACCGGGACAATCCACGCAAACCATCGATCTATCCTCCCTATGCAATTGTCGCAACGCCAACTCGTCCTGCTCGTTCTGCTCACACTGGTCTGGGGCCTGAACTGGCCGGTGATGAAGATCGGCATTGCGGACTTTCCGCCGCTGACGTTCCGGGCGATCTCGATCTGGCTGGGCATTCCGGTGCTGGGGCTGGCGATGGTGGTGCTGAAGGTGCCGTTTTTTGTGCCGCGGGACAAGTGGCGCGAACTCTTCTGGCTGGCGGCGGCGAACATGTTTGTCTGGCATGCACTCATCATCCTGGCGGTGAAAAATCTGAGCAGCGGGCGTGCGGCCATCCTGGGCTACACGATGCCGATTTTTTCGGCGCTGCTGGGTGCCTGGTTTTTTGGCGCGAAGCTGAAAGCCCGCAACTGGCTGGGTGTGGCGGCTGCCGCTGTGGGTGTGGCGCTGCTGCTCTGGTATGAGCTGACGAATCTTTCGGGAAGGCCGCTGGGCGTGTTGTGCGCGCTGGTGGCGGCGGCCGTGTGGGCGCTGGGCACGCAGATGCTGCGCAAGACCACGATCGCCGCAGCGACGCTGACGCTCTCTTTCTGGATGACGGTGATGACGGCCGTGTTGCTGAGCGTGCTGGGCATCGCCTTTGAGATGCCGCAGTGGAAAGCGCCTTCAGCCATCACCTGGGGCGCGATTCTCTACAACGCCGTGCTGATCTTCGGCTTTGCACACGCGGCCTGGTTCACGCTGGCGCGCGCGCTGCCGCCGGTGGCCTCGACGCTGAGCGTGATGATGATTCCCATCCTGGGCGTGTTCTCAGGCGCGCTCGGCCTGGGCGAAGTGCTGCACTGGCAGGACTGGGCGGCGGTGGTGTTGATGGTGGTGGCGATTGCCTCGGTGTTGGCGCCGAGCCGCAACGCTTCTGAAAAAACCTGAAAGAAAAATCAGGCCGAGCCAGGCGTGGTAACCAGGCTCATCGCCAGGCACAAATCATCCCAGGCCTTGGCTTTGTCGGCCGCATTACGCAGCAGATAAGTAGCGTCGTAGGTCAACACGGTTTTGGCGCCATGCAGGCCGTGCACCTGGCCGCGCAGCTTGCCGAAGGGTTCGCTGGACTGCAGCAGGGCTTGCGCGGCCAGGCGGCCCATCACCAGCACCACGTCGGGCCGTGCAGCGGCCACCAGCGCGGGCAAAGCCTCGGGCAGGCCGGTGCCGGTGCCGGCGCCTGCTGCCGCGCCCCGGGCCAGCGGCGCCAGCAACACCACACCGGCCTTGTTCAATCGCGCGGCGCGCAGCATGTTGTCGAGCAGCTTGCCGGCCTCGCCTTCGAATGGATTGAAGGGCCCGCGTTGCAGCGCGGCGGCCGGCGTTTCGGCCAGCACCAGCCAGCGTGAGCCTTCGCCGTGGGCGACGTCGGCGTACAGCGCCTGGGCTTCGCCCATGCTCCACGTGCCGGTTGCAGCGGCTTCACGCGCGGGGGCTTGCGGTGCGGCGGCTGCGGGGGCCACGGGAGCACGCGCGGGCGCGGTGCGCGCGGGAATGGCTTCACGTGCAGGAGAAGCTGCGGCAGGTGCAACAGGCTTTGTTTCATGCACAAAATCAGCTGCAGCCCTCGCTGTGCTTGCACCACCCGCTCCTGAATCGATAGCAGGTACAACGTCAGGCGCAGGCTGCCACACCCGCACGCCCATCTCGCGCAGCATGGCGCGATGGCGTTTGTCGAGGACGAGGCTCATCGTGCGGGCCTCACAGCGCCAGGCTCATGACTACGGCGTCTTCGCGCGCAGCAGAGCCATTGGGGTAGTAGTTGCGGCGCGTGCCGACATGGCGAAAGCCGTAGGCCTCATACACGGCCTTGGCGCGCGCATTGCTCACGCGCACTTCCAGCCACAGCCACTGCGCGCCCTGCCCGCGCGCCCACAGGGCCAGGCCGTCCAGCATGACGCGGGCCCAGCCCTGGCGTTGGTGCTCAGGCGCCACGGTGATGTTGAGCAGGTGCACTTCGTCCACACCCTTCATGGCCACAAAGTAGCCGAGCAGCACGGCGTTGGGCGCGTTGCCCGCCGTGAGCAGCTGCGCGTGGTAGCCGGCATTGATGGAGTCGGTGAAGTTGCCTTGCGTCCACGGATGGTCGTAGGCGGTTTGTTCCACGCGCACCACCTCGCCCAGCCATGCGGGTGTCATGGCTTCGAACTGGGCTTCGAGGGGCTTGAGGATGGCGTTCATGGGGAAAGGGGTGGGGCCTCGGCGAGGAGCTTGGCAGCTTTAACCTGCTCACGCTCTTCGGTTGTGAGCGCTACTTTATCCCGAACGTAGAGCGGCAGGGCGAGGTCGGCGCTCACGCACTGGCCGGCGGCGGCCAGTTGGGGCGCCAGGCGCAGCAAGGCGGTGGCCGTGGGCAAGGCCTCGGCCTGCGCAAAATCTGCAAGCCCGGCCGGCAAGCGCCCGGCGTACACCGCAAACACATTGCCCGCGAGCAGGCCGGTGGCCGCATCGGGCGTGCACGCTTCAGGCCGCACCAGCTCACATTCGCCCAGCGCGCGGCACTGCCCACCGCTGAAGTCAAAACCCTGCACATACATCTCGTCCATGCGGGCGTCCAGCAGCGCCGTCACCCGCAGCGCTGGCTGCGAGTCGCCGTCGCGCTGGAACCGCGCCTCTTCGGCCACCGCCATCAGCGTGTCAATCGGCAGCACGGGAACGCCCGCGCCATGGTTGGCGCCCAGCGCCAGGCCCTGCGCCACGGCGCAGGCGGTGCGCAGCCCGGTGAACGAGCCCGGGCCGCGGCCGAAGGCAATCGCATCGAGCTCGCCCAGCGCCAGCCCCGCCTCCGCCAGCAGCGCCAGCACGGCCGGGATCAGCGTGGTCGAGGCCTGCGCGCCACCGGGGCCGCTGTGCTGCCAGGTGCGCACGCCGTCGGTCACCGCGACCGACATGCGGTCGGTGCTGGTGTCAAAGGCGAGAAATTTCAGGGGTTTAGGCATTAAATCGGGCTCCAGCCCTTGTAGGTTATGCACATTTAGCTACTAAATTAATAGCAACCTGCACATCCGCCAGGAAGGCATCCTGCGGGGAAGGCCTTGATTATCCGCGCCAACGCCTCTTCGGGCCCAGCCGGGGTCAAAGCCGTCTGACGGCCTGCCGCGATAATCGACCCATGACCCAAGACCCGCAGCGCCCACGCACGCCGCACCCTGTTGCGCTGAGCGTGCTGGCCGCCGTGCTGGCCCTTTCCTCTGTCACCGCCCTGGCGCAAGCCCCGCGCCTGCCGGCCCCGATTGAAAAAGCCCTGGCGCGCGCCAAGGTGCCGCGCGACGCGGTCTCCATGCTGGTGGTGGAAGCCGCCACCGGCAAGCCGGTGCCGCGCCTGAGCTGGCGCATCGACACGCCGATGAACCCGGCCTCCGTCATGAAGCTGGTGACCACCTACTCGGCGCTCGATGCGCTGGGCCGCGACTTCACCTGGAAAACGAAGGTGATCCTGGACGGCAGCACCTCGGGCGGGCTGCTCAACGGCAACCTGGTGGTGCAAGGCGGCGGCGACCCGAAGCTGGTGGTTGAGCGCCTGCAGGCCCTGCTGGCCCAGGTGCAGGCCGGCGGTGCGCGCGTGATTCGCGGCGACATCGTGCTGGACCGCAGCGCCTTCAGCGTGCCGCCCACCGACCCGGGCGAGTTCGACGGCGAGCCGCTGCGGCCGTACAACGCGCGGCCCGACGCGCTGCTCATCAACTTCAAGTCCATCGTGATGACCTTCACGCCGGACATGGCCAGCAACCGCGCGCTGGTGCGCTACGAGCCGCCGCTGGCCGGTGTACAAGTGGGCGCGAGTGTGCCCATGGTGCGTGTGGGCCGCTGCGGCGACTGGCGCAGCGAGCTGCGCGCCAGCGTCGAGAACCCGGTCAACATCGAATTCCTGGGCACCTACTCATCGGCCTGCGGCGAAAAAGTCTGGCCCAGCGCCTACCCCGACCCGTCCAGCTTTGCCGCGCGCGCGATTGAGGGCTCCTGGCGGCAGCTGGGCGGCTTGCTGACCGGCACGGCGCGCGACGCCACGCCGCAGGAGCTGGCCACGCTGCGCAGCACCGGCACGATCTCGGGCGAAAAAGCTGCGATCCGGTTTGAGCACCAGTCGCCGACGCTGCTGGAGGTGGTGCGCGACGTCAACAAATATTCGAACAACGTGATGGCGCAGCACCTCTTCCTGACGTTGGGCCTGCACGCAAACCTGGGCCAGCCCAAAGCCGGCACGCTCGATTCGGCCCACGCCGCGCTGGCCGCCTGGTGGAAGAAGAACCTGCCGGGCACAGCGCAACCCCTGATGGACAACGGTTCGGGCCTGAGCCGCAATGAGCGTGTAACGGCAGCCGGCCTGGGCGCGCTGCTGCTGCACGCCGCCAAAAGCCCGCTGGCCGCCGACCTGGCTGATTCACTGCCCATCGCCGGCGTGGACGGCACGCTGCGCGAGCGCGGCAAGGGCGTGGCGGGGCAGGCTTTTTTGAAGACCGGCTCGCTGCGCGACGTGACGGCGATTGCGGGTTATGCCAACGGCAACAGCGGCACGCGCTACATCGTGGTGGGCCTGATCAATCACCCGAACGCCGGCGCCGCCCGCCCGGCGCTGGATGCGTTGCTGGAATGGACGGTAAAAGAGGCGGCCCGATAGCCTGACGCTACCGCCAAAGCGCTGAGTTATCCCTGCCGGGTGTGGACAAAGCTGTTGATGACCACGCGGCTTGCGGGTGAAAACGCCATTTGACGCGGCCTGCGCCACAATGCCTCAAATTTAGGCAACCGGCAGTTCTAGGAGCGTGCTTCGCGCAAAGAAGCCGCCAGCAGGCCCAAGCCCAATGCACCCACGGCCACCGACGCGATGCGGTCCGCCGTGCCGCGCGTGCGGGCATATGCGAGCCGCACACGCTCGCGCGAGAACAAATACGCCAGCAGCGTGTGCCAGCACAGCGCGTTGGCCACAATCATGACCACCGCGGCAACTTGCAACACCGGGCTGGGCGACGCCGGAAACGAAGCGGCAAACACGCTGCCGAAAAAGAGCGCCGATTTCGGGTTGGTGATGTTGGTGAGGAAACCCAGGCGGAACGCGGCGGCCGATGACACCGACGGCCCGCCCTCACCCAGCGCCAGGCCGCCCGAGCGCCACAGCCGGCTGGCCACATACAGCAGGTACAGGCCGCCGGCCACCTGCAGCGCCAGGCGCAGCCCCGGAAAGATCTGGAACACGGCATTGACACCCAGCACCGCGCACAAGGCCCAGATGGCCGCGCCCACCGTGACACCCAGCGCCGCAAACACCGCGCTGCGCGCGCGGTCGCTGGCGGCAAGCTGCGAGACCAGCAACACATTGGCGCCGGGGCTCATCATGGCCGCGACGTGGAGAAACCAGATGGTGAGGAGGATGGAGAGCATGAAAGCGCCCTTTACGGATGGGTGATGGTTGCCGCCAGTATGCCCATAAAGCTCAGCCTGCGTGGCTCAGGTGATACGCCATCAGCGCCACAAAAAGGATCACCATGCCAAGGACGAGCCAACCCCAGGCTTTTCGATGACGCGCACATCTCGCGCAGAAATCCACCGTCTTGGTCGACCCGCCTTTGTACCTTCGCGTGACCGTTTTGAAATCAAACCCCAGTGCCTTGCCGCATTGGTAGCAACACCCGCCGGCGTTCCACCGGTCGCTACGGCGTTCGCGCCACATCATCACAACAAAGACGACCGCAAGAACAATGAGTACGAATACGGTTTTTTCGTCAAACATAACCCTCTCTTTCCCCGCGCCTCAACTGGCGGCAGCGCGCCCCAGCCGGTCGCGCACGCCGTCCCATTCGGCAGCCGGCGGCGGGTTTTCAATCCAGATCAGCTTGACGCCTTTGGCATCGAAATCACGCAGCACGGCAAAGAGTTGCTGCGCGGTGGCGAGGGCATCGTCGGGCATGCGGCGGTACAGGACTTTTTCGGACTTGATACGCACGATGCTGCGGGCATAGACCGCGATGTGGGCGGCGTCGGCGCCGAGCAAATCGAGCGCGGTTTGAATCGGCCCAGCGTCCATCAGGCGCACCTTGGCGTCGGGCGCGTAGTGCGCCTCCAGCGTGCCGGAGGCGCGCGGTGCGTCGCCCAGGTCTGCGTCGCCTTGCTCGAATTCGTCTTTGCCCAGCACAGCTTCACCGCAGGCCGCTTCGAGCTGCGCACGCGTGAGGATGCCCGGGCGCAGCAGCACGGGCCGCCCGCGCGTGCAATCGACGATGCTGGACTCGATGCCGACATCGCAGGGCCCGCCGTCGAGCACCAGCAGGCTGTCGCCGAACTCCTGCTGCACATGCTGCGCGGTGGTGGGGCTGACGCGGCCGAAGCGGTTGGCGCTGGGGCCGGCCACGCCGGTGTCACACGCTTTCAGGAAAGCCAGCGCGACGGGATGCGAAGGGCAGCGCAGGCCGATCGAATCCTGACCACCGGCAGCAGCCGCCGCTACACCCGGCTTGCGCGGCAGGATCACGGTGAGCGGCCCGGGCCAGAAGGCCTTCATCAGGCGCGCGGCAAAAGGCGGCACGCTGCTGGCGTAAGCCTCGACATGCGCCGCGTCGGCCACATGCACGATGAGCGGGTGGTCGGACGGCCTGCCCTTGGCTTCAAAAATGCCGGCGACGGCTGTGTCACTCGAGGCATCGGCGCCCAGGCCATACACCGTCTCGGTCGGGAAGCCGACGAGGCCGCCGGCCTGGATGCGGCGCGCGGCTTCAAGAATCGCTTCAGCGTCGGTGCCGCGAAGAATCATCAGAGATGGCCCAGGCCCGGCAGGCCCAGGATGGCAGCGGCCTTGCGCGCGGTGGCTTTGACGCCCGCGATGTCGGCGCCGGTGATGTTGAGGTGGCCCATCTTGCGCCCGGGGCGCGCTTCGGTCTTGCCGTAAAGATGCAGGTGCGCGCCGGGCAGGGCCAGCACGGCCTGCCAGTCGGGTGTGCGTGAATTGCCTTGCGCGTCAAACCACACATCGCCCAGCAGGTTGAGCATGATGGCCGGTGAATGCTGGCGCGGCTGCGGCAGCGGCAGGCCCGCCATGGCGTGCACCTGCAGGTCAAACTGCGAGACGTCGCAGGCGTCCATGGTGTAGTGGCCGCTGTTGTGCGGGCGGGGCGCCATCTCGTTGACGATGAGCGCGCCGTCAGCGCTGCCGTCGTCCACCAGGAAAAACTCGACGCACAGCACGCCGACGTAGCCGACATGGTTTGCTATGGTTTTTGTAGCTGCCTGCGCACGCTGCGCAAGGGCTGCAGGCATATTTCCCTCATAAGCCTCGGTCACCGCGAGGATGCCGTCCACATGCACATTCAGTTGCGGCGCAAAGCTGACGATGTCGCCGTTCCAGCCGCGTGCCACGATAACGGAGCACTCGGCTTTGAGTGGCAGCATTTTTTCGAGCACGCAGGGGACCTTTTTCAGATCGGCCCAGGCGGCTGCGAGTTCAGCCGCATTTTTGACGCGCACCTGGCCTTTGCCGTCGTAACCCATGCGCGCGGTTTTGAGGATGCCGGGCAGCAAGTTGGCCGGCACGGCGTTCAGCTGTTCTGCCGTTTCGATCACGGCATAAGGCGCGCAAGTCACGCCGGCCAAGACGCCCGACTCGGCGGCGCTGGCGGTGAAGTGCGATTTTTCTTCGATGCGGTTTTGGGCGATGCCCACCGCGGCGGCGCCGGGTGCCACGGGCAGGCTGGTGGCCAGCGTTTTCAGCGCACCGGCAGGCACATTCTCAAATTCGGTGGTGACGGCGGCGCAGAGCGATGCGAGCTGTTTGAGCCCCTTTTCGTCGTCGTAGCCAGTCTGGATATGGTGGTGGCTGACCAGGCCCGCCGGGCTTTGCGCGTCCGGGTCCAGCACCGCGGTGAAGTAACCCAGGCGCTGCGCGGCGTGCACAAACATGCGGCCCAGCTGGCCACCACCCATCACGCCCAGCGTGGCGGGCTGGCCGGAAGCGCAAACGGTGCCGGGAAAAACAGGAAGGCCCGGGGGAAGGCTTGGAAGGCTCATGCGGGAGGCAGTGTCATGGCGTGGGCGGCAGCGGTTTGCTCGGCGCGGAAAGCCTGCAGCTGGGCGGCCAGCGCCTTGTCGTGCAGGGCCAGCATGGCGACAGCAAACAGCGCCGCATTGGCCGCGCCGGCGTTGCCGATGGCAAAGGTGGCAACGGGAATGCCCTTGGGCATTTGCACGATGCTGTGCAATGAATCGACGCCTTGCAGGTGTTTGCTGGCCACGGGCACACCCAGCACCGGCACGGCGGTTTTGGCGGCCAGCATGCCGGGCAGGTGGGCCGCGCCGCCGGCGCCGGCGATGATGGCCTGCAGGCCGCGGCCGGAGGCGCCTTCGGCATAGGCAAACAGCTCATCAGGCATGCGGTGGGCCGACACGACGCGGGCCTCGTGCGCCACGCCGAACTGCATGAGGATCTGCACGGCGTGCTGCATGGTCTCCCAGTCGCTGCTGGAGCCCATCACCACGCCTATCAGGGGGTTTGCCGAATTGTTGCTTGTTGTCATGCGGGGACCTTCAAGGCCGGGGTTGCAGGCTGCTTGCCCGTAACCTCTGATTTTAAGGGCAGGCCACCGGCGAGGCCTTGTCCTGCGTGCTACGCTCCTTCCTCCCGGGCGCCACGCCGCGCCACGCGGGTTGAAACCCGCCCCCGACACCCCAACTCTGCAAGACCATGATCGACGTCACCATTGCCAATTTCGAAGCCGAAGTCGTTACGGCTTCCATGACCACGCCCGTGCTGATCGACTTCTGGGCGCCCTGGTGCGGCCCCTGCAAGTCGCTGGGCCCGATTCTTGAAAAGGTCGAAGTCGAATACGCCGGCCGCTTCAAGCTGGTCAAGATCGACTCCGACCAGGAGCAGCAACTGGGCGCCGCCTTCGGCATCCGCAGCATCCCGACCTGCATCCTGATGGTGAACGGCCAGCCGGTGGACGGCTTTGCCGGCGCCCTGCCCGAAGGCAAGGTCAAGGAGTTCCTCGACAAACACCTGCCGCCGGCGGATGCGTTGGCGCAAGAGCCCGAGCTGACGCTCGAAGAAGAGCCCACCGACCCGGACGCCGTGCTCGAAAAGCTGCAGCACGCTGTTGCCGCCAACCCGGCCGACGACAACGCGCGCTTTGACTACGTGAAGCTGCTGTTGCAACTGGGCCGCGAAGACGACGCCAAGGTGGCGTTTGCGCCGGTCATCGCCCAAACCACCGTGGTGCGGCGTTTTGACTCGCTCAAGCGCTGGATGGATGCTATTGATTTTGTAGCTACAAGTGCAGGTGGCGATTCGGCTGCAGGCCAATTTGATGCAAAAATTGCGGCCAACAAACGGGACTTTGACGCGCGCTTTGGCAAGGCCCGCTGGCTGATGGTGCAACAGCGCTGGACAGAAGCCCTCGACGAGTTGCTGGAGATTTTGATGCGCGACAAGGCCTGGAGCGAAGACCTGGCACGCAAGACCTACATCGCCGTGCTCGACATCATGGAAGCGCCCAAACCCAAGGTGGCGGATGGGCAGATTCCGCCGGAAGACCCCGTCGTGGCGACGTACCGCCGGCGCCTAAGCAGTGTCGTATTGAGTTGAGGCGTCGCCAGGGTCGGCTTGCCGGGGTTTAGTGCCCAAACAAAAGGCGGCTGAGGTTAAACGACATGCCCACTACAAAGGCCTGAAACACAATGGCGCGCCCTGACTGTGGCGCTGTCCCGGCCGCAACGTCCTGAAGACGGTTTCTTCTCCACAGCAGAATCAACAGCGCGGCCAGCAGCGGGCTGAGCAAAGCGTTGAGCCATTGAAGAACCGGTTCACGCAGGGCCAACAGGGGAATGAAATAGACGCTGGCGAGTCCCAGCGCAAACCCGAGCGCCGCCCCCACCAGAAGGTCTCCCAGCGGATCCGCATCTGGGCGTGTGCGCAATGATTTGCGCAACCCGAGGTTGAATAATTCCGAGAAAAGAGTGAGCACGCCCTCGACAAGGATCTCGGCGATGAACTCAAGCATGGATAGCCGTGTTTCGCTGAGCGTAGCGGCAGTTCAACCTTTCAAGCGCGTCAAGGCTTCCTGGTACTTAGCGGCCGTTTTCTCGACAACATCGGCAGGCAGCCGCGGTGCAGGCGGCGTTTTGTCCCAGGGCTTGCCGTTGATACGCACGGCTTCGAGCCAGTCGCGCACAAACTGCTTGTCGTAGCTGGGCGGGTTCTGGCCGGCGGCATAAGCGGCCTCGTAGCCTTCAATCGGCCAGTAGCGCGACGAATCGGGCGTCAGCACTTCGTCCATCAGCGTGAGCGTGCCGTCTTCGTCCAGGCCGAACTCGAACTTGGTGTCGGCAATGATGATGCCCTTGGTGAGCGCGAAGGCGGCGGCGGTGCTGTAGATCTCGATGCTGATCTTTTTGATCTGCGCGGCGAGCTCAGGGCCGACGACCTTCACCACCTGCTCGTAGCTGATGTTTTCGTCGTGCTCGCCGGCTTCGGCCTTGGCGGCCGGCGTGAAGATGGGCTCGGGCAGCTTGCCGGCATTCTTCAGGCCTGGGGGCAGGGGCACGCCGCACACGGCCTGGCTGTCCTGGTATTCCTTCCAGCCGCTGCCGGCCAGGTAGCCGCGCACCACGGCCTCGACGGGAATCGGCTTCAGGCGTTTGACCAGCATGGAGCGGTTCACGACCTGCGGCACTTCGGCCGGGGTGACGACGCTTTCAGGCGCTTCGCCCGTCAGGTGGTTGGGGCAGATGTGACCGAGTTTGTCGAACCAGAACAGCGCCATCTGTGTGAGCAGCGCGCCCTTGCCGGGGATCGGCTCGCCCAGGATGACGTCGAACGCGCTCAGGCGGTCGCTGGCCACCATCAGCAGTTTGTCTTTGCCCACGGCGTAGTTGTCGCGCACCTTGCCGCGCGCCAGCAGGGGCAGGGAGGTCAGGGCAGAGGTGTGGAGTGCTTGGGTCATGGTGGGCGGCGTAAACGGAGGGGAATCAAAGAAAAAGCCCGCGCGACTCGAGAGTCCACGGGCTTTGAATTATCGCCAATCCGCGCGGGCGGAAGGCGGGAATTTTCAGTGCACCACTTGAGCGAGTTCGCCCTTGGCGTACTTGGCGGCCACGACCTGCAGGGTGTCGCCCTTGATCTTGGCGCCCTGGCCTTCGCAGCCGAATTCGATGTAGCGCTGCTTGCACAGGGCCTTGGCGGCTTCGCGGGCGGGCTTGAGCCACTCACGGGCGTCGAATTTCTCGGGGTTTTCAGCGAGGAACTTGCGCACCGCGCCGGTCATGGCCAGGCGGATGTCGGTGTCGATGTTGATCTTGCGCACGCCGTGCTTGATGGCTTCCTGGATTTCCTCAACAGGCACGCCATAGGTTTCCTTCATCTGGCCGCCGTACTGGCGGATGATGGCCAGCATTTCCTGCGGCACCGAAGACGAGCCGTGCATCACCAGGTGGGTGCTGGGGATGCGTTTGTGGATTTCCTTGATGCGGTCGATCGCCAGGATGTCGCCGGTGGGCTTGCGGGTGAACTTGTAGGCGCCGTGACTGGTGCCGATGGCGATCGCCAGCGCGTCAATCTGGGTGCGCTTGACGAAGTCCGCCGCCTGCTCGGGGTCGGTCAGCAGCTGCTCGCGCGTCATGGTGGCGTCGGTGCCGTGGCCGTCTTCCTTGTCGCCCTTCATGGTCTCCAGCGAACCGAGGCAGCCGAGTTCGCCTTCCACGGTGACGCCGTATTTGTGGGCCAGTTGCGAGACTTTTTTCGTCACGTCAACGTTGTATTCATAGCTGGCGATGGTCTTGCCGTCGGCTTCGAGCGAGCCGTCCATCATCACGGACGAGAAACCGAGGTCGATGGCGCCCTGGCAAACGGCCGGGTTCTGGCCGTGGTCCTGGTGCATGACCAGGGGGATGTTGGGGTACATCTCGATGGCCGCTTCGATCAGGTGCTTGATGAAGGGCTCACCGGCGTATTTGCGGGCGCCTGCGCTGGCCTGCAGGATGACGGGCGCGCCGGTTTCCCTGGCCGCTTCCATCACGGCTTGCACCTGCTCGAGGTTGTTGACGTTAAAAGCCGGAATGCCGTAGCCGTTGACTGCTGCATGGTCCAGCAGCTCGCGCATCGATACGAGTGCCATGATCAGATCCCCAGAAAGTTAAAAAACGCTGCCAGAAGAAGGCGGGTTACAGGGCGGAAGGCCGTGCAACGCGAGGGTTGCAGAAGGAGCCGTAACCGTGAAGTAACCGAAGCCTTCATTCTAACGGCTGCGTAAAGCCGGGTTATTCAGGGAATTAGAGGCAGAACCATGCGGTAACAGCGTGTAAAGGGCGGGGACGCGGGTATCTGCGCGAACTGGCCGCCATGCACATCCATCACACGGGCCACGATCTTGTGGCCCAGCCCCAGCCGTTCGGTGGACTGCGCTACCGGAGACCGCCCAGCGGCCGTGTCTGTGCCGTCGTCGCACACCTGAAGCCACGCGCCGGCCGCATCGTGGCCCCACTGCACCGACACGAAAGTACCCCGGGGCGTGTGTTGCAGGGCGTTGTCAATGAGGTTGCGCAAGGCCAGCTCCAGCAGCAGCGGATGGGCGAAAACTTCGGGCGCGACCTTGGGGCCCTCCTCGCCCTCTTCGCGCTCCTCGCGCTCCTCGCCCTGCACGCTGAGCTGGTGCCCGCTTTCCCAGGAGGCCTGCGCATACCCGGCGACCACCTGCGCGGCCAGCGCGCCCAGGTCCAGGGGCTGCATCTGTTGCTGCAGGTCGCTGCGGCTGGCCCGCGCCAGCGCCAGCAACTGCGTGATGACGTGACCGGCCCGCATCGCGTCGGCACCGATTTGCGCCAGCGCCTGTTCGCGCGCCGGGGCTGTGAGCTCACCGCGCAGCGATGCCGCCTGCAAGGCAATGGACGACAAGGGAGTGCGCAGCTCATGGGCCACCTCGCTGGCCAGCTGGCGTTCCCGCTCCAACGAAGCCTGCTGCTGGCCCACCAGCGTGTTGATGGAACGCACCACCGAGTTGAATTCCCGATAGGGGTGGCGGGCCTGCAGGCGCTCGGCCTTGTCCACCTCCAGCTCGGCCACGTCGCGCGACAAGGCCTGCAAGGGCCGCAGGCCGCGCCAGATCGCGATGCACAGCGCGATGGCCACGGCCGGCAGCAGCCACAGCCCCGGCTCGGCCAGTTGCCCGGCCACGTCAGAGGCCAGCTCGTCGCGCTCGTCGGCCCGCACCAGCACCGTCACCTGCCGCGCGTGGCCGGCATCCCACTGCGAAAAGCTGCGCCAGAGGGTCGGGGGCGTGCCCAGCGCCACATCGGTAAAACCCGCCCGTTCGCTGAACGGCGCCAGGGGCGCATCGCCCGAACGGGCCAGCAGCTGCCCGCCGGCGTCGCGCACCAGCACGCTGAGGGAAGATTGGTAGTCGTGGTTTTTCAGCGTGGGAATGACGGCGCGTGCTGTTTCGCGCGATGCCTCTACAAACGGCGGCAGATCCAGGTTGAGCATCAGCGCCGCCGTGCTGGCCAGGTGCCCATCGGTCAGCTCGCCCGCCTCATGAACACCGGTGCGCCAGCCCACCGCCACAAATCCGGCCCATACCAGCAACAGCGCCGCCAGCACCCACAGCAGGAGGCGGCGCGTCAGCGAGACCTGGCGAGGGCTGGCCGTCATGCGCGCTCATCCCGCGGTATGAAGTAACCGACCCCGCGCATCGTCTGGATCAGACCCTCGCCCAGCTTGCGCCGCAGATGGTGCACATGCACCTCGATCGCATTGCTGCCGACGGCGTCTTGCCAGTTGTAAAGGCGTGCTTCCAGTTGCTGGCGCGACAGCACCCGCCCACGGGACTCCAGCAGCAAAAGCAGCAAGGTGAATTCGCGTGGCGCAAGGTCAACGGCTTGCCCCGCACGCAGCACCGTATGGGCGGCCGGGTCGATCACCAGGTCGCCATGCACCAGCAGGGGATGGGCGCGCCCCGCCGCACGGCGCAGCAGGGCGCGCATGCGGGCCTCAAGTTCATCAAGGTCAAAGGGCTTGACGAGATAGTCGTCGGCCCCCAGGTTGAGGCCGGAAATCCGGTCGGCGACCTGGTCGCGGGCAGTCATGATGAGCACCGGCGTTTGCGGATCAGGCAGCGGCCCGTCCGCGCTGCTGCGCACCCGCCTTATCCGCAGCAGCAAGTCGCCGCCGTCACCGTCCGCCAGGCCAAGGTCCAGCAGCACCAGGTCAAACGGCTCGCTGCACAGGGCCGTCCACGCTGAAGCCAGGCTGCCGCAGGCATCGACCGCATAGCCCCGCTGCTGCAGGTTGGCCCGCAGGCCCAGGGCAATACCGGCATCGTCTTCCACCACCAGGATTCGCATGCGTCCATTGTCGGCGCTGCGGGCGGCGGCCGGGGGGTTTCACAGCCCGGTGCAAGGCCTTAAGGGTGAGTTAAGACGCCCCCACTATCTTGCGGCTTCCCGTGTCCACCCGCTTGCGCGAACCTCCCATGACCGCTTCCTCCTTCGACGGCGACGGCGCCCCCGCTGTGTCCCGTGTTTTCCTGGTTACCCTGCTCAGCCTCGCCGTGCTGCTGGCCTGGGACCATTCAGGCCTGGACCTGTGGATGGCGCGCTGGTTCGGCTCCCCGGCCGGTTTTCCCCTGGAAGACCATTGGTTCTGGCGTGGCACGCTGCATGACGGCATCCGCTGGCTGCCCTGGGCGGTCGAGCTGGCGCTGCTGGCGGCCGTCGCGCGGCCTTTCGGCCCCATCTGCCGGCTGGCTGTGGAGCGCCGCGTCCAGCTGGCGCTCACCACCCTGGTTTCGCTGCTGGTGGTGTCCACCCTCAAGCTGCACAGCCTCACAAGCTGCCCCTGGGAGCTCCATGAATTCGGCGGGACGGTGGCCTATGTGTCCCACTGGGCCTGGGGCGTGCGCGACGGCGGCAGCGGCGGCTGCTTTCCTGCCGGCCACGCCTCGGCGGGTTTTGCGTTTGTGGGCGGTTTTTTCGCGTTTCGCCATGCCCTGCCCCGAACGGCGCGGCGCTGGCTGGCCGGCGCCCTGCTCGCGGGATCGGTGCTGGGCCTGGCGCAGCAGGTGCGCGGCGCCCATTACATGAGCCATACGCTCTGGACGGCATGGCTTTGCTGGGCAACTGCAGCCCTGGTGGACAGCGTTATCGGCCAGATGATTTCACAAAGGCCGTCACCCGCTCAAGCACAGGCGCCCGCCCTCTGAGCACGGACGCCATCGATGCAATGATGGTCACATGGCTGACGCCGCCGAACAGCTCTGAATCCACCCGCACACCGGCACTTTTGAGCCGCGCGGCCATGGCCACGGTGCTGCGCTGCGGATCGACCGAGCGGTCTTCGGTGGGGGCCAGCAGCAGTGCCGGCGGAGATGCGCGGGAGGCATGCGTGATCGGCTGGCTGTCGGCGGGCGTACCGGGCCATTCAAAGGCAACTTGTGTCTGCGGATCGCCAATCGGCAAAAAATCGTAAGGGCCGGCCAGGCCTATCCAGCCCGCCAGTTGCGAAGGCTTCATGCCTTCAGCCTGCAGCCAGCGCGCGTCCAGCGCGACCATCGCGGCGTTGTACGCACCGGCGCTGTGGCCCATGACAAACAGGCGCGCCGGGTCCGCGCCGTATTCGGCCGCGTGGTCGCGCGCCCAGCGCACGGCGCGCGCGCTGTCCTGCACAAAAACCGGGTAGCGCACGGCGGGGCTCAGGCGGTAATCCGCCACCACGGCAACGATGCCCTGCGAGGCCAGAGCCTCGCCGACGAAGCGGTAGTCGGCGCGCTCGCCTTTTGACCAGCTGCCGCCGTAGAAAAACACCACCACCGGTGCGTTGCGAACCTCGCCCTGCGGCTGGTAAACATCCAGCCGCTGCCGCGCTTCCGGGCCGTAAGCGATGCCCTCGGTACGCCGGTAGGTGTCGGTCGCCACCGTGGCGTTGAGCAAATCGGCACCCGAACACGCGGTGAGCAGCGCGGGCAACATGGCAAAAAATGAGCGTCTTGGCAAGGGGGAGTCAATGTTGTGCATGACTCCCAAGTACGCAGGCCAGGCGCCGATGGATTCAAGAACGAGCGACCGCAAGGGGCTATCCAACCCAGCATGAGCCGCGGGACTGGCTTCGCCAGACCGCAGGCGGGCGGCCCCCTCGGGGGGCAGGAAGTTACGCGAAGCGAACGACCGTGGGGGCCCTATTCCACCGTGGGGGCCCTATTCCACCCGGCAGATCTTCAGCATGTTCGTGCCGCCCGGCGCGCCCATGGGTTCGCCGCACGTGATGGCGTAGATATCACCGCTGTCGACGATCCCGCGTTTTTTCAGGTGCGCCTCGGCATCGCCGAGTGCGGTGTCGCGTTCGGCGCTGGTGTCCATGAGCAGGGGGCGCACATTGCGGTACAGCGCCATCTTGCGCTGGGTCGCCAGTTTGGGCGTCAGGGCGTAGATGGGGATATGGATGCGGTGGCGGCTCATCCACAGCGCCGTCGAGCCCGAGTCGGTCAGCGCCACGATGGCCTTGCAGCCCAGGTGATGGGCCGTGAACAGGGCACCCATGGCGATGGACTGGTCAATGCGGTCAAAGGTCATGCCGGTGAAGTCGGCGTCCAGTTTAACGTCCTCGGCTTTTTCGGCTTCGGCGCAGATGTTGGCCATCTCGATGATGGTCTCCAGCGGATAACGGCCTGCGGCGGTCTCGGCCGAGGTCATGACGGCGTCGGTGCCGTCGAGCACCGCATTGGCCACGTCGCTGACCTCGGCGCGGGTAGGCACCGGGTTGGTGATCATGGATTCCATCATGTGGGTCGCGGTGATGACCACCTTGTCCAGCTCGCGGGCCATGCGGATCATGCGTTTTTGCAGCGCCGGCACGGCGGCATTGCCGACCTCGATGGCCAGGTCGCCGCGCGCGACCATGATGCCGTCGCTGGCCCGGCAGATGGCTTCCAGGTTCGGGATCGCCTCGGCACGCTCGATCTTGGCGATCAGGCCCGGCTTGTGACGGAATTCGGCGCCGGCCACATTGCACAGCTGGCG
Organism: Polaromonas sp. SP1; assembly: GCF_003711205.1. Lineage (NCBI taxonomy): Bacteria > Pseudomonadati > Pseudomonadota > Betaproteobacteria > Burkholderiales > Comamonadaceae > Polaromonas > Polaromonas sp. SP1. Next base: position 1,682,041 of record NZ_CP031013.1, on the reverse strand, counting down.
CGCCATTTCCATGTCGCTGGCGTTCTGCGGAAAGCTCACCGCGACGTAGTCGGCCTGGAAACTCATCGCGGTCCTGATGTCTTCCATGTCCTTGGCTGTCAGCGCCGGCGCCGTCAGGCCGCCGCCCTGCTTGTTGATGCCCTTGTTGTTCGACAGCACGCCGCCGATCTTGACCGTCGCATGGACCTGCTCGCCCTTGACCTTTTCAACCGTCATGACAATCAGGCCGTCGTTGAGCAGCAGAGTGTCGCCGGCCTTGACGTCGCGCGGCAGCTCCTTGTAGTCCAGGCCCACGCCGTTGATGTCACCCAGCTCGGTGCGGGACGCGTCGAGCACAAACTTCGCGCCTTGCTCGAGCTGCACCTTGCCTTCGGCAAATTTGCCGACACGGATTTTCGGGCCCTGCAGGTCGGCCATGATGGCGACCTCGCGGCCGGCGCGGGTGGCGGCTTCACGCACCAGCGCGGCGCGGTCGATGTGGTCTTGGGCGGTGCCGTGGCTGAAGTTCAGCCGCACGCAATTGACGCCGGCGCGGATCATCTGCTCCAGCAAGGCCGGATCGCTGGAAGCGGGGCCAAGGGTGGCAACGATTTTGGTGCCGCGGCGCTGCATCTTCATGTCTGTCTCCTGTAATTTAGTTTCCGATTTTCACATGAAAACGGTTACGAAGACGTTACCAAATGACCCGCATCGCCTTGGGCCTGAAGCATATAGAGACCACCGCCCCGGGCGGTTTGGCCTGCCATTTTTTATATAAAAAGTGGCTGCAGCCCATATCCCGTATGGGCTAGTTGCTCCTGAAAAAGGAGCAAACCGCTTTCAACCCGCAGCGCGTTTTTGCAGGATTTCGAAGGCCGGCAGCGTCTTGCCTTCCAGCACTTCAAGGAAAGCGCCGCCGCCGGTCGAGATGTAGTCGACCTGCTTTTCAATGCCGTACTTGGCGATGGCGGCCAGGGTGTCGCCGCCGCCGGCAATGGAAAACGCGCTGCTGTCGGCCACGGCGCGCGCGATGCCTTCGGTGCCTTTGGCGAACGCGTCGAATTCAAACACGCCGACCGGGCCGTTCCAGACGATGGTGCCGGCCGCCTTGAGTTGCGCTGCCAGCCGCGCGGTGGTTTGCGGGCCGATGTCCAGGATCAGGTCGTCATCGGCAACGTCGGCAGCCGCCTTGACGGTGGCCGGCGCGTCGGCGGCAAAGGTTTTGGCGGTGACCACATCCGTCGGAATCGGCACCTCGGCGCCGCGCGCTTTCATGGCGTCGATCACGGCTTTGGCCTCGGCCAGCAGGTCGGCTTCGGCCAGGCTTTTGCCGATTTTCAAACCGGCGGCCAGCATGAAGGTGTTGGCGATGCCGCCGCCCACGATGAGCTGGTCGACATTGGCCGCCAGGGCTTTGAGGATGGTGAGCTTGGTCGAGACCTTGCTGCCGGCCACGATGGCGACCAGCGGCCTGCGGGGGCTGGACAGGGCCTTGGAGATGGCGTCCATCTCGGCGGCCAGCAGCGGGCCGGCGCTGGCCACCGGCGCGTATTGCGCAATGCCATAGGTGGAGGCCTCGGCGCGGTGCGCCGTGCCGAAAGCGTCGTGCACAAAAATATCGCAAAGTGCGGCCATCTTGCGAGCCAGCTCTTCGCTGTTTTTCTTCTCGCCTTTGTTGAGGCGGCAGTTCTCCAGCATCACCAGCTGGCCGGGTTTCACATCCACGCCATCGACCCAGCCGGACACCAGCGCAACGTCGCGCTTCATCAGCTCGCCCAGCCGTTTGGCCACCGGCGCCAGCGAATCCGCCGGCTTGAATTCACCCTCCACGGGCCGCCCGAGGTGGGACGTCACCATCACCGCCGCACCGGCGTCCAGCGCCATCTGGATGCAGGGAATCGAAGCGCGGATGCGCGTGTCTTCCGTGATGTGGCCGTTGTCACCCAGCGGCACGTTGAGGTCGGCACGGATGAAAACGCGCTGGCCGGCAGCCTTGCCGCTGGCGCACAGGTCGGAGAAACGGATGAAGTTCATGGAGGGCTCACAGAATGAAAAAAGGCTTTGGGTCAGATCGCCCAAAGCCTCAAATTGTAGGTGGCTGGAAGCACCCGGCCAGTCAGACAAAGCCGGGGATAAGCCCCACTGTTACACAACCGAACTCTCAAGCCCAGCATGAGCCGCGGGACTGGCTTTGCCAGACCGCAGGCGGGCGGCCCCCCGAGGGGCTGGAGCCCGCGGCTCCAAGCCTGCATGCGCAGGCTTGGACGGGCGACAGAGGCGAAGCGTCTCGCGAGCCGCGGCCTGCAAGGCCTCGGGAGCTACACGAAGTGAGCGACCGTGGGGGCTACCAATTCAAGCCCATGTGCAGCGGCAGGTACACCGCCATGCCGGCCAGGATGGTGCCCAGAACACCGTGCCGCCAGTAATACCAGGCGGTGCCGGCGATTACGGCAAACAGCCGCGCGTCTTTCCAGGTCGCGATGAAATGGCCTTGCGTCATGACCATTTCCGGCACGATCACCGCGGCCAGCGCGGCGATGGGCGCGTAATGCAGGCCGCGCTGCGCCCAGCCGGGCAATGTCCAGGGTTTGTCCGAGAGGAAAAAGAAGGAGCGCGTGATGACGGTCATCAGCGTCATGCCGAGGATGGTGACCACTGTCCAGAGATCGGTCTGGTTCATGCGGTGTCTCCGGTTCCGGGGCTGGCTTCAGGCCGGGCCGGTGCGGTTTTTTCCAGGATCAGGCAGACGACAACGGCCGCCGCGATGCCCACCAGGATATTGAGTTTGAGCGGCAGGGCAAACGTGGCCACGGCGGCGGCGCCCGCGATAGCCGCAGACACCGCCCGCAGGCGCGTGGTCGCCAGCGACCACATGATGCCCAGCAGCGCCAGGATGCCGGCAAAACCCAGGCCCCAGGACAGCGGGATGGAGTTGGCCAGGGCGATGCCCACCAGCGTGGCGCCCACCCAGCTGACCCAGCTCATGCCGCAGCTGCCGATCCAGTAGGCGTCTTGTGCTGCGATGCCGGCGGCGTCGCTGGACGGGTGCGGGAAGCGTTTGGTAAAGAGCACATAGTTCAGGTCGGCCATGCCGTAGCCAAACGCCATGCGACGCCACAGGCCCTGGTGCATGACATAAGGTCGCAGATGGGCGCTGAACACCATGAAGCGCAGGTTGACGCAAAACGAGGTGGCCAAAATCACCCACATGGGCGCGCCGGCCACGATCAGCGGCAGGGCCGCCAGCTGGGAACTGCCGGCAAACACCAGGATGGCCATCAGCAGGACCTCGGTCAAACTCATGCCCGACTTGACCATGGCCACGCCCGTCATCAGGCCCCAGGCGGCAATGCCCGGCGCCACGGCGGCGAGCTCTGCCACCCCCACGCGAAACTCGGGGTGCTTGAACAATGTTTTCACAAAACCTTCCTTCTGCTCATACGGGCCGTCCGGCTTGCGCCTGGCTGAACACCATGCCAGGCCGGATCTCGAAACCCCGCAAAAAATCGGCCGCGTCGAGCGCCTTGCCGCCGGCCTTTTGCAGGCGGCTCACCCGCAGAACGCCGTCTACCGTGGCGATGTCGACGCCTTCCGGGCCCGCGGCCAGCACCTGGCCGGGCTGGGAATTTGCCGGCGCCGCACCGGGCAGCACTTCGGCCCGCCAGAATTTGAGCGTCTGGCCGTCCAGCAGGCCGGCGGCGCCCGGGAAGGGATTAAAGGCGCGAATGCGGCGCTCAATGGCGGCCACGCCTTGCGTCCAGTCGGTCAGGGCTTCGTGTTTCTCGATTTTGTGGGCGTAAGTGACGCCGTCTGCCGGCTGGACGACCGGCTTGAGGCCGCCGCAGGCAGCGAGTTCCAGCGCTTCAACGATGAGGCGCCCGCCCAGGTCGGCCAGCCTGTCGTGCAGGGAGCCGGTGGTGTCTTGCGCAGTGATCCGCAGCTTCTCGCCCAGCAGCATGTCGCCGGTGTCGAGCCCGGCATCCATCTGCATGATGGTGACGCCGGTATCGGTATCGCCGGCTTCGATGGCGCGGTGAATAGGGGCGGCGCCGCGCCAGCGCGGCAGCAAAGACGCGTGGATATTCAGGCAGCCCAGTCTGGGAGCATCAAGCACCCACTGCGGAAGAATCAGCCCGTAAGCCGCGACGACCATCACGTCCGCGTGTGCGGCGGCAATAGCCTCGCGGGCTGCTACGGCGTCGTCAGGAAATTTGCCATCCAGCCGCAGGCTGCGGGGCTGGGCGACGGCAACGTGGGCGCTTTCTGCCCACTGCTTGACGGGCGAAGCCTGCAGTTTCATGCCGCGGCCGGCAGGGCGGTCGGGCTGTGTGAAGACCAGGGGGATGTCAAAACCGGCTGCGTGCAGTCTTTCCAGGGCCACTCGGGCGAACTCTGGGGTACCGGCAAAAATGACGCGCATGGAGTCCGATTCTAAGGACTCTCAGGGAAATCCCGCGGCAGGGGCCGCAAAGCCCCCGTCCTCCGGCACGCATGGCGAGCCGCCCCGGCAAGCGGGGCGGGCGCTCAACAGACTCAACGGACGGCGTCGCGCTCCTCGTCCTTTTTCTGCTTGATCATCTTGGTCTTGATGCGGTTGCGCTTGAGCGGCGAGAGGTATTCCACAAACACCTTGCCCATCAGATGGTCCATTTCATGCTGGATGCAGACGGCCAGCATGCCCTCGGCCTCATGCACCTGCAGCTTGCCGTCCAGGTTGAGCGCTTGCACCTTGATTGAGGTGGAACGTTCAACGCCGTCGTAAATGCCGGGCACCGACAGGCAGCCTTCGTCACCGACGCGCGTTTCCTCGCTGGCCCAGGTGATTTCCGGGTTGATCAGCACCATGGGCTGGTCGCGGCCCTCGCTCACGTCAATGACGATCAGGCGCTCATGCACGTTCACCTGGGTTGCGGCCAGGCCGATGCCCTCGGCGTCATACATGGTCTCAAGCATGTCGTCGACCAGCTTGCGCACGCGTGCGTCAACAGCTGCCACGGGTTTGGCCACCGTGTGCAGGCGGGGGTCTGGATAACGAAGGATGGTCAACTGGCTCATGGGGAAAGGCTGGAGGCCTGGGTAGGGATAAGGGGGAGATGTCGCTATTTTCGCCACTTTTCTCTGTTTTTCAGCATCCCGATATTCCCAGAATCGCGTAATCGTTGCTTAATCAAGGGCTTAGGTACAAAATCGCTAGTGATTTATCAAGATATAGACGCGGCTTTTTCTGCCCGGTTTCGCCCAGGTAGTGTCTGCCAGCCTCATAAAAGCGCCGAGGGCTTACAAAGATGCAAACAAATTTTGGTCGTTTCAGTCAAATTTCAATAGCCGCTGCGGCCCTTTTGGGCGTGACCGCCGGCCTGCATGCCCAGAATTTCCCCATCACCCCGGCGCAAAAAGCCACGGCAACCCAGGTCGCCCAAACCGGCGTTCCGCTGAGCGAGCTGTCGCCCAACGCACCCGACAACTACACCGTCAAGCGGGGCGACACGCTCTGGGCCATTTCCGGCATGTTCCTGAAAAGCCCATGGCGCTGGCCCGAACTGTGGGGCATGAACCTGGACGATATCCGCAACCCCCATCGCATTTATCCCGGCCAGCAGCTTTACCTCGATAAAACCGGCGGCCGCGCCACCTTGCGCACACGGCAGGCAGCTTCTTCGGACGGCCCGCCGACGGACACGGTGCGGGTGTCCCCACGGACCCGCTTTGAAACACTGGCAGACGCGTCCATCCCCACGCTGTCGCCCAATGCCATTGAGCCCTTCCTTGCGGAAGCCATCATTGTTGATGATGCGACCTTCTCCAGGGCGCCCCGTATCGTGGCGGCCCAGGAAGGGCGCGTACTGCTGAGCCGCGGCGACCGTGCCTATGCACGCGGCGAGTACGTTGGCGGTGTAGCCACCGGCAAACCCCTCAGCGATGCAAAGGGCCAGCCGCTGGACTACCGCGTTTATCGCGATGCAACCGCCCTGAAGGACCCGACCACCCAGCAAATCCTGGGCTACGAAGCGCAGTACATCGGCAAGGCCGAATTGATGCGCGGCGAGTCCGTCATGCAGGTAGAGGGCAAAGACGGCAAAGCACAAACTGAAATTGTTCCTGCCACCATCGACATCGTGGCCACCAAGGAAGAAATGCGGGTCGGTGACCGCCTGCTACCCGCACCTCCCCGTGAAATTGTCAGCTACGTTCCGCACGCTCCAGCCACCCGGGTGACCGGCCAGATTGTCTCGATCTACGGCAGTGCGGTAGCCAATGCGTCCGAAAACCAGGTCGTGGTGATCAACCGCGGCGCCAAAGACGGGCTTGAGCGTGGCCACGTCATGGCGATCATAAAAGACGGAGAGAGGCTTGCCGACAAAACCGACAGCGCACGCCCGCAAATCAAGCTGCCCAATGAACGCAACGGCCTGCTGATGGTGTTCCGCACCTTCGACAATCTTTCTTACGCCCTGATTCTGCAGATCAACGATGGTGTGAAAGTCGGCGACCGGTTCGTCAACCCCAACTGAAGCGGCTGACGCGCAATACGCCTCAAGCGCTGCGTGCATCCGCAGGCAAGACGCGCTGCCCGCCTGGCTGACGTTTTATCCGGAACACTGACGTGGACACGCACGAGCTTCGGGCCTGGTTACGCCTGACCCTGTCTTCCGGACTCGGAAACGACGCCGCACGCAAGCTGCTGGCCACATTCGGGTCGGCACAAGCCATCTTCGAGCAGCCCGCCGCAGCTTTGGGGCAGGTGGGCAGCGGCAAGCTTGTCAAAGCCATCCAGACCGAACCACCCGGCCTGGAGGCGCTTTTGCAAACCACCCAGACATGGCTGGCCGCAGGAGATGACCGATTGATCGCCGCGCTGGGCGATGCGACCTACCCCGCCGCCCTGCTCAACATTGAAGACCCGCCCTTGATGCTTTACATGCTGGGGTCGCACGCAAAACAATTGCTCGCCGGCGAGGTGCACACAGTGCCCAACATCGCCATCGTCGGCAGCCGCAATCCGACACCTCAGGGCGAGACCAACGCACGGCAGTTTGCCAGGGCGTTCGGCAGCGCCGGGCTGTGTGTTGTCTCCGGGCTGGCACTGGGGATTGACGGTGCGGCACACGATGGGGCACTGTTCGGCGGCGGCGACACCATTGCCGTGGTCGGTACCGGGCTGGACCGGGTTTATCCAAAGAAGCATCTGGCGCTGGCCCACCGGATTGCGCAGCAGGGAATGATCATCAGTGAGTTTCACCTTGGCACCCCTCCGCTTGTAGCGAATTTTCCGAGACGCAATCGCATCATCTCGGGGCTGTCCCTGGGCACGCTGGTTGTGGAGGCGGCGCTGCAGTCGGGCTCACTGATCACGGCACGGCTTGCGGCGGAACAGGGCAAAGAGGTTTTCGCGATTCCAGGCTCCATTCACTCCCCGCAGTCCCGTGGCTGCCACGCACTGATCAAGCAAGGCGCGAAGCTGGTGGAAGTCGCGCAAGACGTCCTCGAGGAGCTGAGCCTTGCGGCCGGCCGCACAAATCTTCACGCGGCCGGCGTGCAGGCCGATAACGATGCGCAGGTGAAGGAGACTTGCCCCGAATCCCCGCTCATGCAGGCTTTGGGGTTCGATGCAGTCAGCCTGGATGCCTTGCAGGCGCGAACCGGTCTTGATACCGCGCGGCTGCAGGAGCAGTTGCTGGAGCTCGAACTGGACGGGCAGCTTGCACGCCTGCCCGGCGGCCTGTTCCAGCGCCTGGCCACCGGATGATGCTGCCGCGTCCCGCCCCCCACAAAGACGCTTGACACAGTGCGCTTCATCTGCGTTATATTGGGTACATGTTTGAAGTACTGGTGTACGTCTACGAGAATTACTGGCAAGGTGACGCTTGCCCCGAACTTCAACGACTCAGCCGCAAACTCACAGCGGCAGGATTTGAAGCCGAGGAAATCCAGGCAGCCCTTGTCTGGCTTGACGGCTTGAATGTCGCAGCCCAGGGAACCCAGATCAGCCTTCCCGCCAGGACACCGCAAGATGCGGCCACGTCCGCAGTCCCTGCCCATGCCATCCAGCCGCAATCACCAGGCAGTCTTCGTGTTTACTCCGTTGCAGAACAGGTGCACCTCGGCGCGCAAAGCCTCGGGTTCGTGAGCTTTCTCGAATCATCCGGTGTGCTCCCTCCGCATATGCGCGAGATCGTCATTGACCGCGCCATGGCGGCGCCGGGCGACCCCGTCACGCTCGACGACCTGAAAATCATCGTGCTGATGGTCTACTGGAGTTTTGGCGAGGAGCCCGATGCACTCGTACTTGACGAGTTGTGCGATGACACGGAATTTCGCCTGGCGCATTGACCGACTCATCCGCGCCGCCTGGCATAGGCGATAGGGCGCGCCCACCCCCTGAACAAACTTAACCCAGCAAGCGCTCCGGGTTGGCATCGAGCTTGGCCAGCGCATCGCGTGTAGCGCGCACCGTGAGTGCTTCTTCTTCGGTCGGCACCAGCAGCCCGGCCTGCAGATAGGCCGCCAGCCGGCGGGCCTGGATCAGGAAGTTGCGGCCATCCGCAGATGCGAACAAGTGCAGCTGCTTGCGGTCACTGCACCATGCGAATTGCACGTGGCTCACTTTGCCGTTGTGGTCCAGGCTGAACCAGGTTCCCAACTGAAGCTCTTTGGCCCACGCACGCATGGCCTCAGTCGGGTGGCTACCCCCGTCGGCGATCACCTCGATGTCTGCCGCATCGATGCCGATCATCGTCACCAGGCTGTCGGTGTCCAGCGGCAGGTCACCGACGTCCTCATCGGACAAGTAGTCTTCCAGGTTGGTCAGCCGCTTGGCCATGGCCTCCACCCTCTCCATCGAAATGGCGTCAGTCTTGGACATGAAGGCGTCCGCCAACGTGTCGCTGATGATCTTCAGGTGGGCGTCCTGCTCGGGCGTTCCCAGACCCAGCATGCCCATGCCCATGCGCAGCAACTGCAACAGTTTGGGCAGGTCGGCGATGACGCGGGCGCGGTCGTTGCGATTGGGTTTGGCGCTTGCTGCCCACACCAGGTCGGCGGCGGCCCGCTTGAGGGTGAGAGTCTCCTCGTGTTGCGGGCCGTTCTTCATGCCGGCAATGGCCAGCACTTCAGCCCACACCTTGAACAGGAACTCACGAATCTCATCGCGAACCGGCATGTCATTGAGCATGTTTCGCATCTCAATGGTGTACTGGATGGTCATCGTCTCTTTTTGCTCGACCTGCTGGGCGACGCTCACCACGCGGGCGGTGCTGCCGTGCTGCGAAAGAAACCTGGACAGGAACTTGTCGAACTCGTCATAAACAAGCTGAAACACCCGGCGCCCGGTTTCGGGGTACTGCTCGATCACCTGCACCACCCGCTTGATTTCGGATTCCATGGCGCCGCCAGACACGGTGACATCAAATCCAAGAACACATGACCCCATACGGTCAATCAAACGGCGCGCGGGATGCTGCAGGGACTCGAAAAACTCGGGCTCGGAAATCGCCACGCGAAGCACCGGCATTTGCAGGCGCGCAAACCATACACGGATCACAGGCGGGATCCGGTCCTCCGCCAGAATGCTCTGGAACATCAGGGCGACGATCTCGATTGTTGCTTTCTCCGAAGATGTGGTCGCAGCCTGCTTGAGTTTGCTGGCACGCTCACGCAGGGCGCCCACAGCCTGGTCAACGTGCACCTGGCCGTAAACCTGGCCCTGCGCGTCCGCAAGCAAGGTGCGCTGCACTTCGCTGTCGTCCGCGCGCTCCGCACTGGTCATTGCCTGGGCAAGTTGCGGGGAAGCCTGGCTGGGCCGCGTGTCGTCAAAGCCCGCCACCTGGTTTGACAGCAGCCGCTTGAGGTGTCCCATGACGCCTTGCGCTCGCATGCGCGCCCTGGCCAGCGGCGTGGTCGCGGTTTGCATGCGTGTTTCGTCGTAAACAGGATTTCCCGCGCCCGCATCCTGCGAGCCTTTCATGCCGCCCATATCGCCTTTGCCGACTCCAGCACCTGCGGGGCCTGCGTTACCTGAGCTTCCCGTACCGCCAGCGCCAGAACCGTTCGCTCCACCGGAGCCGGCTGCGCCGGTGCCTGTGGAACGGCCGCCGCCCGAGCCGGTTTTGTTGCCGGCGCCGCCGGCACCCGCAAAATCACTACCGCCTCGCCCCGCGCCTTGGTAAGCAGATTCGGCACCGCTGCGGGAAGCGCTACCGCTGAAGCCTGAACCTCCGGCGCCGCCTCCACCCCCATGGCCGCCCCCTCCTGCACCCCCAAGGCCGCCACCGGTGCCGCGGCCGGCAGGGCCTGAAAAGCCGGAGGGGCCGCTTCCAGTCTCACCTCCGTAGGTACCTCCGCCGCCCTGCATGCCCAAATCAGAAGCACCGGTGCCAGGAGAGCCTCGGGGCGCGGGTGTCTCGCGGGACTGCCCGGGAGCCGCCGGTTTATTGGGTGAGGCTGTAGTGACGGCAGAGGGAGTTCGCTTGACCAATGGCCTGAGGTCAATTTCAGCCATCACCCCTTGCTGCACCAGAAATTCATTGGTCGCGTGATAAGTCTCCAGAAGGTGCTCGCCCATGTCCTTCTGAATCTGACTCTGGATCATCACCCAGATCTCCCGCGGCAGCTGCGCAAGGCTCCATTGCTCGACCAGGTGCTGGGCTAGCACTTCAGGGCGGAGAATATCCTGTTTGTGCAGCTCGGGGATTCCCTCCAGGCTTTGTATGCGCAGCCTGAGATCGTTGAGCTCCCAGCTTGCGAAGTCCAGCAGGCGCAAGGCCAGACGTGAGGCGAGGATTTTGTCCTCCATCACATCGTTGCCCATCAATTCGAATTTGCCGCTGTCCAGGAATCTGGCGGGTGAATTTGCCGCGGGGATTGCACGAGCGCCCGACCAGGCGGCAGTCGTGCCGCGAACCCAGGCATCGCTGCTTTTCTGGAAGGCCAGCCAGGCATCCCTCCGCTCCTGCATATCCCGGGCGCTGCCCGGCTCATCGACCAGGGCAGACAGCCTGTCCTGGATGGTTTTGGCCAGCGCGGGCAGAACCCGTGCGGCACGCTCCGTAAACAGCGCGCGTGCCTGCTCGACAAGAAGACCGCTATTTTTGTTACTTGGAGCCACAACCGCCCTGGATGATTAGCCTGTAGCTTACACCGTGGCCCCTGCATTCGGGTCGTTGGGATCCTCATCTTTCTTGGTGGAAGCCTTGATGAGATCCTCGCGCTTGATGCCCAGCCACATCGCAATCGCCGCAGCCACAAAAACCGACGAGTAGATGCCGAACAGAATACCGATAGTCAGCGCCAGAGCAAAGTAAAACAGGGTGGGGCCGCCAAAAAGCAACATCGACAGCACCATGATCTGGGTCGAGCCGTGGGTAATGATGGTGCGGCTGATGGTCGAGGTGATCGCGTTGTCGATGATCTGGGTCGTACTCATCTTGCGATACCGGCGGAAATTCTCGCGGATCCGGTCAAAAATAACCACCGACTCATTCACCGAATACCCCAACACCGCCAGCACCGCAGCCAGAACGGCCAGGGAGAACTCCCACTGGAAGAAGGCAAAAAATCCGAGGATGATGACGACGTCGTGCAAGTTGGCGATGATGGCCGCCACCGCATACTTCCACTCAAAGCGGAAGGCCAGGTAAACCATGATGCCGAACACCACCATGGCGAGCGCCTTCAGGCCGTCGTGGGCCAGCTCCTCCCCGACCTGCGGCCCGACAAACTCGGTGCGGCGCAGCGTGACATCCGGATTGGCGGTTTTCAGCGCGCCCAATACCTTGTCGCTTTGCTGGGCGGTGCTCACGCCCTTTTGGGCCGGCAAGCGGATCATCACGTCGCGCGAGGTGCCAAAATTCTGCACCTGCACGTCGGTAAAGCCCAGGCTGGCCACCGTATCGCGAATTTTCCCGACATCGGCCGCCTGGGTGTAGTTCACCTCCATCAGGGTGCCGCCGGTGAACTCGACGGACAGGTGCAAACCGCGGGTGAGCAGGAAGAAAACGGCCAGGGCGAAAGTCGCAAAGCTGATGACGTTGAAGATCAACGCATGTCGCATGAACGGAATGTCACGCCGGATTTTGAAGAATTCCATCTGGGGTCCTTGGGAAACTCAGGAAAAAAAGGCCGCGATTATTTCGTCGCCACAGCGTCCGATGTGGCGGGCCGCCACACGGTGCCGATGGAAACCGACTTGAGTTTTTTCTGCCGGCCATACCAGAGGTTGACCAGGCCGCGCGAGAAAAACACCGCCGAGAACATGCTGGTCAGGATGCCGATGCAATGCACCACCGCAAAACCCCGCACCGGGCCTGAGCCAAAAGCCAGCAGTGCCAGGCCGGCGATCAGCGTGGAGATGTTGGAGTCCAGAATCGTCGCCCAGGCCCGCTCGTAGCCCGCGTGGATGGCCGCTTGCGGCGAAGCGCCGCTGCGCAGCTCTTCGCGCACCCGCTCATTGATCAGCACGTTCGAGTCAATGGCCATGCCCAGCGCAAGCGCCATGGCCGCCATGCCCGGCAGGGTCAATGTGGCTTGCAGCATGGACAGCACGGCCACCAGCAGCAGCAGGTTGACGGCCAGGGCCAGGCCCGAGAAGAGGCCAAACAGCATGTAGTAAGCAGCCATGAAGGCCACGATCACCACAAAGCCCCAGGAAACGCTGTGAAAGCCCTTGGAGATGTTGTCTGCGCCCAGTGTGGGGCCGATCGTGCGTTCTTCGATGATTTCCATCGGGGCAGCCAGCGAACCTGCACGCAGCAACAACGCCAGGTCATTGGCCGCGTTGATGTTCATGGCGCCGGAAATGCTGAAACGCGTGCCCAGTTCACCGCGGATGGTGGCCACCGAGATGGCCTGGCCCTTGCCCTTTTCAAACAGGATGATGGCCATCGGCTTGTTCATGTTTTCGCGGCTGACGTCGCGCATCACGCGGCCGCCCTTGGCATCCAGGGTCAGGGACACGTTGGGTTCCTGCTTCTGCGAGTCAAACCCGGCCTGGGCGTCCGTCAGGCTTTCGCCGGTGACAAGGATCTGCTTCTTCACGATCACCGGGATACCGTTGGTGTCGAGGAATTTCTCCGAGCCGAAGGGCACCATGCCGCCAGCGGCAGCCGCCTGCCCCTCGGCACTGGCGTCGACCAGACGCATTTCCAGCGTCGCGGTCCGGCCCAGGATGTCCTTGGCCTTGGCCGTGTCCTGCACGCCGGGCAGTTGCACCACGATGCGGTCTATGCCCTGCTGCTGGATCACCGGCTCGGCCACGCCGAGTTCGTTGATCCGGTTGTGCAGGGTCACCATGTTCTGCTTGAGCGCCTGGTCCTGCACGCGGCGCGCCGCCTCGGGCTTGATGGTGGCGGTCAGCTTGTATTCGGTGCCGTCGGGCGCATCCACGGCCTGCAAGTCCGGGAACTGGTCCTGAATCAGGGCTTTGGCGGAGGCCAGCGTGGCGGAATCGCGAACCCTGATCTCGATGGCTTGCCCGTTGCGGCTGATGCCGCCGTGCCGGATGTTCTTTTCCCGCAGGGACGACCGGATATCGCCGGCCAGGGATTCGGCACGCTTGGTGAGCGCGCCCTGCATGTCCACCTGGAGCATGAAGTGAACGCCGCCGCGCAAATCGAGCCCGAGGTACATCGGGAAAGCGTGAAGCGAGGTCAACCAGGCGGGTGAGCGCGACAGCAGGTTGAGTGCAACCACATAGGCCGGATCGGCAGGATCGGGCGCCAATGCCTTCTGGATGGCATCCTTGGCCTTGAGCTGCGTGTCGGTATCGCCAAAACGGGCCTTGATGGAATTGCCCTCGAGCGTGATCGCATCGGCCGTGACGCCGGTATCTTTCAGGGCCTGCTCCACCCTGGCCATGGTCGTGGTGTCGACCTTGACGGTGGCTTTACTGCTGGAGACCTGGACAGCAGGCGCCTCGCCGAAAAAATTGGGCAGCGTGTACAAAGCCGCGATCAACAGCGCGACCACAATAATGGCGTACTTCCAGGCCGGATAACGATTCATGAGAGGGCTGTTCCTGTTGGACAAACGAACAAAAGGGGCTCTTGCTTCAAGCTGGCCCTGCATCGCAAGGCCGTGCGGCCCCTTGATGCCTTTGGGTTTTGCGGTTTACTTGGCGGGGCTGATCGCGCCCTTGGGCAGGACCTGGATGATGGCGCTGCGCTGCAGCTGCACTTCAACACCGGGAGCGAGTTCGAGCGTCAGGTAGACGTCGCCCAGCTTGGTGACCTTGCCCAGCAGGCCGCCGGCGGTGGCGACTTCATCGCCCTTGGCCAGGGCGTCGATCATGGCGCGGTGTTCTTTCTGCTTTTTCATCTGCGGGCGGATCATTACGAAATACAGCACCACAAACATCAGCACCAGGGGCAGCATGCCCGTGAGCGATGACATCATGTCGCCGCCGGCAGCAGCGGCAGGAGCGGTTTGGGCAAAGGCAGAAGAAATGAACACGGCTAACTCCACAACGTTTTAAAAACACACTGGCGCGCGCCGTCCAGCACGGACGGGGCGCAGAGCCCACGATTGTATGCGGCGGGCAAGTGCACGAAGGGGGTAACTGGCACGCACCAAGGGCTTTTCAAGCCGGGTTTACGCGCAAATGCCGGCCGCAGCCCACGCAGGGCCGGGCCTGGGAGCGCGGCACCGGCCAGATACGTCGATATCAGGCCGGTGCCGCTTCCGGCTGAACCGGGATTTAGGCGGCCTGCCGCTGGCCGGCCGCGTTGGGCTGGCGGAACGACGCCATCAGCGCCGCCCACTGGGGCCGTGCAGCGGCCAAGTGGCGCGCCTTGACGTGGCCATAACCCTTGATCATTTCCGGAATCCGGGCGATTTCGACCGCCACGGCATGGTTTTCAGCGCTCAGGCCCGCCAGCGCCTCTTCCACGCTGGCCCGGTATTCCCCGATCAGCGCCCGTTCCGTGCGGCGCTCTTCGGTGCGGCCGAAAACGTCCAGCGGCGTGCCGCGCAGGCCCTTCAGGCGGGCCAGCACCTTGAACGCACCCAGCATCCAGGGGCCGAATTGCTGCTTTTGCAGCTCGCCCTTGTCGTTGGTGGACGCAATCATGGGCGGCGCGAGGTGGTAATTGAGCTTGAAGTCGCCCTCAAACATACCGTTGACCTTGTCCAGGAAGCCGGTGTCGGTGTGCAGGCGCGCCACTTCGTACTCATCCTTGTAGGCCATGAGTTTGAAGAGGTAACGGGCCACCGCCTCGGTCAGCAGCGTCTTGCCCAGCGGCGCCTCTGCCGCGCGCACCTTCTCGACAAAGGCCTGGTAGGTCTGCGCGTAAGCCGCATTCTGGTAAGCCGTCAGGAAGTCGACCCGCTTGGCCAGCATATCGGCCAGCGAGGGGCGCTTCACAAACTCGATCACCTGGGCCGCCTTGAACAAGGCCTGCACCGCAGCCAGGTCGTGCGCGCAGCGCCGGCCCCACTCAAAAGCCGCCTTGTTGTTGTCGACCTGCACGCCGTTGAGCTCAATCGCCCGCATCAGCGCGGCGTGCGACAGCGGCACCCGGCCTTTTTGCCAGGCAAAGCCCAGCATCAGCGGGTTGGTGTAGATCGAGTCACCCACGAGCTGCACCGCTACCTGCTCCGCATCAAAGCTGCCGAGCAAGTCAGCGCCCACTGCGGAAGTCACGGCCGTCTCGCAATTGCCGCCGGGGAACTGCCAGGCCGGGTTGGTCACAAAGGCCGCCGTCGGCGTGCCGTGCGAGTTCATCGCCACATAGGTGCGGCCCGGCTGCATCACGGTCAGCGTGTACTTGCTGGCCGCCACAATCGGGTCGCAGCCGATCACCAGGTCGGCCTTGGCGGTGTCGACCTTGGTCGTGTAGATGGCTTCGGGCCGGTTGGCGATCTGGATATGGCTCCAGGTCGCGCCGCCTTTTTGCGCCAGGCCGCCGGCGTCTTGCGTAACCACGCCCTTGCCTTCAATGTGGGCCGCCATGCCCAGCAACTGGCCGATGGTGATGACGCCGGTGCCGCCCACGCCGCCGACCACAATGCCCCAGGCGTTTTCAGCCACCGGCAACACGGGCTCGGGAATGGCGAACAGGCTGCTGGGCGCGCCCTTTTTGTCTTTTTTGGGCTTCTTCAGCTGCCCGCCTTCAACCGTGACAAAGCTGGGGCAAAAGCCCTTCACGCAAGAGTAATCCTTGTTGCAGGTGTTCTGGTTGATGCGGCGCTTGCGGCCGAATTCGGTCTCCAGCGGCTCGACCGACAGGCAGTTCGACTGCACCGAACAATCACCGCAGCCCTCGCACACCAGCTCGTTGATGACCACGCGTTTTTCCGGGTCGGCCATGGTGCCGCGTTTGCGGCGCCGGCGCTTTTCCGTCGCACAGGTCTGGTCGTAAATGATGGCGGTCGTGCCCTTGAGCTCGCGGAACTCGCGCTGGATGCGGTCCAGCTCGTCGCGGTGATGCACCGTCACGCCGTCCAGCAGCGGCGCGCCGTCATATTTTTGCGGCTCGTCGGTCACGATGACCAGCTTGGTCACGCCCTCGGCGCGCAGGCTTTGCATGATCTGCAGCACCGAATGGCCTTCCGGCCGCTCGCCGACCTGCTGGCCGCCGGTCATGGCGACCGCGTCGTTGTAGAGAATCTTGTAGGTGATGTTCACGCCCGAGGCGATGGCCTGACGGATCGCCAGCAGCCCGCTGTGGAAGTAAGTGCCGTCGCCCAGGTTGGCAAAGATGTGCTCGTCGGTCGTAAAAGCCGCCTGGCCCACCCAGGTCACGCCTTCACCGCCCATCTGGGTGAAGGTCGAGGTGGAGCGGTCCATCCAGGTCGCCATGTAGTGGCAGCCGATGCCAGCCACGGCGCGTGAGCCTTCGGGCACACGTGTGCTGGTGTTGTGCGGGCAGCCGCTGCAAAACCACGGCGCGCGTTCACCGGTGTCTGATTTACCTTGGGCCAGCGCGCGTTCACGCCCTTCGATAACGGCCAGGCGCTCGTCCATGCGGGAGATGATGTCGGCGGGCACGCCCAGTTTTTTCAGGCGCTTGGCAATCGCCTTGGCGATGATGGCCGGGGTCAGGTCGGCCTTGGCGCGCAGCAGCCAGTTGTCGCTCGGGTTGGAGCGGCCCCATTCGCCGCCCGACTGGTCGCCTTCGGGTTCGTCGAACTTGCCCAGCACATTGGGGCGCACGTCGGCGCGCCAGTTGTACAGCTCTTCCTTGAGCTGGTACTCGATGACCTGGCGTTTTTCCTCGACCACCAGGATCTCCTGCAGGCCTTCGGCGAAGTCGCGCGTAATCGTCGCTTCCAGCGGCCACACCACGTTGACCTTGTGCAGGCGTATGCCCAGCTGGTGGCAGGTGTCTTCATCCAGGCCCAGGTCGGCCAGCGCCTGGCGCGTGTCGTTGAAGGCCTTGCCGCTGGCGATCAGGCCGAAACGGTCTTTGGGGCCGGCGATGACGTTGTAGTTGAGCTTGTTGGCGCGGATGTACGCGAGCGCCGCGTACCACTTGTAATCCATCAGCCGGGCTTCCTGCTCCAGCGGGGGATCGGGCCAGCGGATATGCAGGCCGCCGGGCGGCATCTCGAAGTCTTCAGGGATGATGATCTTCACGCGGTCCGGATCCACCAGGACGGAGCTCGAAGACTCGACGACTTCCTGGATGGTTTTCATGCCCGACCAGACGCCGGAAAAGCGGCTCATGGCAAACGCATGCAGCCCCATGTCCAGGATGTCCTGCACATTGGACGGAAAGAACACCGGCAGGCCGCAGGCCTTGAAGATGTGGTCGCTCTGGTGGGCGGCGGTGGAGCTCTTGGAGACATGGTCGTCGCCGGCAATCGCAATCACGCCGCCGTGTTTGGCCGTGCCCGCCATGTTGGCGTGCTTGAAGACGTCGGAGCAGCGGTCCACGCCCGGACCTTTGCCGTACCAGATGCCGAATACGCCGTCGAATTTTTTGCTTTGCGGGTTCAGGTCGAGCTGCTGCGTGCCCCACACGGCGGTGGCGCCCAGCTCTTCATTGACGCCCGGCTGGAACACGATGTTTTGCGCGGCCAGATGCTTTTTGGCGGCCCACAGCGCCTGGTCATAACCACCCAGCGGCGAGCCGCGGTAGCCGCTGACAAAACCCGCCGTGTTCAGGCCCTCGATGGCATCACGCGTGCGCTGCAGCATGGGCAGGCGAACCAGCGCCTGGACGCCGCTCATGAAGGCGCGGCCGTGATCGAGGCTGTACTTGTCGTCTAAGGTGACGGTTTCCAGGGCCTTGCGGATATGTTCAGGTAGGGGCGCGTTCATGTTCGTGGGTCTCCAAGTCTGTTTTTAATACCCGCCTTGTGGGCAGGTCGGCGAGAGGCTCGGGCCCGGTTAGGGCCAGCCCTCTAGTTGCATGCAAAGTGTATGCCGCCAGCCCTGATATGTCTTTGCTTTGTTTGCCTGATTTAGGGTGGTTATAGAAAGAATCTTGCTGCAAAATGCCTGATATGGAAACATTAGACAAGTTTGACATCGCAATCCTGAATGAGTTGCAACGGGACGCACGCTTGACGAACACGGAACTGGCCTCCCGCGTGGGGCTGTCGGCCGCACCCTGCTGGCGGCGGGTGCGGGCGCTGGAAGAATCGGGCTTTATCACCGGCTACCGCGCCGAAATCAACCGCCACAAGATCGGGCTGGGCGTGCTGGCCTTTGTGCGGCTGGACGCCGACCGCAACAGCGGCGACGCCACGCGCCAGCTGGAAGAAGCCATCAAGAAGCTGCCCGAAATCGTGTCTTGCCACTACATCAGCGGCACCGGCACGTTTGAGTTGCAGGTGGTGGCACAAGACCTGGAGGCCTTCAGCAAGTTTGCGCTGCAAAACCTGATCAACCTGCCCAATGTGAAAGACCTGCACACCAGTTTTTCCCTGGGCGAGGTCAAAGCCAGCAGCGCCTTGCCGCTGGGGCACCTGGCGTGACTGCCAGGCGGGCGGGGGCTGTCAAAAAACCCAGGGCGGCCTGGCGAATTTCTTGAGCAAAAAGTGGCGTTTTCCCAGGTATTCATTGGACTGTTAGCTATTTATTTGATAGCAAACAGCCGCAGCCCCCAGCCTTACTTCCCGGGCAGCTCTTTCAGGGTCACCCACTGGCCGTCAACGTTGATTTCCCACTTGCCGGGGTTGGCAACGGTCGTGTAGGCGATCACGTTGTGGCAGGCTGCCGAAGAGGTGCACATCTTCATCTCTGCCCAGCCGTTGGAGGGCTGGTTCCTGAAATACCACGAAGTCCACCACCTGAAATAAATCGGCTGGTTGGCCTCGCTGGATCGCGTCGCCGCCAGGTAGGCGGCCAGGCCCCTCTTGGCCAGCGGATACATTTCGGCCGACGTGATGCGGTACACACCGATGCCCACGCTGGCGCCATAGGCGGCGAGAATGCCAAAAATCCAGGCGGCAACTTTTAGTTTCGGGCTCATGAAAAATACAGGTGTTGGCCGCGATGTTCATGGCCGTTGGCGGCATGGAACGGCGGGCGGGCGATCGACTTGAGTGCGATGTTAGCGTGACTTGTGCGCTGCGGGCAGAATCCCGTGAACGGCTGCGCCGCAGCGCGGCCTGGCTGTTTCAGCTTCCTTTTTTGCCACCCAGGAGTTCGCATGGCTTCATTCCGGCATTTCGCTTCCACCCTGTTTTTAGTATCAATAATGCCTGCAGCCCAGGTCCTGCATGCACAACCAGCTATCAATTCGATAGCAACACAGGAAGCCGTGCCGATGCGCAACCTGCAGATCGAAGTGCGCCAGGTGCGAAACAGCAGCATCTCCCAAAGCGCGCTGGGCGCGCAGGGCGGCGTCACGCTGCAGCCTGGGCGCTCGGGGGCGAATATCGACATCACGGCCCAGGACAACCAGCGCAGCGACTCGCGCGACCTGGTCCAGCGCGTGCTGGTGCTCAACGGCCGCAACGTCAACATCAACCTGGGCAACAGCCGGCCGCTGCGGCTGATGCAGGTGTTTGTGCAAAACGGCGTCAGGCGCCAGGTCGGCGGGACCGTGATGATCGACGCCAACAGCGGTTTTTCGGCGCGGCCCATCTGGCGCGGCGGGGACAGCGCGGAGCTGGAACTGGCCGCCGTGCAGGCCAGCCGCGCCGGCAATTCGGCGCTGGCGCCCTTGTCGTCATCGTCGGCCAGCACGTCGCTGGCGTTGCCGCTGGGCGAGTGGGTCACCGTGGCGGAATCCGACGATGCCAGCGCCGGCAGCAGCAGCGGCCTGGCCAGCAGCGGGCAGTCGGCTGGCCGAGAAGGCCTGCGTGTGGAAGTGCGGCTTTCGGTGCGCTAGTCCCGCACGCAGCGGGCCGTCAGCGGCAGCATCGGGTAATGCAACCGGGCCTCGCGGCCGCTGGCACCCAGGCCAAACTCGGCGCGCATGCGCGGATTGCTGTACACCGTTTGCTGAGGACCCTGGCCGCCGGCATCGCGGTTGAGCAGGTCATAGCCGCCGGGTCCCTCCAGCACCGCCGTATCGTCGACAAACTTGACCCGAAACTCGATGCCGTTCTCACAGCGGTAAAGCGGGCCTGAGCCCGGCCCGCTGCCGCCCGCGCAGGCTGTCAGGAAGCCGGCCGCCGCCACAGCCGCCGCGACGCCGATGTTCAATGGCCTGTTCATGCTGGGTTCCTTTTTTGCATGGTTGTGATGTGGCGATGCGCTTACCGGGGCCAAAGCACCCACAGCCTGAGCGGCTGGTTCATGCGCGAGGCAAACTGGCCGGCCTCCGGCCCGGTCCCCGCAAAGTAGTCGGCCCGCACAGCACCCACGATGGCACTGCCCGTATCTTGCGCCAGCACCAGTTTCTGCAGGCTGCCCGCAGCGCCGCGCGAGGCCAGCCACACCGGCGTGCCGTAGGGGATGCTGCCTGGATCCACCGCGATGGAACGCCCTGGCGTGAGCGCCACGCCCTGCGCGCCCTTGGGGCCGAATGCGGCGTCCAGTTCGCTCAAAGGCTGCTCCTGGAAGAAGGTGTAGCGCGGGTTGCTCCAGAGCATCTGCTGCACGCGCTGCGGCGGATTCCTCGCCGCCCAGGCCTTGGTGGATTCGACCCAGGGAGTCGTCATGCGGCCTTCGCCCTGGTCCAGCAGCCACTGGGTGACACTGCGAAACGGCTGCTCGTTCGAGCCGGCATAAGCCACCCGGATCATGCGCTGCGCGCCGTCGGGCTCGGTGATGCTGAGGCGGCCGGAGCCCTGGATGTGCAGGGACATCGCCTCGACCGGATCGGCCAGCCAGGCGATTTCGCGACCCTTGAGCGCGGCCCGGGCTTCGGGCGAGGTATCAATTTCCTGCCGTGAAAACCACGGCTTGCGGCTGCCCAGCGATGCGGGTGTGCGGTACAGCGGCACCTCGTAACCTGCGCCGGGCTGGCGGCTGGCCTTGAGGACGGGCTCGAAATAACTGGTCAGCAAGCCATCGGCCGCGCCCTGCGCGCTTTCGACCCGGTAGGGCTGCAGCCGGCTCACCATCCAGTTGCGCTGCTCTTCGGGCGAAGCAATGCTCAGGCGCCGCACTTCCCCGCACAGGGGCGCAAACACCGGGCCGGGCCG
The DNA here is from genome assembly GCF_003711205.1 of Polaromonas sp. SP1. Classification (NCBI taxonomy): domain Bacteria; kingdom Pseudomonadati; phylum Pseudomonadota; class Betaproteobacteria; order Burkholderiales; family Comamonadaceae; genus Polaromonas; species Polaromonas sp. SP1. Next base: position 1,660,525 of record NZ_CP031013.1, on the reverse strand, counting down.
CTCACAGCTTTTGAGCCAGGCATTCCAGGCTTCGAAGAGCTGGTCTTCTTCAAACCCGGGCAGCTCCGCCCAGCGGACCGGCACCCAGCGGCTTTTGCCCTGCACGATGGGTGCAGGCAAGGGGCCCGAGTCGCCGGGTCGGCTGCCCGCAGCCGGCGGCGTGCCGGAAGGGCTTGACGGGGGCATGGGCGGGCTGGCGCAGGAGGCGAGCAGCACCGTGGCGATAATCGATGCAAGCCGCGCCGCCTGCAGGGAACGCCCGGCGCATCCTGACGCAATCCTGGGAAATATCATGGCCTTACTTTTGCTCGAAGCCCTCGGGGCGTTGCTGCTGCTGGTGTTCATTGTGTGGTGGACGATGTTTTCAGGCCGCAAAAACGGCGAACTGAAGGATTCGGAGCATCCGGCGCCGGATGCGAAATCAGACAAGAAATAAAAAGAACGGAAACCGGCGCCCTTTGCGCTATAAATTTCGTAGCAGGTTGGCAAGCTCCACTGCGGACTTGACGCCCATTTTGTCAAATACGCGCGCGCGGTGCACCTCCACCGTCCGCACGCTGATATCCAGCTGGTCCGCCACCAGCTTGTTGGGCAGCCCGCCCACCACCAGCCGCATCACATCACGCTCGCGGTCGGTCAGGCCGTCCAGCCGGGCCTGCAGGCCGGTCGACTCGCTGTGCTGGGCCAGCGCCGCCGCAGACAGGTTCAGCGCCTGCTCGATCCGGTCCACCAGGGCGTTGTCCGAAAACGGTTTCTCGCAAAAATCAAATGCGCCCCGCTTGACCGCATCAACGGCGGTGGGCACATCGGCATGGCCGGTCAGAAAAATCACCGGCAGCGTGGGCAGCAGGCCGTAGTCGATCAGCTTCTCGAACATGGCCAGGCCGCTGAGCCCGGCCATGCGCACGTCCAGCAGGACGCAAGAGGGCGCCTGGACCTTGAACTGGCTGGACACCCGGGCGTCGAAGGCCTCGGCGCTGTCGAAGGTTTCGCTCAACAGGCGGCGCGAACGCAGCAGCCACGCCAGCGCCTCGCGCACGCTGGCGTCGTCGTCGACGATATAGACCGTGGCATCGTGAATGGGTTCCATGAGGTGTCTTTCAGTCTCGCTGGGATGCGGCGTCCGGCGCCAAGGCCGCGGGCAGGGTAAAACTGAAAATCGTACCCTGCGGCTCGGCCGCCTCAAACCCGAGGAAACCGCCATGCTGTTCTATCACGGTGCGGCACAGGCTGAGCCCCAGGCCCATGCCCTCTTCCTTGGTGGTGAAGAAGGGCGTGAAAAGCCGCTGCGCGACGTCTTCGGGAATGCCCTCGCCGCAATCGATCACGGCAAACTCGACCCAGCGGCTTTGCGCGTTGGAGGCGGCCGGCCGGATACGCAGCGTCAGCACCTTCTCGGGCTGCGCCGGCGCGCCGCGCGCGGGTTGTGCGGTCTCGGTCGCGCCGTGCATGGCCTGCATGCCGTTGCGCGACAGGTTGAGCAGCACCTGCTCGACCATGGTGCGGTCGCACAGCACGGGTTCGCAGGCTTCGTCCACCTCGATCACCACGCGCACGCCGAGCTTGCGCGCCTGCAGGCTGACCAGCGGCATGATCGCGTCCAGCAGGTCGCGCGGCTGCACGGCCTCGCGCACCTGGTCGCGCCGGCGGACAAAGTCATGCACGCTTTTGATGACCTTGCCGGCGCGCTCGGCCTGCTCGGCAATGCGGCGCATGGCCCGTTGCAGGTCTTCAGACAGCGGGGGCACGGTGGCAGCGGCGGCGGGCTTCTCGCCGGCCGTTTCGCCCTGCAGCAGGTTGAGCGAGCCGGTGGCATAGCTGGAGATCGCGGCCAGCGGCTGGTTGAGCTCATGGCTGAGCAGCGACGCCATCTCGCCCACCATCGCGAGCCTGGCGGTGGCCTGCAGGCGGTCCTGGCTGGCGCGCGAGAGTTCTTCCACCCGGCGCTGCTCGCTCACGTCCAGGATGGCGCTCATCCAGCCGGTATGTTTGCCCACGGCGTTGATCAGCGGCGCTTCCATGATCAGCACCGGAAAGCGCGTTCCGTCGCGCCGCATGAACACCGACTCATGGCCCTCACGCGGCAAATTGCTGCCGGCCAGGCGGATTTCCTGGCGTTGCTGGTAGACGCTGGCCAGCTCAGGCGGCCAATAGGGGGACGGGAAGCTGTGGTGAAGCAGGTCCTTGGCTTCCACACCCACCATCTTGCAGAACGCCGGGTTCACATAGGTGATGCGGCCCTGCAGGTCGCGGGCGCGCAGGCCCGTCAGCACCGAGTCTTCCATGGCCTTGCGAAAGGCCAGGGCCTCGCCGAGGTCGTGCTCCACCTTCAGCCGGCGCCGCATGTCCCGGGCAAGCAGGAAAAGCACCGCCATCAATGCCAGGGACATGGTGGTCACCAGCGCCGTCAGCACGTTGGGAAACAAGGCCGGCGTTCCGAGGCGGCTTTCCATCCTGACGACCAGCGTGTTGCCCGGCAAGTCCAGCAACTGCTGCGCGACATAAATGCGGTTGCCCTTGGCGGGCACCCCATGCAGCGCCAGGCGTGTGCCGTCGGCCTCGGTGAACGACAGGCCGATGCCGCGGGAGAGTTGTTTGCCCACCAGCTCGCTCAGGATGTCCTGCAGGGAATAGGTGGCGACCGTATAGCCGGTGAGGCGCCCTGCGACCATGATGGGCAGGCACATGTCCAGCACCTCCAGGCCCAGGCCGTTGGGTTGCGGCATGAAGTAGCTGGTGGAGTACGCCGAGCCGCTCAGGCGCCGGGCGGTGGTGCAGGTCAGGCTCACATCGGCCTGCATGCCGGCCCGACCCAGCCGCTCGAACACCGATGTGCGGTAGGGCGTTTCGGCAAAGGCCAGGATGTCCAGCGACTCGCTGCGCCATTCAAGCCGCATGATTTCGCGGTGCTCGCGGAGCATTTCGGCCGCCGACAGGTGCCACGAGGCAGGCGTGCGCTCGCTGGACTGCAGCGCCTGGAATGTCTGGATGTTGCGCGTCAGGCCCGAGCGGACGTCCGTCACGGCTTCACCGGCATCGTGTTCAAGCCGACCCTGCACCATGCTGGATTCATAGCGGCCCGCCAGCCAGATCAGTATGCCGAGCAAGGCCAGCACCAGCACCACCAGCAACACCCAAAGCGACCATCGGCGGGTGTCCCGGCCGACACGGCGCGAAAAGGCAAACTTCACGCCGGCTGCCTCACAAAACGCAATGCGAAAGCGCCGGCAGGCGGCCCCGCACGCCCTGCAGGTTGGCGCCCTGGACTTCGGCCATCACCACCCCGGCGCCCTCGGCACGCTCGGCGAGGATCTGGCCCCACGGATCAACCACCATGCTGTGGCCCCAGGTGCGGCGGCCGTTTTCATGGGTGCCGCCCTGCGCTGCCGCCAGCACATAGGCCAGGTTTTCAATGGCCCTCGCGCGCAGCAGGACCTCCCAGTGCGCCTGGCCGGTGGTGTAGGTGAACGCACTGGGCACCAGCAGCACGTCGGCCTTCAGGGCGCGGTAGAGCTCAGGGAAGCGCAGGTCGTAGCAAACACTCATGCCGACGGTGTAGACATGGCCGTCGCGCGAGGCGAGTTCAAAAGAGACGGGCTGCGTTCCCGGCTCCAGCACGCGCCTTTCGTCGTAGTCTTCCTGGCCCTGCGCGAAACGAAACAGGTGGATCTTGTCGTAGCGTGCCACGCATTCGCCGGACGGCGCGTAGGCCAGTGAGCAATTGCGGGCACGCGCCGGATCGGGCGTGGCCATCGGCAATGTGCCGCCGACGATCCACAGCCCCAGTTCGCGCGCCGACCGGCTCAGGAAATCCTGGATCGGCCCTTGGCCCGGCGTCTCCTGGAACTGCAGCTTGTCGGTGTCTTTGCGGCCCATGATGCAGAAGTACTCGGGCAGCACGGCCAGCTCCGCGCCTTGCGCCGCGGCTTGCCCGAGCAGCTGGTGCGCCACCTCCAGGTTGTCCTCGATCCGGGTGGCCGACACCATTTGAATAGCTGCTATTTTCATGATCAGCGCGTCTCCGTGGAGGCCTCGGGCGGTTTGGCTTCTGCCTGGGCCTTGCGGTCCAGCTTGGTGACCCTGGGGTCGGACCAGGCGCCATCGATATGGAACTCCTGCGTCGCCGCCTGCATCAGGGGGCGGCGCAAAAACATCTGCGCCAGGAAGCTGCCCAGGCCGATGGCCGGGTTGATGGCCGTCGCGATCAGCGAGGCCGTGCCGGCGTTGATTTCAGGCACCACCACGACCTTGATATTTTGCGTCTCTTTGGCGATGTCGGCGGAGCCTTCCATCAGGACGGCGGCATTGACGCCGCGCATCTGCAGGTTGTTGGTGTAGGCCACGCCCTGGTTGATGTTGACGTCGCCGCGGACAAAATCGAAGGCGAAACCTTCGGAGAAGACATCGCGAAAATCCAGCGCCAGCCGCCGGGGCAGGGACTGCAGGCTCAGCACGCCCAGCAGCTTGGCGATGCCCGGATCGGCCTTGACGAACTGCCCGGACTCGACGTTCACGTTGAATTGCCCGCTCATGGTCGGGTAGTCCAGGCTGAGCGGAGAGCCCACCCAGGCCACCTGGCCCTCCAGCTTGCCCTTGCCGCGGCGAATCACGTCGCCCATGCCGAAACGCCTGAGCAAGGCCCCCGAATCGGCGATGTCGAGCTTGAAGTTCATCACGGTGCGGCGCCGCTCGGCAGGTGCGCGTGCAGGGCGCGCGCCGCCTGCCGCCGCCGTGGGCGCCTGGGCGTTCAGGGCGACCCAGTTGCCTGTGGCGGTCAGCACGGCCTCGGGAAGGATCACATTGAACTTGTTCAGGCGCCATTCACGAACGCCTTCGCGCGCCGCCGCCGACGCACCACGGTTGACGGCATCGATTTCAACGCGACCCAGCTTCTTGCCGCGCAGCTCCAGGTCCTCCACCACGACGTCCAGCGCCGGGATGCTGGCGGGCTGCTCGTTCAGGATGGCCTCGACGTCGCTGGCGGTTCCAGGCTCCAGGCTGAGGCGCGAGAGCCGCGCGTACAGACGGCCTGCGCCGATGCCGCCGGGCTGGCGGAACTCGACATAGCCGTTGAGCTCGGTGGCGTCGATGTTGGCGCGCCAGGTGAGGCCTTCGCGGGAGCCGCCGACCACCACGTTGTTGAGCTTGCGCCCTTCCACCACCAGCTCCTTCGCGCGTATGGCCATCACGGTGGGCATGTAGGTCAGCGCGGCCACCGCCGCCGCACGGTTGGTGGCCGCGGTGGCCGCCACCGGCGGCGGTGCGGCCAGCGCAGTGCCGCCGGAGGAGTCCGTCAGCAACTTCTGCCAGGCATCCAGGTCGACCTGCGCCAGGTTGATGTTGGCCGCGACGCCGGCCTCCTGCATGGGCGCCGTTTCGCCGGGCTCCAGCCCCACGCCGATGCCGCCGCGTATGACGCGAGGTTCGGGCCCGCTCACATCGCGCACGTACATGATGGACGCGATGCGGCCCAGCGTGATCGACAACTGGTCTTCCAGCTTTTGCCCAGGCGCCAGTGAAGCCTGCAGCAGCGTGTTTTCGAACCTCAGCGGCAAGGCGGCCTCAGCCGTTTTCGAGAGCGGTGCAGGCAGGTTCAGGGCCATCCCTTGCAAGCTGCTGGAGATGGCGACTTCAGGCTGGCCGCGGCGAAAACCCAGGGTGGCCGTATAGGCCGTGCTGCCGCTGGCGCCTTGCGCCATGCGTGAGAGCGGCCCCAGCTCTTTGGCCTGCCGCAGGCCCTCGGCCGTGACGGTGCCCTGCCCTTTGAAGGTCGCGACGGTTTCGGTCTCGGCGCTGCCCGGTGCGCGCGGCTGCGAGCGCATGCCGCCGTCAAAACGGATGTCGCCGCCCAGCAGCCGCGCCTGGCCGCCCGCGACGGAAAACCCGCGCTCGCTCACGGTCACCACGCCCTTGAGCCGGCTCAGGGCAGGCGTGGCGGCGGCAAATTGCACATCGTTGCCTGACAGGGTGACGGTTCCTTCCACGCGGGACTTGTCGATGGAATGAATGGGAAGCCCCAGCCGGAAGCGGTATTCGCCCGTGCCGGTCGCAACGGCCTTGGCCAGCACGTGGTTGGTCATGTTGCCCACCGGGGACTGGTTGACGAACCCCAGCGCGTCGGACAGCGCGCCCTTGACCTCCACATTGACTTCCACGGTGGAGTCGTGGGTCAGGTCCGGGATGCGCGCTTCTGCCTTGACCACTTGCAGGCCCGGCAGGCCGGCGACTTTGCTTGTGGCGCCGTTCACCTCCAGCGATGCGCGGTTGAACACCAGTTCGCCGTTGAGCTCGGTCAGCGCCGGCCACGGCGCCGCGCCGGCCGGTTGTATGGTTTTGGGCACATAGGCCAGTTGCCCGTTGCGCACCTTGGCCGACACCCTGAATTCGCCGCGCGCCGGGTTCTTGAAGGGCAACTCTTCCACAGGCCCCTTGACCTTGAACTTCACGTCGCTGACCTGGCCCTGCACCACGGCATCCCGCACGTAATGGCGCACCGGGTCGGGCAACACCAGCGGCAAATAGCGGTGAACCCGGTCGCCGTCGCCCCGGCTCAACGCACCCTGCAAATCCACCACGCCGGGAAAGCGGTGGTCTGGCGCGCCTGCGGCAGCGGGGGCGCCGGCGCCCACATCGGCCGTATGCCAGCTGACCTGCGCCTCGCCTTGCGCATCGGCATTGGCAAACTGCAGGTTGCGCAGCTGGGCTTCGATCTTTCGCCCCGAAAATTTCCATTGGGCCTCCGTCGAGAACTGGTCGAACGGAACCACCGGGTCTTCGAACACACCAGGAACGGTCAGTGCGCCGTTGGCGATCCTGACTTTGGCTTGCCCGCCGGCCTGCGTCACATCGAAATCGATCGCGGCGCCGCTGATCCCCGGCCTGCCGGGTTTGGGATGTGCAGGCGCCGGGCCGGAGGCGGCCGGCTGGGGGGGCGCCGGCAGCGCGGCGACGTTCAGGCCGACCACGCGCCCTTTTGCCGCGTAAGTGGAGGGGGCATCCATCGGCCCCTGCCAGCGGGCCTCGACAGTTTCGACCAGGCCTTTGGGGGCGAAAGAAGCAATCAGGGCGTGGGTCGGTTCATCGAGTGGCAGGCGGTTGGCAATTTGCGCCAGCGCGGCCAGATCGAGTTTGTCGGCCTTGAATTCGGTGTGCTGCGGCGCGCCGGCTTCGTCGCCGGTGTGCACCAGTGCCACATTGCCGCCGGGCCACTGCAGGCCATCGCGTGTGCGAAAGCGCAGGCCCTGGGTGTTGAAGTCAAAGCCGTTGGCGCGTTGCCCGCCGCCAATACGCCCCGCGACCGATTCAAACGCCAGGGGCTGGAGCCTGGCGCCCAGCCTGGCGTCCACGTCCTGCAGCGCCACGTCGGCCGTCCCGCCGATGATCTGCCCCTTGCTGACGTCGGCCCAGGCGCGCAGCGCGCCGTTGCCGCGGATCAGCTCCACGCCCAGCGTGTCCATGTTGATGTATTGCCTGACTCGGGAGGCATCCACGCGGCCGAAGTCGGCAAACAGCTGACCCGTCCAGCCGTCAAAATCGCCCGCGTTTCGCGACAACAGCGACTGGCGGAAAACCCCCATCAATGTGAAGCGGTCGCCCCACTCCGGGGGCGGTGAGGCGTCCAGGCGCATCAGGTGGCGGCGCCGGGCGTTGCGCATCACCCAGTCGACCTGTGTCAGCGCCAGCGTCGGCGCTTTCTGCAACTCGTCGGTCCAGCGCACGGTGCCGCCCCGGATCACGAACTCGGTCTGGGAAAAGAACCAGTCGGCAGCGGCGCTCTGGCCGGCGGCGCGGTCTTGCGAGACGTCCAGCCCGCCCACGTAGATCTTTCCGTCCGCAGCGCGGCGAATGTCCAGTTCGGGCTCGTCGATATAAAGCTGCTCAAAACCCAGGCTCCAGATGGAGGCGGGGGACAGCGCACCCAGAAGCCGCGGCAGGCGCAGGGCTTCTCGCCCCTGGGGGTCGAGCAGGGTCACGTCGCGCAACTCGAAAGAGGGGATCATGCCCCGGGAGCGGGCGGTGATGTCGCCGATGCGAACAGGCACCCCCAGCGCCTTGCTGGCCTCTATTTCCAGGCGCGGACGAAATTCCCCGATTCGCGGCACAATCCAGCCATGCAGCACGACCAGGCTCAGGCCGAAGAGGAGCCAGGCCGAAACGACGAGCCACAGCAGCATGCGCACGGTGAAGGCCAGCCATTGCAGGCGTCGCGCCGGCTGGGCTGGCGGGTGGGTCGGGCTGGGAATCGTTGGCTCCATTGACTTGAGAATTATGACCGCCGGGGCCAGCGTCCGCCCGGCGGGAGACCATGAAGTTTTGTGAAGTAGTGTGATGACCGTCGCCCCCACCGTCCGCCCAGAGACCCTCCCCGCCGCCGGGCCGGCAGCGTCGGACTATTCACGGTTCGTGCAGCGCGTTCGCCGCCGTTATGCCGGCCACCTTCCTCTTTTGCCCCCAGGCGCGCCCGTGCGCGCCACCATGCAGGCCGCCCTTGACGGGCTTTTGGCGCAAGGCCTTGAAATCGGGGCCGCACTGCGGGTCGTGCGCCAGCTGGTCATGGAGCGCCTGGTGGTGCTCGATTGCGACGGTGCTTGCGAGAACCAGGCGCCTCTCGTGGTGGTGACACGCGCCATGACCGAGCTCGCGGAACTGGCGCTCGATGTCGCCATGGTGGAGTCCGGCCGGGTGCTGGATGCCCTGCATGGCGCGCCGCTGGCTCCCGATGGAACGCGCGCCCGCATGTGGGTGGTGGGCATGGGCAAGCTGGGCGCACGCGAGCTCAATGTCTCCAGCGACATCGACCTGATTTATGTGTATGACCACGACGGCGAGACGGCCGGGCGCAGCGACGGCCGCGGGCAGATCACGAACCACGAGTACTTCGCGCACCAGGTCAAGGCGGTCTTCAGCCTGATCGGCGACTCGACGGAACATGGCTTTGTCTTCCGGGTGGACCTGGCGCTTCGGCCCAATGGCAGTTCCGGGCCTGCCGCCGTTTCGCTCAGTGCGCTTGAAGAGTATTTCCAGGCGCAGGGCCGCGAGTGGGAGCGCTTTGCCTGGCTGAAAAGCCGGGTGGTGGCGCCGCTGGAGTGCGTGCAGAGCGGCGCTGCACAGGCCTTGCGCGGCCCGGTGTTGCCTTTCGTGTTCAGGAAATACCTGGACTACAACGTCTTTGACGCCCTGCGCATCCTGCACCGGCAGATCCGGGAGCATGCGGCAAAACGCTGCGCGGGGCACCCGGAGCGCGCCAACGACGTCAAGATGTCGCGCGGCGGCATACGCGAGATCGAGTTCACCGTGCAGTTGCTGCAGGTGGTGCGCGGCGGGCAATTTCCCGAGTTGCGCACGCGCCCGACGGTCGACGCCCTGCAGCGCGTGGCACGCGCGGGCCTGATGCCGCAGGAGACCGCCGATGCGCTGGCGCGCGCCTATGACTTCCTTCGCAAGGTGGAGCACCGCATCCAGTATCTGGACGACCAGCAGACCCATGTGCTGCCCACGCGCGATGACGACCTGGCCTGGATCGCCGAGACACTGGGTTACGGCAACTGCTGCCCTTTCCTCAGCGAGCTCGATGCCCACCGCGAACTGGTGGCCGGCGAATTTGACAAGCTGCTGGGCGGCAAGGCCGACTGCAAGGGCTGCAACGGCAAGGCGGCCAAGGCGGTTCCGCAGCAGCTTGACGACCTGCTGGCCCAGCTGTCGGAGCAATGGCCGGAGAAATTCCGCGAGCGCCTGACGCTGTGGCGCCAGCACCCCCGCGTCCTCGCACTGAAAGAAGAGTCGCGCGCGCGCCTGACACGGCTGGTGCAGCGCACCGCCACCTGGCTCGCCGAGGGCGCCGTGACCGAAGAAGCGGCCATACGGATCATCGACTGGATCGAGCCGCTGCTCAGGCGGGAGAGCTACCTGGCGCTGCTGCTGGAGCGCCCCGCCGTGCACGAACGCCTGCTGCGCCTGCTGGGCGCGGCCAAGTGGCCCGCGCGCTACCTGCTGCAGCACCCCGGCGTGATCGACGAGCTGGCCAGCGACGAGCTGCTCAAGGAACGTTTTGACGGCGTCGCCTTTGCCCGCGACCTGCGGCAGCGGCTGGCCGCGCTCAAGAGCACTGGCGAAGACGATGAGGAAACCTGCCTGAACCTGCTGCGCCGCGCGCACCATGCCGAAGTGTTTCGCACGCTGGCGCGCGACCTGGAAGGCGTGCTGACAGTCGAGCAGGTGGCCGACGACCTGAGCGCGCTGGCCGAAGCCGTGCTGAGCATCACCACCGACTGGTGCTGGCAACGCCTGAAAAACCGGCACCGCGAGACACCGCAGTTCGCCATCATTGCCTACGGCAAACTGGGCGGGAAGGAGCTGGGTTACGGCAGCGACCTGGACATCGTGTTCGTCTATGAAGACGACGATGAGCGCGCGCCCGAGGTTTATGCGGCTTTTGTGCGCAAGCTGATCAACTGGCTGACCATCAAGACCAGCGAAGGCGACCTGTTCGAGATCGACACGGCCCTGCGCCCCAACGGCAACTCGGGCCTGCTGGTCACGAGCTTTGACGCCTATACCCGCTACCAGCAGCAGCGCGGCAGCAACACCGCCTGGACCTGGGAACACCAGGCCATGACACGTGCGCGCTGCGTGCAGGGCGATGATGCGCTGCGCCAACGTTTTGACCAGGTGCGTGAATCTGTCATCACCGCGCCGCGCGACAGGGCGGCGCTGCGCAACGAGATTGTTGCGATGCGCGAGAAAGTGCGCAACGCGCACCCCATCAAACGCGCGCATGTCCCGCATCTGGCAGACGGCGCCCCCGCGCTGGCGCCCGAGCCCGAAAAATTCGACGTCAAGCATAGCCCCGGCGGCATGGTGGACGCCGAGTTTGCCGTGCAGTTCCTGGTGTTGTCGCAGTCTGCGCAGCACCCCGAGCTCATTGCCAATGTCGGCAACATTTCCCTGCTGCAGCGCGCTGAAGCCGCCGGCCTGCTGCCGCCCGGCGTGGGCCAGCGGGCGGCCGGCGCTTACCGCGAACTGCGGCGCGTGCAGCATCGCGCACGCCTGAACGAAGAGCCCACCCAGGTCACCCCGCCGGCGCTCCAGGCCGAGTGCGACGCCATCCAGGCGCTCTGGGTGTCGACCTTTAAGTCAATCGACTGATTTAATTCAATCAAACGTTTGATTCATGTGCTTTAATGCGGCACATGAATGCCGACCCTCGTCCAAAAACCCCCTTGCGCCCCGCCGCCCCCGAAGGCGAAGCCCGCAAGCAGCGCTCCGACGGCGCCCACGCCAGGGCCCATTTGCTGCACGCGGCCCTGCGGCTGTTCTCCGAAAAGGGCTTTGCCAAAACCTCCATCCGCGACATCGCCCAGGCCGCCGGCGCCAACGTGGCGGCCATCAGTTATTACTTCGGCGACAAGGCCGGGCTGTACAAGGCCGTCTTCACCGAGCCGCTGGGCAGCGCCCGCGACGACATCGCGCTGTACGACCAGCCCCACTTCACCCTGCACCAGTCGCTGGAAGGTTTTTTCTCGGGCTTCCTGGAGCCGCTGCGCCAGGACGAACTGGTGCAGCTGTGCACCCGGCTGCACTTTCGCGAGATGCTGGAGCCCACCGGCCTCTGGGCCGAAGAAATCGACCAGGGCATCAAACCCGCGCACGCGGCCCTGGTGAAGGTGCTGTGCCGCCACCTGGGGCTCACCAAAGCCGACGACGATGTGCACCGGCTGGCCTTTTCCATCACCGGCCTGGCGATCCACATGTTCATCAGCCGCGAGGTGGTGGACGCGATCCGGCCCCAGCTCTTCGGCGCGCCTGACGCCGTGGAGCAGTGGGCTGTCAGCCTGGTGGCTTACGCCGAGGCCATGGTCGCCGTCGAAGCGTCACGGCGAAAACATGCTTCCGATCATCCTGCGGCAGCCAGGCCGCGCCAGAAAACTGCACACCATGAATAAGCCTGATGTACGGCGCAAGCCTTCCCGCCTGCTGGCACTGAGCTGCGCGCTGCTGCTGGCCGGCTGCGCCACGGTAGACACGTCCCACCAGACGCCGCCGGCCCCGATGCCGGCGCAGTGGCAGGCGCCTTTGCCGGCCGCCAGCACCACCACGGCGGCCTTGCCCCACGGCGGCAGCCTGGCAGGCTTGTCCCAATGGTGGCAGCAGCAAAACGATCCCTTGCTGGTGGAGCTGATCATGGCCGGCGAGGCGGTCAATCCGGACGTCTCCACGGCGCGCTCCAACATTGAACAGGCGCGGGCTTCGCGCGTGGCCTCCGGCGCGGCGCTGCTGCCCACGCTGGACGCCGTGGCCAGCGCCAGCCGCGGGCGCTCGGCGCCGATCAACCGCGCCGCGACACCGCCTATCGCCACCACCCTTGAAGCCGGCCTGCAGACCACCTGGGAAATCGACGTGTTTGGCCAGTACGCGGCGAGCCGGGACGCCGACCAGCAGCGTTTTGAGGGATCGCAGGCGACCTGGCACGCGGCGCGTGTTTCAGTCGCCGCCGAAGTCGCCACGCAGTACTACAGCTATCGCGCCTGCGAGAAATTGCTGGACGTCTCCCGCGCCGACGCCGCTTCGCGCGCCGAGACCGCGCGGCTGTCGGACCTGAGCACCAAGGCCGGCTTTACCGCGCCCGCTACCGCGGCATTGGCCCGGGCCAGCGCCGCGGAAGGCCACGCCAACGCCATCCAGCAGCGCGCGCTCTGCGACCTGGACATCAAGGCGCTGGTGGCGCTGACGGCGGTTGACGAGCCCGCCCTGCGGCAAAAACTGGCCAGCGCGCCCGTGGACCTGACGCGCGAATCCGCGGCGCCCGTGATCAGCGTGCCGGCCGAGGTGCTGGCCCAGCGGCCCGACATCTTCAACGCGGCGCGCGAGGTCGACGCCGCCCATCTCGAAGTGGGCAGCGCCCGTGCGCAGCGCTTTCCGCGCCTGAGCCTGAGCGGCTCCATCTTCACCACCAAGAGCCGCACCAGCGCCTCGACGCAGCGCTTTGACACCTGGACCGTCGGGCCGCTGCAGCTGACGATCCCGCTGTTTGACGGCGGCGCCAGCGAAGCCAACGTGGAAGCCGCCAAGGCGCGCTACGAAAACGCCGCCACGCAATACCGGGCCAGCGTGCGCAAGGCCGTGCGCGAAGTCGAGGAAGCATTGGTCAACCTGCAAAGCACCGCCGAGCGCAACGAAGACGCCCTGGTGGCCGCCCAGGGCTACCGCGCCTCCTTCACCGGCACCGAAGCGCGCTACAAAAGCGGGCTGGCCAGCCTGGTCGAACTTGAAGACGCGCGCCGCACGCTGCTGGCGGCGCAAAGCGCCGTGGTCACGCTGCAGCGCGACCGGCGCGCCGCCTGGGTGGCGCTGTACCGCGCGCTGGGCGGCGGCTGGACCACCGCCGAGCCGGCGGTGCCGCCGCTCGTCTCGGACGCCCAGGCCCCGCTCACCCCTGCCGCCATCACGGCCCCCTGAAGCCCCGCCACACGCCCGCCCCTTCACAGACCCGCAAGAACATTGCCCATCCACCGCACACCATGCCTACATTCAAACTCAAGCCCCTTGCTATCGCTTTAATAGCTGCAACCCTAATAACCGTAGGGGCTGTGGCCATTTTTCTCTTAAAGTCTGAAGCCAAGCCCGAGGCGAAGGCCGATGCCAAGGCGACGTCCAAACCGGCGCTTACCGTTGCGACGGCCTTGCCGGTTCAGGTGAACCTGCCGGTCAAACTCAGCGCCAACGGCAATATCACCGCCTGGCAGGAAGCGGTGATCGGCTCCGAATCCAACGGCCTCAGGCTGGTGCAGGTGCAGGCCAACGTGGGCGACCAGGTCAAGGCCGGGCAGGTGCTGGCGGTGTTTTCAGGCGACAGCGTGCAGGCCGACACCGCCCAGGCCCGCGCCAGCCTGATCGAAGCGCAGGCCAACGCGGCCGACGCCGCCGACAACGCCGCGCGCGCGCGCACGCTGGCCAGCTCCGGCGCCCTGAGCGAGCAGCAGATCAACCAGTACAACACCGCCGAGCAGACCGCCAAGGCGCGCGTCGAGGCGGCCAAAGCCGTGCTGGACGCCCAGCAGCTGCGCGGCAAAAACACGCAGGTGCTGGCACCCGACAGCGGCGTGATCTCGGCGCGCACCGCCACCGTCGGCTCCGTCGTGCCCCAGGGCACCGAGCTGTTCAGGCTGATTCGCGGCGGGCGCCTGGAGTGGCGCGCGGAAGTCACCTCCGCCGAGCTCGGCCGCATCAAGGCCGGCACGGTGGCGACGGTCGTCGCGGCCAGCGGCGCGCAGCTCAAAGGCAAGGTGCGCATGATCGCGCCCAGTGTCGACCCGCAAACCCGCGCCGCGCTGGTGTATGTCGATTTGCCGGTCTCCGCCGGCATGGCGTCGCCGGCCAAGGCGGGCATGTTTGCCCGCGGCGATTTTGAACTGGGCTCCACGCCGGCGCTGACCGTCCCGCAACCCGCGGTCGTCGTGCGCGACGGCTTCAACTACGTGTTCAAGCTCAATCCCGACAACCGCATCAGCCAGCTCAAGGTACAGACCGGCCGGCTGGCCGGCGACCGGCTTGAGATCACGTCGGGCCTGGCGGCCGACGCCCGCGTGATCGTGAGCGGCGCGGGCTTCCTGAACGACGGCGATTTGGTGCGCGTCAGCGATTCAGTGCCAAATACGACTCCAGCCAGCGCCAGCTCTGCACCTGTCGCTACAAAATAAGGAGCATTCCAGATGAACGTCTCCTCATGGTCGATCAAAAACCCGATCCCCGCGGTCATGCTGTTTGTGCTGCTGACCTTCGCCGGCATGCTGTCGTTCAAGGCCATGAAGGTACAGAACTTCCCCGACATCGACCTGCCGACGGTGACGGTGTCCGCCGCGCTGCCGGGCGCCGCCCCGGCGCAGCTTGAAACGGAAGTGGCCCGCAAGCTCGAGAACTCCATTGCCACGGTGCAGGGCCTCAAGCACATCTACACCAAGGTGCAGGACGGCGGCGCTACCATCACCGCCGAGTTCCGCCTCGAAAAACCGGTGCAGGAAGCCGTCGACGACGTGCGGGCCGCCGTGGCCAAGGTGCGCGGCGAGTTGCCGGCCGACGTGCGTGACCCGGTCGTCACCAAGATGGACCTGGCCGGCCAGCCGGTGCTGGCCTTCACCATCCGCTCGCCGCGCATGGACGACGAAGCCCTGTCCTGGTTTGTCGACAACGACATCTCCCGCAAGCTGCTGTCGGTGCGCGGCGTGGGCGCCGTCAACCGCGTGGGCGGCGTTTCGCGCGAGGTGCGCATCGCGCTGGACCCGTCGCGCCTGCAGGCGCTGGGCGCGACGGCCGCCGATATTTCTCGCCAGTTGCGCCAGGTGCAAACCGAAAGCGCGGGCGGCCGCGCCGACCTGGGCGGCAGCGAGCAGCCCATCCGCACCATGGCCACCGTCAAGTCCGCCGCCGAACTCGGCAGCATGGAGCTGGCGCTGAGCGACGGCCGGCGCATCCGCCTGGATGAAGTGGCCACCGTGAGCGACACCACGGCCGAGCCCCGCGCCGCCGCCCTGCTCGACGGCAAGCCGGTGGTGGGCTTTGAGGTGTCGCGCAGCCGCGGCGAGAGCGAAGTAACCGTGGGCGCGGCCGTGCAGGCGGCGCTGGCCGAGCTCAAGCTGCAGCACCCCGATGTGGAGCTCACCGAGGCCTTCAACTTCGTGAAACCGGTGCAGGAGGAATACGACGGCTCCATGCACCTGCTCTATGAGGGCGGCATCCTGGCGGTGCTGGTGGTGTGGCTCTTCCTGCGCGACTGGCGCGCCACCTTTGTCTCGGCCGTGGCGCTGCCGCTGTCGGTGATCCCGGCGTTTATCGGCATGCACATGCTCGGCTTTTCCATCAACGTGATCACGCTGCTGGCGCTCTCGCTGGTGATCGGCATCCTGGTGGACGATGCCATCGTGGAGGTCGAGAACATCGTGCGCCACCTGCGCATGGGAAAAACGCCTTACGAAGCCGCCATGGAAGCGGCCGATGAAATCGGCCTGGCGGTGGTCGCCACCACCTTCACGCTGATCGCGGTGTTTTTGCCCACCGCCTTCATGAGCGGCGTGGCCGGCAAGTTCTTCAAGCAGTTCGGCTGGACGGCTTCGCTGGCGGTGTTCGCCTCGCTGGTGGTGGCGCGGGTGCTCACGCCCATGATGGCGGCCTACATCCTCAAACCCATCGTCGGCGACCACAAAGACCCGGGCTGGATGCGCTTTTACATGCGCTGCGCGGCCTGGTGCATGAAGCACCGCAAGACGACCATGGCAGCGGCGACGCTCTTTTTCTTCGGCTCGGTGGCGCTGATCCCCCTGCTGCCCACCGGCTTCATCCCGCCGGACGACAACTCGCAGACGCAGGTCTACCTGGAGCTGCCGCCCGGCGCCACCTTGACGCAAACCAAGGCTTCAGCAGAACACGCGCGCCAGCTCATCAGCAAGGTCGAGCACGTGAAAAGCGTCTACACCACCATAGGCGGCGGCGCCGCCGGCGGCGACCCGTTCGCCATGCAGGGCGCGGCCGAAACCCGAAAGGCCACGCTGACGGTGCTGCTCGACGAACGCACCGAACGGCCGCGCAAGCAGGGCATCGAAAACAAGATGCGGGCCGCACTCGAAGCCGTGCCGGGCGTGCGCAGCAAGGTGGGCCTGGGCGGCTCGGGCGAGGCCTACATCCTGATGCTCACGGCCGAGGATTCCAACGCCTTGCTGGCGGCGGCGCTTGCCGTCGAGAAAGACCTGCGCACCATCCCGGGGCTGGGCAATATTTCGTCCAGCGCCAGCCTGGTCAGGCCTGAAATCGCGATCAGGCCGGACTTCGCCCGCGCCGCCGACCTCGGCGTGACCAGCGCGGCCATGGGCGAGACGCTGCGCATCGCCACCGTGGGCGACTATGAAGAATCGTTGCCCAAGCTGAACCTGTCGCAGCGGCAGGTGCCCATCGTGGTGAAGCTGGACGATGCCGCACGCAAGGATTTGAGCGTGCTGGAGCGCCTGACGGTGCCCAGCGTGAAGCCGGGCGTGGGGCCGGTGATGCTGGGCCAGGTGGCCACGCTGGAAGTGGCGGGCGGGCCGGCCATCATCGACCGCTACGACCGCTCGCGCAATGTGAAGTTTGAAATCGAACTCTCGGGCCGCGCGCTGGGCGACATCACCGAAGAGGTCAAGCTGCTGCCGGCCATCAAGAACCTGCCCGCGGGCGTGCGGGTGGTGGAAGTCGGCGACGCCGAGGTCATGGGCGAGCTGTTTGCCAGCTTCGGCCTGGCCATGCTGACCGGCGTGCTGTGCATCTACATCGTGCTGGTGCTGCTGTTCAAGGACTTCCTGCACCCGGTGACGATTCTGGCCGCCCTGCCGCTGTCCCTGGGCGGCGCCTTCGTCGGCCTGCTGATCGCACAGAAGAGCTTTTCCATGCCTTCGCTCATCGGGCTGATCATGCTGATGGGCATTGCCACCAAAAACTCCATCCTGCTGGTGGAATACGCCATCGTCGCGCGGCGCGACCACAACCTGTCGCGCTGGGATGCGCTGCTGGACGCCTGCCACAAGCGGGCACGGCCCATCATCATGACCACGCTGGCCATGGGCGCCGGCATGATGCCGATCGCCCTGGGCTTCGGCGCGGCCGACCCGAGCTTTCGCTCGCCGATGTCGATTGCCGTCATCGGCGGGCTGATCACCTCGACCGTGCTCAGCCTGCTGGTGGTGCCGGCGGTGTTTACCTATATCGACGACCTGGAGCACCTGATCAAGCGCATGACGGCACGGCTGCGCGGGCACCGGGGTGACGAAAAAGCCCCGGAAATCCCGGCCGTGGAGTCCTCCACCAAATAGAGGAGACACCGGCGGCGCGTCAAAAGGCGCCGCACCGTGTGATTTACGGCGTTTTGAGGGGATTTAGACGCCTGGGACCATGGGAATTTTGCCGGTCAGAGTAGTAGGCTGGCTTATACTCGTGGGTTCAGCTTTACATTTCTTCACATGTCAAAACGCGTACTGCTTTCGGGCGCAACCGGCCTGATTGGCGGCGAGTTGATGCTTCTTCTGGCCGCGCGCGGCGTCTACAGCACTGCTGTGGTGCGCGCCGCCGATTCGAACCAGGCCCGTGCCCGCCTCCTCGAACGCCTGCAAAAAAGCGTTTTATGGAAACCCGAATTTGCCGAGATGGTGTCCGCCGAAGCCGGCGACGTCATCGAACCCAACTTTGGCCTGAGTACGGCCGTCCTGCAATCGGCCGACGTGATCCTGCACTCGGCCGCCAGCACCTCGTTCAAACCGGGCGCCGGGGTTTACCCTATCAATATCAAGGCGGCCGAGAACTTCTCCAGCATCCTGAAGAACCTGACGCCCTCCCAGCGCGGCTTCTTTGTCGGCACGGCGGCGGTCACGACCGAGCCGCGCGGCGTCATCACCGAAGACATGCCCTTTGCCGGCTATGCCAACGACTACATCCGCTCCAAGCGCGACGCCGAAACCCTGCTGCGTGCCGCCGGCAGCCCTTTTGTCAGCCTGCGTCCCGGCATCGTGCTGTCGCGCGGCATTGACGACGCCAAGCTGTCGCGCAACATGCTGTGGTCGATTCCCGTGATGGCCGAGCTCGGCGATGTGCCGCTGGACCCACTGGCCAGGCTCGATTTCGCGCCAGTGGACTTCATCGCCGGCGCTTTTGCCGAGATGCTGCTCAAGGACACGCTGGCACACGACTGCTACCACGTGTCAACCGGCGAAGACTCCATGACGTTCAAAGCACTGGCCGACGAATTGACGGCCACGATGCCGGGCATCGGCAAGCTGGTGATGCGGGGGCGCGACTACGTGCCAACACCCAAATTTGCCCGCCAGCGATGGATGTTCGACGCACTGCAACCCTATTTGCCTTTTTTGACAGCCGACGCGGTGTTCAGCAACGCCCGGTTGCGCACAGAAATCGGCGCGGCGGCCGTTGCGCCGGCGCCGGTCAGTTATTTAGGGGAGCTGTTGGGAACGTTCAGCCTGTCGGATGCAGTCCGGCAGATGTACACGCCTTGAGGCACAAAAACAACGCCACCGCTTTTGTAAAATGACCTTGAGGTCTGAACAATCGCCAATCGTCGGCTTGTCATGGCGATGGTGGGACAATGACGCTTTGCATACATACGTACTGGTTGGGTGATGAATTCTGATTTGATCAATCTTTTTGCCGAGACATTTGGCATCAGCGAAGACAAACTGCTGCCGGATGCGACGCTGGAAAGCCTGGGGCTCGACTCGCTGGCGGTCATCGAATTCCTGTTCCAGATCGAAGACCAGTTCGGCATCCAGATTCCCGACCAGGCCAACCCGCCCCGCACCCTTGCGGAAATGGTCCAGCTGATCGAGCCTTTGCTGCCGGCGGGCAAACCAGCCGCCTGAGCCCCTGGCGGGCCCTCCAGGACACCCCATGCGTCGTGTTGCCATTACGGGTCTGGGCGTCATCTCCGCCGTCGGCACCGGCACTTCAACTTTCTTTGAATCGCTGCTCTCGGCCCGCTCCGGCATCCGGGCCGTCGACATCGCCTTTCCCACGGGCACCGAAAGTGTGCTCGCGGGCTCCATTGATTTCGATCCCGACCCCCATTTCCCGCGCGCGCGCCTGTTGACCATGGACCGCGTCAGCCAGTTCGCGCTGGTAGCCGGCCGCGAAGCCATGGCGCAAGCCGGGCTGCTTGCAGAGGCCGGCACATTGCCAAACGACCTCAACCCCGAGCGCTTTGGCGTGTCGCTGGGCACGGGCAGCGGCGGCGCCGGCTCCACCGAAGCGGCCTACACCTCATTGCTCGAGCAAAAAGTCGCGCGCCTGCGCCCCATGACGGTGGTGCTGGCCATGAACAACGCCATTGCCGCCCATGTCTCCATGGAGTTCGGCCTCAAGGGCCCGAGCAGCACGGTCTCCAACGCCTGCGCATCGTCGGCCACGTCCATCGGCGAGGCCTTCCGGCAAATTCGCCATGGTTACGCCGACGCCATGCTGGCCGGCGGCTCCGAGGCGCTGCTGAACCGCGGCACCATCAAGGCCTGGCAGGCCATGCACACGCTGGCCAGGCCCCATGCCGACGGCCCTGAAACATCCTGCCGTCCGTTCTCCATCGACCGCAGCGGCCTGGTGCTGGCCGAAGGTGCGGCCATGCTGGTCCTGGAAGAATGGGAAAGCGCCAAACGGCGCGGCGCCAACATCCTCGCCGAGCTGTGCGGCTACGCCTCAACCACCGACGCGCACCACCTGACACAGCCCGACGCCCAGGGCCAGGCACGCGCCATGACGCTGGCACTCGAAGACGCCAAGCTGCAGGCTTCCGACATCGGTTACCTCAATGCCCACGGCACCGCGACCGATGTCGGTGACGTGGTGGAAACCAGCGCCATCAAGCTGGCCTTCCAGGACCTGGCCGCGCGCCTGCCGATCAGCTCCAGTAAAGGCGTGCATGGGCACGCGATGGGCGCGGCGGGTGCGATGGAATTCATTGCCAGTCTGATGGCCTTGCGCGCCGGGCAGTTGCCGCCCACCGCCTTTCTGCACAACCCCGACCCGCGCTGCGATCTGGACTACCTGCCGCTCGCGCCGCGGGATGCCAAAGGCCTGCGCGCCGTGATGTCCAACTCATTTGCGTTCGGCGGTTCCAACGCCGTGCTGATCGCCAAAACCGCCTGACGCCGCAGGCGGTGCCGGCCCCGGGTTACGCCGACCGGATTTTCTTGACCAAAGCCGTTGTTGAATACCCGTCCACAAACGGAATCGCCTGCGCACGGCCGCCATAAGCCTTGACCACCGCCGTTTCCGCGAGCTTGTCCATGTCGTAGTCGCCCCCCTTGACCAGCAGGTCGGGCTGCAATTCAGAGATCAGCTCGAGCGGCGTGTCCTCGTCAAACCAGGTGACCATGCTCACCGACGCCAGCGCGGCCATCATGATGGCGCGGTCCTCCTGGTTGTTGAGCGGCCGGTCCGGGCCCTTGCCCAGGCGCCGTGCCGACGCATCCGTGTTCAGCGCCACCACCAGGCTGCCGCCCAGCGCGCGCGCATGGGCCAGGTAGGTCACATGGCCGCGATGCAAGACATCAAACACGCCGTTGGTGAAAACGATGGGCTTGGGCAATGCGGCCAGCCGCTGCGGCGCCTCCTCGCGAGACGCGATTTTTTGCAGGAACTGGGGCGGCGGGGGGAGGGTGGTCTCGCTGGGCATCACACCACTTTACCGGAAGGCCTGGGCGACGATTTCCACCAGCAGGCCACCGTCCAATTGCGCACCCACCACCGCACGTTGAGGCCAGGCGGCGCTGTCGTCGCCGATCCATTGCCGCCAGACCGGGTCCAGCTGCTTTTTGTCTTGAAGGTCTGCCAGAAAAATCTGCACGCTCAGCAAACTGGCGCGCGAAGCGCCCACATGCGCCAGGTGCCCGTCGAGCATCACCAGCGTCTGCGCGAGCTGCCCGGCAAAATCCAGCGAAGCATCGCTGGCATTGGCCACCGCGAACACCTGCGCGCCGCGGGCGACCACCCGGCTTCGACCGCCCGAGGCACTCGGCCAGCGGACGTCTTGCATCAAGCCCCTGTGGGCGCCGGTTTGGCGGCGATGGACTCGGCCAGCTCTTTGCCGACTTCCTTGCGGTAGCGGTTCAGCTCCTGCACAGTCTTGAAGCTCTGGTTCATCAGCAGGCTCAAGTTGTGCAGGATGCGATCAACCACTTTGCCTTCCCACACAGCGTCAAATTTGATCTGCGTGTCCAGCCAATGCTCCAGCCACTCGGGGTTGGGCAGGCGGCTCTGGATGGTGTCGCGCGGGAACAGGCTTTTGTTCACGTGAAGGTTGGTCGGGTGCAGCGCCTGCGCCGTGCGGCGCGCGCTGGCCATCAGCACGCCGACCTTGGTGAAGGCGGATTTGGCTTCATTGCCGAAATTGTTGATAGCCCGCTTCATGTAGCGCAGGTAGGCGCCGCCATGGCGCGCTTCATCCTGGCTCAGTTGGGTGTAGATCTGCTTGATGACGGGCTCGGTGTGCCATTCGCTGGCGCGGCGGTACCAGTGGTTCAGGCGGATCTCGCCGCAAAAATGCAGCATCAGGGTTTCCAGCGCGGGCGCCGGCTCAAACTCAAAGCGCACTTCGTGCAGCTCTTTTTCAGTAGGGGCCAGGTCGGGGCGGAAGCGCTTGAGGTACTCCATCAGCACCAGCGAATGTTTTTGCTCTTCGAAGAACCAGATCGACATGAAGGCCGAGAAATCGCTGTCGTCCTTGTTGTCGCGCAGGAACATTTCGGTAGCCGGCAGGGCGGACCACTCGGTAATGGCGTTCATCTTGATGGTCTGGGCCTGCTCGTCGGTCAGCTTGGCCGGGTCAAAACTGGCCCATGGGATATCCTTGTCCATGTCCCAGCGGACGGATTCAAGTTGTTTGAACAGTTCGGGGTAAAGCATATGAACTCCTTCGCAATCGAATACGCAGATAAATCTGCCTTGGATGCCCTCCCGGTGCATCCTGGGTACTAGCGCGATTTTAGGCGGGGAATGTGACAACTTGCGACTTGACGGCAATTTACCGGCAAATCAGGATATTTCGACCCTCATTCCGGCATGTTCACCTACCCGAGGCTTCGTTTTGGGCCCTGTCCACTGTCAAGGCGGGGCTGAATCCAGCCGGCGGCACGCTGCGTATTCACTGGGCGGGCATGACCCGCGCCGACCGGCTTGTGCCGGGGCAACAAGAACGACAAAATGAAATACGCCTTTCACCTAACTGTCCGCGAGTTCGCCCATGCCTGTCTGCACGCCCAAAACCCTCCTGCTGAGCACGCTGTGCTGCGCCGCGCTGCTGGCAGCCCACCCGGGCGCGCTGGCGGCCAACCCCGCCACACCGGCGCCCGCAGCCTGCCCCAGCCTGTTGCAGCAGGACTTCCTGCGCCTGCAGGACGAAAAACCCCAGTCGCTCTGCCAGTACAGCGGCAAGGTGGTGGTCGTGGTCAACACCGCCAGCTTCTGCGGATTCACCGGCCAGTACAAAGGGCTGGAAGCGCTGCATGCCAAATACAAGGACCAGGGCCTGGTGGTGCTGGGCTTCCCCTCCAACGACTTTTCGCAGGAAACCGGCAGCAACAAGGAAATTGCCGATTTCTGCGAGAACACTTTCGGCGTGAAATTCCCGATGTTCACCAAAACCAGCGTGACGGGCAAGGATGCCAATCCGCTCTTCAAGCAACTGGCAGCCAAAACGGGCACCACGCCGCGCTGGAACTTCTACAAGTACGTCATCGCGCGGGACGGCACCAGCGTCACCAGCTTCAACTCCATGGCCGACCCGGCCAGCGGGGCGTTGCTCAAGGAGATCCAAAAACAGCTGGCCGCGACGCCGCCCCGTTAGCCCAAGGGCCGTTAACAAAAATTTACCTGGGGGGCCTTTTATTTCAGGGAACTACCCTGCAGTTGTGCTCTCATACCTTTGCAAGCGCGATATGCCCTCAGGGGCAGCGCTGGCAAAAAAACAGTTTCATTGTTGCGAAGCCTTCTGAGCCGATCCGGTTCAGCTGCAATCCCGGGGCGCTCCTCCTCCTCCCTCCCTCCCTCGTTCGCGCCGGGGCGCTTCGCAGCATTTTTATATTCCAGCCGGCAGGGCCCCGCGCATGAGCGGCGCGCCCTTGCGTGTAGCGGTCATCGGCTCCGGCATCTCCGGGCTTGCCGCGGCCCACAGCCTTCACGGCCTGGCCAACGTCACCGTGTTTGAAGCGGGCAGCTATTTCGGCGGCCATACCCACACAGTCGACATCACCCTGCCCACTGCCAACGGGCCGGTCACGCACGGCGTGGACACCGGCTTTCTGGTGTTCAACGAACGCACCTATCCGCGCCTGATCAAGCTTTTTGCCGAGCTCGGTGTGGCAACCGCCCGCTCCGACATGTCGTTTTCCGTCAAGGTGCCGGGTGCCGGCCGAGGCGGCACAGGCCTGGAATGGAGCGGCTCCAGCCTGAGCAGCGTGTTTGCCCAGCGTGGCAACCTGGCCAGCTGGAAATTCCTGCGCATGCTGGCCGACATCGTGCGCTTCAACCGCATCACCACCCGGCTGGCCGAATCAGGCGCCGAAGCCGCCATGGCGCAGCCGCTGGGCGATTTCCTGCAGGCGCAAAAATTCTCGGCCGAATTCCGCGACTGGTACTTCCTGCCCATGATGGGCTGCATCTGGTCCTGCCCGACCGACCAGATGCTGCGCTTCCCGGTGGCCACCATGATCCGGTTTTGCCACAACCACGGCCTGCTCCAGATCACCGACCGGCCGCAGTGGTGGACGGTGCAGGGCGGCGCCCGTCATTACGTCGAGAAAATCATCGCCCGGATTGAAGACAAGCGGCTGAACACGCCGGTGCGCCGTATCGAGCGCGACGCGGCCGGCGTGAACGTGGTCACCGACAGCGGCGCCGAGCGCTTTGACAAGGTGGTGCTGGCCACGCATTCCGACGAATCGCTGGCCCTGCTGGGCGAGCCGAGCAGCACCGAAAGCCAGGTGCTGGGCGCCATCCGCTACCAGGCCAACCGCGCCGTGCTGCACACCGATGCCTCGGTGCTGCCCAGCCAAAAGCTGGCCTGGGCGGCCTGGAACTACGAACGGGCTCAAGACGCCGGCCACGAATCCACGCGGGTCTGCCTGCACTACCTGCTGAACATGCTGCAGCCCCTGCCTTTTTCACAGCCTGTGCTGGTGTCGCTGAATCCGGTGCGGGACATCGCCCGTACCCACATCATGGGTGAATTTGACTATGCACATCCGGTGTTCGACCTGGCGGCGATACGCGCGCAGCGGGACGTGCCTGCCCTGCAAGGCCAGTTTCACACCTATTTCTGCGGCGCCTGGACGGGCTACGGCTTTCACGAGGACGGCCTGAAGTCGGGCCTGCACGCCGCCAGCCTGCTGCTGCAGGGCGCGGGGGTTACCGCATGAACACCGGCGCGCCTCAGCCCCTGATCGGCTTCGGCCAGGTCCGCCACACACGCCTGCGCCCGGCCCGCAACGCATTCGAATACCCGACCTGCTTTCTGATGCTGCCGATGCGCAGCCTCAAGCAGCACGGAAGCGGCATGCTGGCGCGCAACCGCCCGGCGGCCATCAGCTTTTTTGACAAGGACCACGGCGACGGCGGAAACGACGCCCTGGCCTGGCTGGACGCCATGCTGCTGCGCGAAGGCGTGGAAGACGCGGCCGGCGAGGTCTGGCTGCACGCCTACCCGCGCGTGCTGGGCTACACCTTCAAGCCGGTGAGTTTCTGGTACTGCCACCGCACCGACGGCGCCCTGCGCGCCATCGTGGTGGAGGTCAACAACACTTTTGGCGAGCGCCACTGCTACCTGCTCGACGCGCCGCAGTACGGCCAGGAGCTCAAGGCCGACAAGGTGTTCCACGTCTCGCCGTTTTGCACGCTGGAGGGCGGCTACCGCTTTCGCTTCCTGCACATCGACAACGACGGGCTGAAAAAAACCGTCGCCCGCATCGACTACGACGACGAGGCCGGCCCACTGCTGGAGACCAGCGTGAGCGGCACGCTCGAGCCCATCACCGCCGCCAGCCTGCGCAAGGCCGTATGGGGCCATCCCGCGATGACGCTGGCCGTGATCGCCCGCATCCACTGGCAGGCCTTTAAGCTGTGGCTCAAGCGCGTGCCCTTTGTCCGCAAACCCAAACCCCCTGAAATCTTTGTGACGCGATGAACACACTCAACACCTCCCCTGCCGCACAAACATTTTCCCTGCCCGGCGACGCGCCCAGCGCCGCCCGCACCGCCCTGAAGATGCTGCTGCGCCTGAAACACGGCACGCTCACGGTGCGCCTGCCCGACGGCTCGCTGCAGCGCTTCGGCTCGGGCGGCGCGCCCACGGCCAGCCTGCATTTGCACAACTGGAATCCCTGCAGCGCAGCGCTGCGCTCGGGCGACATCGGCTTTGCCGAAAGTTATATCGCCGGCGACTGGACCACGCCGCACCTGACCGAACTGCTGCAGGTCTTCATCCTCAACCGCAAGGAGGTGGAAGACGCGATTTACGGCAGCTGGCTGGGCCGCCTGGCCTACCGCATCAAGCACCTGCTCAACCGCAACACCAAGGCCAACAGCCAGAAGAACATCCACGCCCACTACGACCTGGGCAACGCCTTTTACGAACTGTGGCTGGACGGCACGATGAACTACTCGTCGGCCATTTTTGCCACGCCCGACACCACGATGGAAGAAGCCCAGCACGCCAAGGTGCGCCGGGCGCTCAACATGGCGCAAGTCAAGCCCGGCGACCGTGTGCTCGAGATCGGCTGCGGCTGGGGCGCGCTGGCCGAGATGGCTACGGCCGAGTTCGGCGCCTCGCTCGTCGGCGTGACACTGAGCACCGAGCAACTGGACTGGGCCAGGCAGCGCATGGCACGCCTGGGCACAGCGCCCCTTGCCGACCTGCGCTTGCAGGACTACCGCGACATCGGCAAGACCACGCCGGACGCGCCCTTCGACGCCGTCTGCTCCATCGAGATGGTGGAGGCCGTGGGCCGCGAATACTGGCCGGAATATTTTCAAACTGTTCACCGCCTGCTCAAACCCGGCGGCCACGCCTGCATCCAGAGCATCGTGATGGCCGACGAACTGTGGGAGCGCTACATCACTTCGACCGATTTCATCCAGCAGTACATCTTTCCGGGCGGCTGCCTGCCTTGCCCGCGTGAGTTCCGCGCGCAGGCCGACGCCGCAGGCTTTGACGTGGTCGATGAATTTGCTTTCGGCCAGGACTACGCGCGCACGCTCAGGCTCTGGCGCGAGGACTTCATGGCGCAGGAATCGCGCGTGCTGCAACTCGGTTTTGACAAAAGGTTTATCCGCATATGGGAGTTCTACCTGAGCTACTGCGAGGCCGCCTTCGCAGAGGCCAACACCAGCGTGGTGCAGTTCACGCTGCGCAAGCGCTGACACGCGCGGCGATCGCCACAGCCGCGACAACCGGCCTGCTGCTGGCGTTTTGCGCGGGTGCGGCGCTGGCGCAATCGCCTGCGCCGGGCGCCAACACGCCCGGCGCTATCGCCACGGATGCGGATCCTTCCGACATCCGCCCCGAGCTGAAAGAAGCGCTGCCGCAAGGCCGCCTGATCGGCAAGGGCCGCCTCACGGTGTGGGGCTTTCAGGTCTACGACGCGCGCCTCTGGGCGCCTGCCGGTTTTGGCGCCGCCAGCTATGCCAGCCAGCCGCTGGCGCTGGAACTGGCCTACCTGCGCGCCTTTGACGCCGTCGACGTGGCCGACCGCTCGCTGCAGGAAATGCGCCGCAGCGTGGCCATCGGCGATGCCCAGGCGGCCCAGTGGAAGGCCGAGATGCTGCGCGTGATTCCCGATGTCAAAAAAGGCGACCGCATCATGGGGGTGCACCGCCCCGGCGTGGGCGCGGCTTTCTGGGTCAACGGCAAAGCCAACGGCGAAATCCGCGATGCGGAATTCGCCAAGCTCTTTTTCGGCATCTGGCTGTCACCCAAAACCTCCGAACCGAAACTGCGCGAGACCCTGCTCACCGGAGGCGGCGGATGACACCGGCGGCCGTAGACGCCTTCGGCGCGCGCAACGGCCTGGCCTATGGCCTGCTGGGCCTGCCGCTGGCCTTTGTGGCGCTGCCGCTGTACGTCATCCTGCCCAACCACTACGCCCGCGAATTCGGCGTGCCGCTGGCCACGCTGGGCGCGATCCTGCTGGGCGCGCGATTGTTCGATGCCTTCATCGACCCGCTGCTGGGCCGCCTGAGCGACCGGCTGTTTGCACGCTCGGCCCGCGCGGTGTTGATGCTGGGCGCGGTTGCCGCCTTACTGCTGGCGCTGGGCTTTGCCTTGCTGTTTTTCCCCTTGGTGACGGGGCCGGCGGCGCTGGCGGCCTGGGCGGCAGTGATGCTGGTGCTGACCTACGCGGCCTACAGTACGCTGAGCATCTCGCACCAGTCCTGGGGCGCCATGCTGGGCGGCAACGAGGCCGAGCGCAGCCGCATCGTCGCCTGGCGTGAAGGCCTGGGCCTGGCCGGTGTGGTGCTGGCTTCCGTCACGCCCGTGGCGCTGGGCTTGCCGGTGACCACTGGCGTGTTTTTTGTCGCCCTGGCGGCCGGCTGGCTGGCGTGGTCGCGCGCGGTGCGGCCGGTGGCGCGCGCGCATGCACAAGCCGCGAGCCCTGCGGCGATCTGGCTGCCGTTCAAGTCGGCCGCGTTTCGCCGCCTGCTGGCGGTGTTCATGCTCAACGGCATTGCCAGCGCCGTGCCCGCCACGCTGGTGCTGTTTTTCATCCAGGACCGGCTGCAGGCGCCGCGGCAGATGGAGCCGCTTTTTCTGGGCAGCTATTTCCTCGCCGCCGCGCTGTCGATGCCGCTGTGGCTGGCCATCGTCAAACGCCTGGGCCTGGCGCGCACCTGGCTGGCCGGCATGCTGCTGGCGATCGCGGTGTTTGGCTGGGCCACGCAGCTGGGCGCGGGCCAGGTGGCCGCGTTCACCGTGGTGTGCGCGCTTTCGGGCGTGGCGCTGGGCACCGACCTGGCCCTGCCGGGTGCGCTGCTGGCCGGTGTGGTGCAAGCCAACGGGCAATCGGGCCAGTCTGAAGGCGCGTACTTCGGCTGGTGGAATTTCGCGACCAAACTCAACCTGGCGCTGGCCGCCGGGCTGGCCTTGCCGCTGCTGGGCGTGTTCGGCTATGCGCCCGGCGTGCGCGACGCGGCCGCGCTCGATGCGCTGGTGATCGCTTACTGCGTGCTGCCCTGCGTGCTCAAGCTCGCGGCCGCGGCGGGCCTCTACTTTTTCATTCTTCCTTCGCCTACGTCACCCCTTCCTGAAAGAGTCACGCCATGAAACGCTTTTCGCATCGCCTGGCCGCCATGGCCTCCACCTTGCTGCTGTGCATCACGTTGGCAGCCTGCAGCAGCCCGCAAATCAACGACTACGCCGCCGAGCAGCCGGTGCTGGACCTGCGCCAATACTTCAACGGCACGGTCGATGCCTACGGCGTGTTCACCGACCGCTCGGGCAAGGTCGTCAAGCGCTTCACGGTGGTGATGACCTGCAGCTGGCAGGGCCCGCCGGGCGCAGAGACCGGCGTGCTCGACGAAGCCTTCACCTATTCAGACGGCACCAAAGACCGCCGCGTCTGGACGCTCAAGCGCGGCGAAGGCGGCCGCTACATCGGCACGGCGGCCGACGTGGCGGGTGAGGCGGTTGGCCAGGAAAAGGGCAACACGTTCCGCTGGGGTTACACGTTGAAGCTGCCGGTTGACGGAAAAGTGATCGAAGTGCAGTTCGATGACTGGATGTATTTGATGAACGACAAGGTCATGCTGAACAAGGCAAAGATGAGCAAGTTCGGTTTCGGGCTGGGCGAAGTGACGCTCTCGTTCGTCAAACGCTGAAACAGGCGCCCGGAGGTTTATGCATGAAATCGGCCTCCAGCCCAATCGCCACCTTGACTTATAGCTCCTGAATTGATAGCAAAGATCCGCACACACCAACAGATAGCCACACCATGTCCCTGAATCCCCCCATCGCCCAATGGCGCGGTAAAACCGTCTGGCTGGTCGGCGCGTCCAGCGGCATCGGCCTGGCCACAGCCGAGGCCCTGCATGCCCAGGGCGCGCGCGTGTTTGTATCGGCGCGCAATGCGGCGGCGCTGGACGCCTTCACCGCGGCGCACCCCGGCGCTACCAGCCTGCCGCTGGATGTGACCGACCCCGCGGCGGTGAGGGCTGCCGCGCAGCTCGTACTCACCGCCGGCCCGCTGGACCTGGTGCTGTATTGCGCCGGCTACTACCAGGCGCAGCGCGCCACGGACTACAAGCTGGCCGAAATGCTGCGGCACGACGACATCAACTACCGCGGCGCGCTGCATGTGCTGGACGCCCTGCTGCCCAACCTCCTGGTGCGCAAGGCCGGCCACATCAGCCTGATCAGCAGCGTGGCAGGCTACGGTGGCCTGCCCCAGAGCCTGGCCTACGGGCCGACCAAGGCGGCGTTGAACAACCTGGCCGAGACGCTCTACATGGATTTGAAAGACAGCCATATCGGCGTGAGCCTGATCTGCCCTGGCTTTGTGGAAACGCCGCTGACCGCCGGCAACCACTTCACCATGCCCGCGCTGATCACGCCGGCGCAGGCGGCCGCGGCCATCTTGCAGGGCTGGGAAGCGGGGCGCTTTGACATCCACTTCCCCAAACGCTTCACCCTCTGGATGAAAGCGCTGCGCCTGCTGCCTTACCCGGCCTATTTTGCGGCCGTGCGCAAGTTCACCGGGCTGTAAGCTCTGGCCTTATGAACGAGCCCGAACCTTCCAGCCCCCGTGCAGCCGCAGCGCGCATCGCCGCCTTCTACGAAACGCTGAGCCCGCAAAGCCTGGCCCAGCTCGATGCCTTCTACACACAGAACGCCTGGTTCAAGGACCCGTTCAACGAAGTGCGCGGCATTGAAGAATTGCGCGCCATCTTTAGCCACATGTACGACGCGCTGGAGCAACCGCGCTTTGTAGTCACGGGGAACCTGGTCGACGGCGACCAGTGCTTCCTGACCTGGAACTTCGAGTTCCGCTTCAAGACCTTTGACAAGGGCACCCTGCAAACCGTGCGCGGCGGCTCCCACCTGAAGTTCACCGCCGCCGGCCTGGTCGACTACCACCGCGACTACTGGGATGCGGCCGAGGAGCTGTATGAAAAGCTGCCGTGGGTGGGTGGGCTGATGCGGTGGTTGAAAAAACGGGCGAAGCAGTGAGCCGCTATTTGCGCGCCCGAGCCAGCTCGCCGGCGGCCCAGGCGACCTGAATTCAAGCCGGCGGAACCGTTTCCGCAAAGCTGGCGCGCTGCATCAGCTTGTCCTGCAGCTTGTTGAGGTTGGGGTACATCTCGCGCCAGTTGATCTGGGTGAAGCGCAAGTCAAGGTAGCCCAGCGCGCAGCCGACGGCGATGTCGGAGAGGCTGAAGTGGATGCCGCTGCAAAACGCCTTGTCGCCCAGGCCGGTGCTCATAGCCTTGAGGGTGGCGTCGATCTTGCCCATCTGGCGGTCTATCCAGGCGTCGCTGCGCTGCTTGGCGCTGCGGCCGCCCCAGGTGGCTTCCAGGCGCGCCAGGATGGCGGCGTCGACCAGGCCGTCGGCCAGGGCTTCCCAGGTTTTGACTTCGGCGCGCTCGCGGCCTTGCGTGGGAATGAGCTTGCCGACGGGCGACAGGGTGTCCAGGTATTCCACGATCACGCGGGAATCGAACACGGCTTCGCCGCCTTCCATGACCAGGCAGGGCACCTTGCCCAGCGGGTTGGACGCGGTGATGGTGGTGTTCGCCGCCCAGACATCTTCCAGGATGAACTGGAAATCGAGCTTTTTCTCGGCCATGACGATGCGCACTTTGCGCACATAGGGGCTGGTGGCGGATCCGATGAGTTTCATGGTTTGGTGGCAATCGTGGTCCGGGGGAAGTGCATTCTATCGATTAAGCCCGGCCCCCTGACTGACGCAGGCCGAAAGCGTCTCAAAACGATACAGCGGCCGGCGCCGGGCGGCACCCTGCGTTTGGAGGAGGCCGGGAAGGGGCCAGGGGGAGTGCCCGGCCTACAATTGGAGGATGAGCTCTTCCAACCCGTTTTCCACGATCAACGCCCTCTCGCCGCTGGACGGCCGCTACGCCGCCAAACTCAGCCATTTGCGCCCCCTGATGTCCGAGCAGGGCTATATGCACCGCAGGGTGCAGGTGGAGGTGGCCTGGTTTATCGCGCTGTCCGACGCCAAATTCGCGGAATTCAAGCCGCTGAGCCCGGGCGCGCGCACGTATCTGCTGGGCCTGGTCAAGAATTTTTCTGAAACCGATGCCGCGGCCATCAAGGAAATCGAAAAAACCACCAATCACGACGTCAAAGCCGTGGAGTACTGGATCAAGTCCAAATTTGAAGCCCGGCCGGAGCTCAAGGCCGCCAGCGAGTTCGTGCACTTTGCCTGCACCAGCGAAGACATCAACAACACCAGCCACGCACTGCAACTCAAAAGCGGCCGCGACCTGGTGGTGCTGCCGGCACTGGACAAGGTGATCAACCAGCTGCGCGAAATGGCCCATGTGTATGCCGACGAGCCGATGCTCAGCCGCACGCACGGCCAGACGGCCAGCCCGACCACGGTCGGCAAGGAGCTGGCCAACGTGGTGGTGCGCCTGGCGGCCGCGCGCGAGAAGATCGCCGCCGTCAAGCTGATGGGCAAGATGAACGGCGCCGTGGGCAACTTCAACGCCCACCTCTCGGCCTGGCCCGACTTTGACTGGGAGGCCTTCAGCCGCAACGTGATCGAAACGCCCGAGCCGCTGGGCCTGGGCCTGACCTTCCAGCCCTACAGCATCCAGATCGAGCCGCACGACTACATGGCCGAGCTGTTTGACGCGGTCGCCCGCGCCAACACCATCCTGATCGACCTGGCGCGCGACATCTGGGGCTACGTCAGCGTGGGCTACTTCAAGCAGCGCCTGAAAGAAGGCGAGATCGGCTCGTCCACCATGCCGCACAAGGTCAACCCGATCGACTTTGAAAACGCCGAAGGCAACCTGGGCCTGGCCAACGCGCTGTTGCGCCACCTGAGCGAAAAGCTGCCGATTTCCCGCTGGCAGCGCGACCTGACCGACTCGACCGTGCTGCGCAACATGGGCGTGGCGCTGGGGTACGCCGTGCTGGCTTACAACTCGATGGGCGTGGGGCTGAACAAGCTCGAACTCAACCGTGAAGCGCTGCAAGGCGACCTGGATTCGTCGTGGGAAGTGCTGGCCGAGCCGATACAAACCGTGATGCGCCGCTACGGCGTGCAGGGCGCATACGAAAAACTCAAGGAAGTCACGCGCGGCAAAACCGTGAAGGCCGAAGACCTGCACGCGCTGATCCGCTCGCTGGAGATTCCTGAAGCCGAGAAAGAACGCCTGCTGAAAATGACGCCGGCTAGCTACACGGGCATGGCGGCTGAATTGGCTAAACGCGTTTAAACACTTCCGCCAGACGCTGTCGGCATGGCAGCGCCGCACTGCCAGCACTGCTCGAATCCACCCTCGACCACTTCACCGCAGGCGCAGAGCCAGCGGCGCTGCGGCATGTTCTGCAAGCTGTGCAGCAGCTCGCGGGCACGCGGCTCGTCCTCGTTGTGGGTGAGCCAGACTTCGGGCTGGCACTGGTCGGGCGGGAGCTCTCCGGCCACGCTGCCCAGAAAGTAGCGCTGCACGCTCGCAGCGAACCCGGCTTGCTGCAGGGCGTCGGCCCACAGTGCGGCGATGGCGATATTGGGTGCGCGGGTCAGCCTGATCATGCGCCAGTGTAGCCCGTTGCGGCGTGATTTTCGCTATTAATTTGATAGCTGCATCCCAATACGGGTATTGGGCTGGAGGCCAAAAAGGCTTAAAAATTCAGCTTGGCTCGTCCGGCGCCGGCGGGTTCCTGTTTTCCAGCGCGCGGTCGGCATAGCGGCCAAAACGCCAGGCCGTGGCTTCTTGCGTGATGCGCCGCCAGGTGGCGCGTTTTGCCGCCGGGCTCATTTCGGGCCAGTGCTGCACTTCGTCAAAACTGCGGCCGCAGCCCTTGCACAGGGCGTCGCCCTGGCTGGTCGAGCAGATGGCGATGCAGGGCGTGTCGGCCGTGGTGTCGTACCAGGCACGCCAGGCGGCCAGCGCCTTGGGCGGGAAGGACTTTTCGTCGGCCTCATCCTCATGGTAAAAAATCATGAGGGCATACACCTCGGCCAGCGCGCGCAACTCGGGCGCCAGCGTAATGCCGTCGGGTGAGGGCTTTTTCTCGCGCCAGTAATTGATGGCGGCTTCGATGTCGGTGATGTGGATGCCGGGCATGGGGGAAATAAGTTACCGAGAGGGGCAGCGGCGCGAAGCTGCAGGGCCGGGCTGTTCATTATCGGGCAGACGGCAAAAATGCTCCCTGGGCGCGGATTTCGGGGGTTTGGGAAAGGGTTAACGCGCTTTGGCCGTCAGCCCCCACAGCACCTCACCAAGCGGAAACGCAGTGTAGGGCCGTGCGCCGTGAATAGCGCCGTGGATAGCGCCGTTAATGGCAAACACTTATAAAAAAGCGCTACGCCGATTTGCAAAAATTCCGTTTTTCATGTCAAATATACAGACGAAGGGGAGTAACTCCCTCGTTTTGCTGCAATTTACTAAAACAGACACAACAGCAAAATCGCTAACAACAAGTCGTCATTCCGAAGTTGATACTTCCGGCTTGTTGGTCATGCAGCGACACTGCATGTCGAGCCAGACCTTCGATTGAAACCTGAACAGGTTTGATCGAGGCGTTCGCGGCGTAAATTTTCCGACCGAACCACTCACAGACCTCTCAGGTTTCACGAAGCCGGGAATCCGCACGTACGGATTTCCACGTCGAAACTTGACTGGAGTGTGAACTTGGAATTATTTACAGCCCCGTGGTGGTCCGCCCTGTTGGCGATCATCCTCATTGACCTGGTGCTCGCCGGCGACAACGCCATCGTGATTGCACTGGCCGCGCGCAATTTGCCGCCCCATCTGCAGAAAAAAGCCATTGCCTGGGGCACGATAGGCGCCATTGTGGTTCGCTCCGCCATGACGGTCGGTGTGGTCTGGCTGCTCAAGATCCCAGGCCTGATGCTGGTCGGCGGCCTGGGGCTGCTGTGGATCGCCTACAAACTGCTGGCGGACCAGGGCGACAAGGACCACGACGGACCCGTCGCCAGCACCTTCTGGGGCGCGATGAAAACCATCGTTGTCGCCGACGCCCTGATGGGCGTCGACAACGTACTGGGCGTGGCCGGCGCCGCACACGGCTCCTTCGACCTGGTCGTCATCGGCCTGCTGGTGAGCATCCCCATCGTGGTGTTCGGAAGCACCATGGTCCTCAAGCTGGTCGAGCGCTTCCCCATCATCATCAACCTGGGCGCCGCCGTCCTGGCCTTTACCGCCGCCAAGATGATCGTGAGCGAGCGACTCCTCGACCCGATCTACGGCGGCCCGAACACCCTGGCATCAGCCGAAACCCTGCACATTGCAGCCCAGTGGGCCACCTACGCCGTCTCTGTGGCGGGCGTGCTCGGCGCGGGCTGGTGGGCCACCAGGCGCAACCGGGCCAATAACAACGCAGACCTTGTTACCCACTAAACCGAGCACCCCGGGAGGGCCCAGGCCCTTCCTTTTTTGCAACCAGCAATCTTCTAAAACGACGACAACTCAAGGAGAAATTTATGGAAAACATCATTGTGTACGTTGACGATGCAGCCTATGCCCTGCAGATGCTGCAACCCATGCTGCCCGCAGGCGGCGAGCGCAACCCTACCCGCTGGATCGTGGTGGGCTGTGCACCGCGCGTGACGCATCGCGTCAGCAAATGGGTGACGCACAGTGCCCGGGAAAGCTGGCGCGGGAAATGGGCCGATAAGGTGTTTTCACAACTGATGCCGCTCATCAACAGGGAAGGTGATACGGTGCTGACGCAACTGGCACAGACCACCCTGATCGCCCAGACCGAAGGCCTGATCAAGCAGTACGGCGCCGCACGGGTGCTGGACGCCCGCCGGCCAAAATTTGGCCAGGACATGCAGCCCGTCACGGCCACGCAGGCACAGGAAAACAAGGGCGTTCTCGGCTACGCCACCGCCCTGGCCAGCGCCGGGCTTCTCGTCGCGACGGATTAAACCAGACGGCGCGCTTTTATCGCGTCTTGAGTGCAGCCTCCGCAAGGAGGCTGTTTCATTTGGGCCGCTGCCGCCCATGGAAATTGCAGCCCCGGTGGTATTCTTTAGCCATGAAAATCATCCTCAAATGGCTTCTCAGTGCGGCTGCATTGCTGGCGGTGGCGTACCTTTATTCAGGCGTGGTGGTGACCAGCTTCACCGGCGCGCTGATTGCCGCCGCCGTGCTGGGCGCACTGAACATGGTGGTTCGCCCCATCCTGGTGTTGCTGACCTTGCCGGTGACGCTGGTGACGCTGGGGCTCTTCCTGTTCGTGGTCAACGCCCTGATGTTCTGGGCCGCGGCCAGCCTGGTCAGTGGCTTGAACGTGACGGGGTTTGGCGCTGCGCTGATCGGCTCGCTGATCTACTCGGTGCTGCAATTAGCGATCGAGTTTGTCCTGGAGCGCCTGTTCCTTAACAAGTGATTCCATCTGGCGGGCTCGTGTGTCGATGATCGAGCCCTCGACGTAATCCGCGCTACCTGGGTTGCTGCGCATCAAGCCCTGCGCCGCCTTGAAGCGGTCCAGCGCCGCCGGATAGTCCAGTTGGGCCGCACGGCTTTCGGCATCGGCGCGAACAGCGCGAACATTCTGGTTTTGCCTGCCATAGGCTGAAGCAAGCAGCTGCCAGGCCATGGCATCCTTGGGGTGGGCGGCCACCCAGGTTTGCAGCCTGTCCGATACGGCCGGGGCCCGGCCAGCCGCCATCAAGGCCTGCGCCTGCATCAATACTTCCGCACGCGATGTGGCCCTGGCAATGTCTGCCACAGCCGCAGTGGGAGGAACCACACCGGCCAGCAGGTCGATTTCAATGGCCAGCAGGTCAACCGCCTCGGCAGCCCGCGGAACATCTGCCGCAACAAGGGGTTTGAGCCTGCCGAGCAGGTTTTTCGCCGTCGCAAAATCGCGCAATTGGGCGGCCGCGAAGGCGCCACCGTACAGCGCCCCCGCATCGCGCACATTCTCAGGTGTGGAAGGGGACTGCAGCGGCGCCAGCGAAGCAGGCCGGCGTTGGGCCTCTGCCACCATGGAGCGCAGCGCATCAACCCCCGGAGCGGCAAGAATGCGCGCGCGCGATGCCATCATGGCGTGCAACAGCCGGGCCTTCCCGGACTCGAGGTCTTTCTCCCGGGACGGTTTCGCAGCGTCCAGCGATGCCAGTTGCATGCGCGCCTGGGCCTCGGCAATCCGCTCTGTCGTCAGCGGATGAGACCGCAGATAAGGGAAGGAGCCGTTGTCGTTCAACCGGGCGGCTTGCTGGAGCTTGTCAAACATCCCCGACATGCCGCGACTTTCAAAACCAGCGTCCGTCATGACGCCAAAACCCACGCGATCAGCCTCCCGCTCCATGTCTCTGGAGAAGTTAAGCTGGTTCTGCGCAGCAACAGCCTGCCCCCCCACCATGGCGGCGCTGGCAACGTCCCCGCTTTTTCCCGCCGCAAGGGCGCCAAGAACCATGGCGGCAATCATCCAGGGGGTTTGACGCGACTGCTGTGTCAGCATGCGTGAAATATGGCGCTGTGTGACATGGCTAAGCTCGTGGCCGAGCACAGCCGCCATTTCATCCGCCGAGCTCACCGCGGCAATCAGCCCGAGATGCAAACCGAAATAACCGCCGGGCAAAGCGAAGGCATTTATGCTCCGGTCGCGGATCAGGGAGATCTGCCAGGCAAACCGTTCGTCAAGCTCGGCATGCAGTTCACCGCGTGCGCGAGCAGCGGCCACCAGCGGCAGCCAGATACCCTGAACGTAGTCGCCAAGCACCGGATCATCGATATAGTCCGGGTCCCGATAAATACTGGCAGCAATTCGGTCACCTATGCGGCGCTCGGCGGGAGCGGACAGCTCTGAAGTCTCACCCAGCGACGGCAGTGAGCCAGTGGTCCCACCGGAAACACCGGCTGGCGCCTGGGCCAGGGAAAGATTGGCGGAGGCGGTCAACACCAGACACCCCACGGCAAGCCGTCTCATGCTCCGACCCAACACCGTGGGCTTGCGCTTAGAACGAATCGATGGGTACAAAAGCGATTACCTCTGCGGTATTGTTGTCCAGCAGGACAGTCCAGAATGTTTGCCGGCCCACCATGGGAACGTATCCCACGGAAGTGGCCCCCCGCCCGGCGGACCTCAGCGCCGCGTCAATTTCCGCCGCGCGCCCAGGAAACCGGCTCTTCAATTGCTCCAATGGCCGCGCAGCTTTCAGAATTTTGGACTTGCCCTTTTCATAGGCTTGCCAAAGCCCGGGCCGTGCGCTGAGGGAGACACCCTGCATCGCCGCCATGGTTGCTTCAAAGCTCTCTTTTTCGTTTGTGAACTCACGCATCGAAAGCAGCGTCGGCCCGGTAAGGGGCAAGCGATCAAGTCCGGCAGGCGCCTGCTTCAGTTCTTCCTGAGGCACATCGATGGCATGAACGACCCTGAACCTGTCCACTTCAAAGACGAGATGCACGGGCCTGGCTATTGCCACGGTCCACATTCCGTAACCCAGTGCAGCCAACTGCAGCACGGCAATCACGGCAAGATCACGGCGCAATTCCTTGACCGGTTTCTTGATGTTGAAAACCGTCAATGTCAAAAGAGGCCCCAGAATCACATCGACCGTCACCACGATCAGGAACAATTCCCGACCGCCGGAAATTTCCCGATAAGGATAGGGGTACCACACGCCAAAAACCAGCCCAGCGGCCAGGCCGGCAACAAGAGCGCTCAGGCCCAGATGAATGCCGGCAGCCAGCAAACGCCGCGTCCAGAAGCTCCGATTTGCAAACATGGTCTTATGATGACGGATCGTTGTAAAGGTTTCGTAACAGCATGGCATCCCCCACCGCACTCACGCACTTCGATAGCCAGGGCCAGGCCCACATGGTCGATGTGGCAGGCAAAACGGCAACACACCGCATCGCCATTGCGCAGGGCCGTATCGTAATGAATTCAGCGACGCTGTCCATCATTCTCGAGGGTAGCGCCAAAAAGGGCGATGTACTGGGCATCGCACGCATTGCCGGCATCATGGCAGCCAAGAAAACCAGCGACCTGATTCCCCTGTGCCACCCGCTCGCGCTGACTCGGGTCGCAGTGGATTTCTCACCCGAGGAAAACGACTCCAGCATCACATGCCGTGCCACGGTGGAAACCGTGGGCCCAACCGGTGTGGAGATGGAAGCACTCACTGCGGTACAGGTAGCCTTGCTGACCATCTACGACATGTGCAAAGCAGTGGACCGGGGCATGACCATCACCGACGTGCGCGTACTCGAGAAACATGGTGGCAAATCGGGAAGCTTCGTCAACTCCTGAACTGCCTCAATTCATGCGCGGAAGGAGCCCGGGCACCCGGACATTTGCTTGAGCCCAGCGCGCATGGTCTGCCGGAAAAGCCGCGCGGTATCGCACCAGGTGCGCCAACGCTTCATCGTCGCGGCCCAATAGCACTGCGCTTTCTATGACCTTTTCAATGACGCGTGGCTCAGGCGAATAGCGCAGTAAAGCCGTCGCAGTGTCGAATGTCCATTGCGCGTTGTTGCGAGTCAGCGGGGTGAGACTCAACTCGGCAAAACGCACCTGATTGCGAAACGGCCGGGAGTCGCGAATCTTGATCAATGTGTCGCTACGGTAGGCCTCATCACGGGCCTCGGGCGCCAGATAGATTTGGCTGATGCGATGATAGTCCCAAGCAACATGAGCGACACTTGCTATTAAAACAATAGCGATCAGTGAGCGCATTACTTGGGCCCACGGCTTATTTGGTTGACATTCTGGCGACTCCTCCGCTTCCCGCCATAGGAACACCACGCACAAGCCAACTGCCATCTGAAAAGGCCCGTACCACAAGGGATACTCAAGCAGGCTGTGCAACAAAACCACCGCCAGCACACCCCAGGCCAGTTGACGCGCAGGTTTGGTTTCGCGCCAGGGCCGCTGTCGCAATACCCACCACGCAAAAGCGCCACAGATTACCAGCGCCGCCGGGATGCCCAACTCCACCGCTAAATGCAACGGCAGGTTGTGCGCGTTGTCCAGAATGTCGCAAAAGCGCGGTCCGTCATAAAGCGTGATGTAGTGTGCGTAGTCCAGTTCGCCCCAGCCCCAACCCAGCCACGGCTTTTGGGCGATCAGGTGCAGCACATTGGACCAAAGCGTGAAGCGGCTGCTGCAAATCTGATCCCCGTCACGCACGCGGGCCACCATGCCTTGCGAAAGAAGATCAAAACCGGCCACCCAGGGCAACACCAGAATTGCCAATCCATAGCCAACTATCGTTGTCAGGAGCACGCGACGAACAGTCGTGTGACGCCAGCCGCCCCAAATCCCGAATAGTGCGCACAACAAAAGGAGCTGCAATAGTCCAGTCCGCGACGAGGAAGCGGCGTTCCCTGTTGCCAATAAAACTGCGGAGGCAAACATCAACCAACGCAGGCGCGAGGCAAAACGGCCAGTCGCCACAAGATAAAGCAAGGCCACCAAGGAAATGCTGGTTAGCGTCGCAAACTGATTGCGCTGGCGCAAGTTGGCAAACGCTTCGCCCGTTCCGGTCTGGCTTATCCATGGCGAGAAATTCGCCGCCACACCGAAGTACTGGCACAAGCCGATCGCACTACTGAGCAGCCCCGCCGCCAGCCATGCCCATGCAGCGGCGGACATCCAGCGCACGGCACCGCGGCGCCACATCCCTAGCAATGCGGCAGCGCAAGCCCAGGAAAACAGCAAGGGCAGGGCCGCGGGCGTTGGCCCCGAGGCAAACGGGTTGAGCCAGGGTAATGCGATCAACAGGAAGACGGGAATAAGCAGCATCCTCAGCGTAAGCCGGACAGAGAGCTTTGCCAGTTCCAGGCATCCCGGCACATCTGATCAAGGTCACAGCTTGCCCGCCAACCGAGTAATTGGTGTGCGAGCGCCGGATCCGCCCAATACTGCGCAAT
Source organism: Polaromonas sp. SP1 (assembly GCF_003711205.1). Classification (NCBI taxonomy): domain Bacteria; kingdom Pseudomonadati; phylum Pseudomonadota; class Betaproteobacteria; order Burkholderiales; family Comamonadaceae; genus Polaromonas; species Polaromonas sp. SP1. The sequence goes on along the minus strand of NZ_CP031013.1, from coordinate 1,619,917 downwards.
GTCACCGGTGCGGCGAGCCGCGAAGCGGCGCGGCACATTGACCTGGTTTACCCGCTCGAAATTCTCTACCAACTCGCACACGCTCGTTCCGTGGCCGTTGCCGAGATTGACCGTGAAACTGCGACCCGCACGTGTCAGACGCTCAAGCGCGGCAAGGTGGCCGGCCACCAAGTCCTGGACATGGATGTAATCGCGGATGCAGGTGCCGTCGCGGGTTGGATAGTCGTTGCCAAATATTTGCAATTGCTCGCGCAAACCAGCCGCGACCTGGGTAACGAAAGGCATCAAATTGTTGGGCGGCCCCAGCGGCAGTTCCCCGAGCAGGCCGCTAGGATGGGCTGCAACGGGGTTGAAGTAGCGAAGCACCGCGACATCCAGCTCGCCGATTTGCGAAAGACTCTCGAGAATCTTTTCACCCTGCAGTTTGGTGAGTCCATAAACCGTCTGGGGACCCAGCACGGACATTTCATGCAGTGGCTGGGTGGATTGTTCGGCGTAGACTGTGGCCGACGAACTGAAAATGAAACGCCGGGTCCCGTTTTGGCGCAACGCCCCGAGTAGACTGATGAGCCCATTCACATTGAAGTCAAAGTAACGCAGGGGGTCGACCATTGACTCCGTGACGGACTTCAGGCCGGCAAAATGAAAACATGCGTCGACTGGATGGGCGGCAAGCAAGCGGGTGAGGGCCGGCGCGTCACGCACGTCAACCTCAAAATGCTCGAAAGTACGTTCGGTGATTCGTGCCACCCGTTCGTACACCGCGGGGAGGCTGTTGACATGGTTATCCAGCGCAATGACTTGGTGGCCCCTTTCGAGTAAAGCCACCAACATATGGCTTCCGATGTAGCCGGCGGCACCCGTCACCAAAATAGTCATTGCGCACCCGCTCCATATCGATCGTCTTGATCCTCAACGCGCACAACATCACCTTCACCCAAGTGGCTCGCGGACTTAAATTCGAAGATTTCCAAGTCTGTTATTCCTGGATTCCGCAGGCCAAGCGTCTCTCCAATAAGGCCGGTTTTCTTATGACTCACTACGAACATGAAATCGGCCCCAGAATTTTAGGTTCTACGCTTTCCGGGTCCGTCTTCCAGCAGTCCCACGCCTCATTGACGACAGCCGTGAAGCTTTGCCTGAAAGCGTTTTCACTGAATTTCTCAGCCCACGCACGACAAACTTGCACACTGATCCGGCCCGACACGCGTTCGAAATCCTCCACAGCATCGACCAATGCGGTGGCTGTCTGCTCATGAAAGAGCAGACCCGTCGGCGCTGCGGATTGACGCACGTCGCAAACCGTCTCGGCCGCTCCGCCCACCCCATACGCAATGACGGGTGTCCCGCAGGCTTGGGCCTCAACCGGTGAAATGCCAAAGTCTTCATGCGCCGCAAAAATAAACGCCTTTGCCGACCCTAGATACTGCTCCACTACATCATCCGGCTGCCATCCCAGCAGCGTGACATTGGCAGGACAACGCTGTTTGAGCGCCGACGCCTCAGGACCATCCCCAATTACCACCAGGTGCCTGCTCGGCATTGCCACAAAGGCATCCACGATCAAATCCACCCGCTTGTACGACACAAGACGAGACACGGTGACATAGAAGTCGTCCTTCTTTTCCTGAACTTTAAAACTGTCAATTCTGACCGGTGGATACAGCACACGGGAAGGACGCCGGTAAGTGCGCCAAATACGTTGCTGGACGTGGCGCGAATTGGCAAGAAAGAGATCCACATTGTTGGCGGTCTGCCGATCCCACAGCCTCAAACGGTGAAACATATAGCGTGCCAGCAGGCCTTTGAGACCCCGGTCGAGTTTGTAGTCGGCAAGATACTGGTGGTGCAAGTCCCAGGCATAGCGCATAGGTGAGTGCACGTAGCTGATATGGAGCTGCTGCGCCGTCGTTAGCACCCCTTTGGCAAAGGCGTGGGAGCTGGAAATAACCAAATCGGCGTCACGCAGGTCCAGCGACTCGACCGCCAGAGGCGTCAGCGGAAGATAGTTCCAGAAGCGTTTTTCAATGAAAGGAGCCCGCTGCAGGAAAGTGGTCTGGATGTCCGCCACGTTCAGACGCGCGCGGTTCTCGGCCGAAAGAAAGTTGATGGTCGCCGACAGACTTGAACCAGGCAGGCAATCCAGCATAAGACGGGTCACGTCCTCCGAACCACCCCATTCGGTGAGCCACTCATGCGACAGATGGGTTTTAGGTGTCGGATTTTTCATGCGCTATTGTCTCGAAGCCACTGCTGCGGCCTAAACATGAGTTGGAGTACCAATTTAGCACGTGCCCACTCGCCGTGAACCGCCCGGTCCAAGACTACAAGCCACAAACTCAACCATACTAGCGGAATGTAGGAGGGCCAGAATTTTCTGGTGATGCGCAGCCTGTTAACCACGCCGTATCGCTCGGACAGCATGGACTTGCGTCTCACTCCCCCATGCGAACCCGTGCTGGCGCCTTCCTTGTGCTGGACCAGACTCTTCAGTGCTACAGCCGGCCGGAAACCATGGCCACGCCCACGCTCTGCCCAGTCCATTTCTTCGTAGTAGAGGAAATAGGCATCATCCATCAGCCCAACCACCGCCAGGTAACTACGCGTCACGAACAAGGAAGCTCCGACCGGGTAGTCCACGTCAAAGCATATATCCTGATGTCGATCCGCACCGACCGGAAGTGCTTTTACGTGAGATCCCACCGCCAGACTGCGACGATACACACCCCCAACGGCTTGTATCGATTCCGGATGATCCCAATCCAGTAGCACGGAACCGCATAAGCCAATGTCTGGCGCGTAATGAGCAGCCGCAACGAGCTGGGCAAGCGCTTGCGGATCAACTTTGACATCGTTATTGAGTAGCCAAAAATCTTGCGCCGCCAATACTTCACTGCCCCAGGTGATACAGCGATTGATCGCCCCCGCGTAGCCCATGTTCTTCGGCAATCGCAGCAGGTAAATACTCTTCAGCATTGCGCTAAACGGACCGTCAAAACGGATCGCCTGCACCTTTGCGCCGAAATTACCGGATTGGCGTGTGGCACCGGCCTCACCCGTTAACCAGCTGGACAAACACTCGAAGGAATCGTCGCTTGACCCGTTGTCACACACCACCAATTGAAAAGGGGGGCCGCATAACTCGAACATGCTCTGCAGGCAGACTACGGTATCCCGCCAGCCGTTCCAGTTGATGACTGCGGCCAGGATTACCGTGTTGGCGCCTTTCCCATGATCGCGCGCCGTCATGGTTAGTCGCCTTTGTGCATTGCGCAACCATTGCCGAAGCTCCGCTCAAAAGCAAACACAACCATCCTGCCGCTATGCAGGCTCTGCATTTCTTGGGCATACCACAAAGGCTGAAATGAAGTGCGCCACGCCAAGACACTCTGCAATTGGTTGCGGGTCATGCCGTAGCTTGAATCTGGTGCCGCGATGGCTGATCCGATGGAAAAGGGCTAGTCCAGCGTGGCAATGTACCCCTCCCAATAAACTCATCATTCATTGCGTGCACTTCAGACTTTAACTTTTGAGCCACTATAACAATATGAAATGGCTTGAAAAGCTCTACTGAAAGTATTTGCAATCCCATGTGATTGACCACCTCTATTGCCAGTCCGGTGTCGAAAACATGTTGATGAAGGCAGCGGTTTTCCATATTCTTGATGGAACGCTTTTTAAAACTATCCATGTCACCCGCATCGGGATCTCTAGAGAGATCATGAAGTTCGAAGATCTCCTTCATGTGCGTGGTATCTCCCTCCCCAGTCTGCTGCTCAAAATCCTGTATCAGGTGTTCAAGCGATGTCACCGGCCTGCGGTGATCGAAAGTACCATCCTTATGCGGAAGAACCAGGATAAAAGTGCCGTCTTCTTTGAGAATGCGAACCCACTCAGACAACGCTCGCAAAGGATTTGCCACGTGCTCAAGAACATGCGAAGAAATTACAAAGTCATAGCGAGCTGACTCAATTCGCTCAAGGTTGCTCGCCTCAACGATGTACTGTTTTCCCGGACTCTTCTTCTTATTGAAGTGAAAAGTATTTCCTTCGGAAATTTCGCCCTCCCATATCGTCTGATGACTGAAGGTGCAGTTATCAATGCAGGCCGCGATGGTATATGCAGGAATAAGCCCTTGGCTACCAAATATGTGGCTTGGGCCTCCAATCTCTAACCCAAACCTGCCTTGGAGGGACGTCTTGCAGTTCGGGTAATAGGCAAGCCGCTGAGGGAAAAATCTATGGAATACGGCATTGAGCAAACCGCGCACACCATCCATTCTTACCTTTTCGTAAATCTCGTTAATCAACACAGGCCTCTCCTTGATGCCACGAATACATTGTCTGGATGCCACATCAAGAGCGCGTCAGACGATCGGTTATCGAAAGATGCCAAGCCCTAAGCGCATCCACCATCATCGAGTTATACCCATCGCTGGCACGCCTCTGCCTCATGCTGCAGCCCCCAAACGCCCAAACCGCCGTAATCCGAAATGCCACGCACCTTTAAGCATCGCGCGAAGCTTATTGAGGCGATCTTGCTCAAGAATCAATACCACTGCACTGGCCGTTATCAAATGCCACATACCTCTGACACACCATAAAGGCTCAAACCTCGCGTACCGCACATAAACCTCAAGTTGATTGCGGGTGATGTAGTACCGTCTGAGTGCCGAATGGTTGGAACAAATCACTCGCATGCCGAACAGGCGATGCTGTGTCGTACTACCCAGGGAATGGAGAAGAATTTGTCGTTTCGCTCCGACGATCAGGAAACCCCGCTGACGACAGCGCATGTAGAAGTCGTGGTCCACATAGTCAATGAACAGACTATTGTCGAATGATCCAACAGCGCGAAGAACCGCGGCGGAGATCAAACTTCCCGATGTAATGGCTGTACGCAACAGCACCCAATCGTCCATGCCAGGCATCACATCGCGCGGATCATCATAGTTGCCGCCCGTTGCTCGATCACGATGAAACGCAACCAAAACACCAACCTCTTTTTGCATCGGATGCGTTTGATATATAGCCAGTAACCCATCGATCATGCCGGGCGTAACCTGACTGTCCTGATCAAAAGTCGCCAACCAGGAGAACCCCTCTTCCAAAGCAATGGCCGCGCCTTGATTGAGGGCATACGCGATTCCCAAATTCGAGTCGTTCTTTATCAAAACGCCACCCGCTTGCGATGTCGCCTTCTCAACGTCGGAAACATTCTCAGAACAATTGTCAACAACAATGATGCTATCGACCTGCCCGCGAAGCGCTTGCAGATTTTCTATCAAGGTAGCGTCGGGGTTGTATGTGACCACAACCGCCAGAACCTTCTTTTCATTTCCGATTTCACGCACTTTTGGATCTCATTTTGAACATGGTAGATAAAGCCTTGAGGAATAAACTCCTGCTCTGGTTTTTATGGTGCACGCACAACCGTAAACATGAGCGCACGTGTCGAGTACTACTTTCCAATCAGTCGCTTCTTTATCAAATAAAGTCGATTTCCTAATATTTCGTCTACCAGCATTCCTATAAGCCTTAGGCGCATCCATACAGTCAACTGCGAACCGGCGGCCGACGCAATTTTCAATGTGAAGTTCTGGCTTATTTTTTTCTGGGCGCGATTTTCATAGTATTGAGCGAGGCAAGAATAAGTTCGCATGGTCATCCGCAGTTTGTTGCTTTCACTTTGATGCGAAAAAACCCCCCCCTCGTGTGCCCGGTAGACCGCTGGCTTAATGTGCCCCAGGTATTTACCTTCGCCATGTTGGCCTAGCAGCGACCATAAACAAAGATCAAGCATCGGCGCATGGTTGAATTCAGAGGGAATCTCTACCAGCACATTTCGAAAACAAGCGGTAAGGGTAGATAGCGGCCTGGCATTTATTAGTTCATATTCTGTGGCGTCGCATCGATACTGTTGCGGCAACTGCAAATCCATTGATGCAACTAACCCATCCAGTCGATACGCATCATGGTACGTGATGACATATTTTGAGTTTCCCTCAAGAAATTCCACTTGAGTTTGAAGCTTCGTCTTATCTTCCCAATAATCGTCACCCTCGCAGAGAGCAACATAGCGGCCTCTGCAAGCACTTAATGTGCGTCGGAAGTTCTCCGTTACGCCCACATTAGTCGGGGAGGTAATCAATCTGACAATTGCTGGAAATTTACTCTGGTAGTCCTCAATCACCGCCAGCGTATTGTCAATGCTGCAATCTTCGCCTATAACAATTTCAATTGGAAAGCTGGTCTCCTGCATCAGAAATGAATCCAATGCTTTTGAAATGTATCTCCCATGGTTGTATGTGAGACAAAGGACACTCAGGAGCGGCAATTCGCCATCTCGCAGATGGTCTATCGAAGCAGTGCCTACTGAAGAATCTCGCATATTGTTGGCATTTAATTGCGGTCTTTTAGATTCACATTGAGGTTCATGCGTCTGACGTCTTCTGAAAGACAAAGAAGGGCTCGACTGGATTCACGCCAGATCGAACGTCGTCCACTTCGGAGAGAAGTTGAGAATGCACCTTCTTAAGCGAACGAAGACCACAAGCTTCAAACCGTTGGAAAATATCTTTTCCATAGAGGCGGCGATGATCTTCCTGTCCATAGGCATGCAGGCAAGCTTGACTGGTTTGGATGCCAGGATCTTCGAAGGTCTGCGCAAGAACGCTGGAGTATGGTGTCTGCAAAATCGCATGCCCATTCGGGCGTAATATGCGGTGAATTTCTGCTAGCGCCCGTCTATCGTCTTGCACATGCTCCAGAACATGGTTAGCCAGTACGAAGTCGAAGTGATTTTCTGGATAGTGCACCGCTTGTAAATCAATCTGCTGAATTTCCGGCTGAGTCGGGTATAGATCTCCCTGAATGTATTCAAGCGGCTCGGCGGCACGAATGAATTTCTGTAAATGAAATTCAGGTGCAAAGTGGAGAATTTTCTTTTGCCGCATCTGCGACAGAAGACCGGACGCTTCAAGGTACATCAACAAATGGCGTTCGCGATCATGGCAACCGCATGCGGGACATGCAAAATTTTCCACATCACTCCCCACTACAGCCAGTTCGCGGATGAGGGGCGGCACATCGGCCAGCCCATTGCGATATGGGAGGAAGCGCCGCACCCGTCTTTCGCAGATGCTACAGCGAAAGTTGGCGCCATACGGGATACGCGCCAACATGCGCGAACCCGCCCATCGAAGTCCATCGAATGCGAGAAGAAGCCTCATGCCCATCTTATGCATCAACGTTGCCACTCCAGCAATGCCTTAACTCGGTAGTGAGCCAGTTTGGAGCGACACCAAGAGGATCCCATCGCACCGATCACCCCCCCTCCCAAAAGAATCATCAGAAGCTGCACTCCCACCAGGAAGCGCTGCTCTGGCCATGGTAGCCATCGACTTGCCAGCGCCGTTGTGAGCGCTAGCATGGCGATGGGCACTACATCGTGAAATAGCCAACGGAGATGCAAGCCTGGTGCGTACCGGGCATGCACCACCGGAATCCACAAAACAAAATAAATCAGGTTGACACTCAACCACGTCCATCCAGCGCCCACTGCTCCATATTCGTTAGTGGTCCATATTAAGCACGGCAGAAGCATGAGCACGAAGAGACCGGTACCTAACAAATGAAGACGCAACTCTCCTTTGGCAAATTGCAGGTAGTACGGCAAGGCGCTGAGGGCCATGGCCCCATTACCGATGGTGTACAAACACATTGTCGTCGCCGCTTGAGCTGCGAGATTGACATCGCCTGTCCAGACCCACAGGACGCGCTCTGCCTGAAAAGCAAGAACCCCGCATACAGGCCACGCCAAAAGCCCGATCCACTGCGTCGCCCTCCGGTACATCGACAGTAATGCCGGCCCATCACCTTGCGCATTCAAGGCCGTTAATCGCGGCAAAAGTGCAGTCGCGATTGGGCCTGTCAACAAGAGCACTCCGCTTGCCGCCAGAGCCGTCAGGCTAAACCAACCGTAGTCGACCAATGAAAGCAGCCCCGACAGTAACAGCTTATCGGTTTGCGAGGCGGATATCCATACTACGCTGGCAATTGCCATTGTTAGCGAAAAACTCATGATGCTCCGTAACGGTCTCCAGCTCCACCGTACAGCAGCGGGGGGCACCGCCGGTAACAAAGCATATGCCTTGCGTGTCAACGCCAGCAACTCCACTGCGGCCACACACAACTGGAAGAAAAAGAACTCAAGGGCGCTACTACCTACAAAAATGAAGAAAGGTATCACCCCGACAAACCGGGCCGTGGTCATGGCTGCGTTGAAGCTGCCGAGCCAAGCCAGGCGCTCAAATCCGGTAATCACGCCTCTATAAAGCTCACCAAACCACCGCAGCGCCATGATCAGCGCCATAAGTTTGACTGCGTTGGCTACTTCGTCTCTTGGAAGGTATTCGGCCTTGAGCCACCGCCCGGCAATGAGCTCTGCACCAACAATCAGGCACGCGGCTCCAAGCAAAGCTATACAAAGAAAAACACCCTCCAGCGAACGCAATAGCCGGCGCAGATTCACAGCCTCGCCAACCCCTCCTCGAAATCGAGCGGCCTCCCTAGCCATGGTGGGCGTCAAACCCATATCCAGCAACAAAAACCATCCTTGCACCATCGCAAAGAATCCAACCAAGCCATAGACCTCGACACCCATGTACTTCACGTAAAAGGGCAGCATGGCAATGCCAATCAGCGTCACATAAAGCTGGCTGGCGTAGCTGGCAAAAATATTTCGCTTGAGGGACATCTGGCTAAGTTTGCTTCGCCTTGCTAGCCATGAACCGCAACTCCAGCTCCAGCAGATCTCGCCGACGTTCGCTGATGCGTCGTGCAGGGTTGCCAGCGTAGATTCCGAATGCCTTGCAGTTCTTGGAAACAAGGCTGAGCGCCCCCACCGCTACACCACTCTCCAACGTAACGCCCGGCAGAATGACACAGCCACTACCCACAATAACGTGTTTACTCAAAAATACATCGGCATGCGTCACTCCGGTGTATTCATTGGGTACAGTGGGGTTGGTCATCGTAGCGCCGGAGTAGTCATCACTACTAGAGTAAATGGAAACGCGCGAGGAAAGCCCACTGAAATCGGAAAGCGTTATCTTCCCAGCACCGATCAGGGTTGAACCTACCGCGATGTGAACATGCCTGCCGAGTTCGATACCTCCAACTCCCGCAGCCAAGACACAGAAATCGTCAATGCGAACGTTGTCACCCAAGACAATTCGAGCCACTCCATAAAAAGACGCGCGATCCGAAATCTGGATATCCTTCCCGACGGACGCAAAACCCATAAGTTCAACTGCGCCACGGCTCAGCATAGCCATCAGACGCTCCTAAGAATATTCACCACACGTTGCTGCTCATCCGACCGAAGAGCCGGATAGATCGGCAAGCACAGCACCTTGGCCGCGATATCTGCCGCCACGGGCAAATTGCCCTGCTGTGCTGACGGCATCCCCCGATACATTGGAAAGTCCGAAATCAACGGATAGAAATAGCGACGTGCATAGATGCCATGATCTCTAAGCCTCTGATACAGCGCATCTCGACTTAATGGGTAGTCTTCCTGAACAAGAACCGGAAAGTAGGCATAGTTGCTCACTCTCTCTGTCGCGTGGTTGACACATTGAATGCCCTTAAGGCCGGAAAATTGGTGGCGGTAAACAGCGTCGATCTCCCGACGACGAATCAAAGCCTGCTCGAGATGCCGAAGTTGCAGCAACCCAAAAGCCGCGTTAACTTCGCTCATCTTTCCGTTGATTCCTGGAGCAACGACAGTCACCTCGTCCACAAAACCAAAGTTTTTCAAATGATCAATGCGCTGCTTGGTCTTGGCGTCGGGACAAACAATAGCTCCGCCCTCGAAGGTATTAAACACTTTGGTTGCATGAAAACTGAGCACAGACAAGTCGCCGTGCCGAAGAACGCTGCCGCCCGCATCCTGCACGCCAAAAGCATGAGCGGCATCGTAGATTACCTTGAGGTTATATCTATCGGCGATTTTCTCTATCGCCTCTACGTCGCATGAATGGCCATACACATGCACCGGCATAATTGCCGTCGTCTGTGGAGTAATTGCCGCCTCTATTCGCTCAGGGTCCAAATTCAAAGTGCGCGGGTCAATGTCCACAAACACGGGTTTGACGCCGTTCCACAGCAGCGAATGCGCGGTGGCAACAAATGAGTATGGCGTAGTAATTACTTCACCGGCAATGCGCAGGGCTTGTAACGCAGTCACCAACGCAATAGTGCCATTTGTAAATAGCGCCAGATGCTTAACACCCAAGTATTCGCACAGGGCTTCTTCCAGCTGACGGTGAAATGGGCCTGCGTTGGTCAGTATCTTCTTGTCCCAGATTTCTTGCAAATAGGGGATGAATTCCTCCAGCGGAGGCAGGTGGGGTTGGGTAACGTAGAGTGGTTTTTCCATAGCAGACAGTACTAGTTTGATAGCAGCTTGTGCTTATTCTTCGAGGATGCTAGCCCTACTTCACTCACGACTCACTCAAAGAGGCTCGTAGTATTTTCTTCTGAGGAAATTGATTCATTAACAACTCTGCCGTGACTTGCAGGCACTGCGCCGCGCTGGCTCTCCAAGTGAATGCAGGCATAGGGGCCACCAGCGCCCGACGGTCTGCTTTCGCGCATGCCATCACTAACGCCTCAATGCCCTCCGCCGAGTACTTCGGATACAGTGAAACACCCTCATCAGCAAGCTCCCTAAAGACCGGCAGGTCGCTCGCAATGACCAGGCATCCGCGAGTACGAGCTTCAACCAGAGGAAGCCCAAACCCCTCGGCCAATGACGGGAACAAAAGCGCCCAAGCATGGTGGTACATATGCTCCAACTCCCCATCAGTAGCGTCAAATACCGTTAGCAGTTTACGCCCTTGCTCTGAGTGAAGTTTCAGTTTTTCGATGAGTGCGCGACCTTCCGCAGTAGGACGCCCCGCAATCAGAAGGCGAAATTCTTGACCGTTTTCCCAAAGTCGCTCAAAAACCTGAAGTACCCACGCATAATTTTTTCGAGGTTCGAAAGAACCCACGGCGACGAAGCTGGCACCCGGTTTTTGCAAAAAGCTGGCAAGTGCCGGACGAACTGTTTCCGCATTGGCTGGATTCGTCGGGTCACAACCCAAGCGAAAGTGACCCACGGGAGGCAGCGATATCCCGGAAGAAGCGGCATAGCTCTTCAGATCACGCTCAGTGGCTTCCGAGTTGCAGACCACAGCATCAGAGCAAAGCAGCATGCGCGTCAGCCATTCCTTAAATACCATCGAGATCAATGACGCACCATACTCAGGATGACGTAATGGAATCAGGTCATGAACCATCAGCACCACTCGGGCGCCTTGTTCGCGTGCTCGTTGCGCCGCATGCCAGGCTTCGTAATGCCATGACGCATCGCCCATGAACAGCACATCACCCTCTTCGAAAATAACAGGCGGTGCCTGCCTGCTCAATGCCTTGAAAATCCATCGACTGTAGAGCCGCCAAACACCATACAACAACGAGAGTGGCAGACTGGCCAAAGCTAGCTGGCGTCCACGGCCACCCGTTATCCCTCGAAGCATGCTAGCAGCCGGGCTTGCAGCCACGTTGCTCGAGTTAACCTCCGATGCAGCGACGGCAGACAACGGAATCTCCCTAAAACCTCTCCCGTGAATGGCCACCGCCAGGCAAGGCAATTCCGTCTGTGACGTTGTCTCCTCAAATTCCTTTAGCAGACTCCGTACAACCCGTGTCACGCCAATGCTGCCCCGCTGTGTTCGGGTATAGCTGACGTCGACGAGCAGCCTGCTGAATGGAACTTTCAAATTTCTCTCTCCCACGGCAGGCCCGAACGACCTCGAATTTTGTCGCAGGCTACCGTTGCCTTACCACTCATCACATCGTCCACAGTACCGATAAGCTGCGGGCTGAACGTACGCAAATACTTGTAAAGCACCGCACCGTCGTCCAGTACGTAGACTTTCATGTCTGACTCGGAGTACTGCCTTAGTTCGCCCCCATTGATGACTTTCGTCCTTGCCTCTCCAGGTCGGAAAAATCGAGGGCATATGGATTCGAGTTTGTCAAATACGGCATCGAATCTGCTCTTTTCTATTTCGGGTCGAGCGGCCGGCACAGCAACCGGATAGCGCAACGAGCACGCCCAGAACCCGGCATTGTCGAATCTCTTATCGTTTTTTTTCCGTGCTTCAACTAGCGGCATTGACACAATGCTGCCTGACCGTATCAGGCGGCATGGAGCCGCATCCGATATCGCCAGACGGTGATCAGCCAGCAGAAGGTTGAGCGATCGTATGGCGTTGACGTCGGGCAAACCCTCTGACGTGGAGTATTCTGGTATCGAAGGAACTAGCAGCGTCAAATGCCCGCGAGCAGAAAGTATCGCGTGTGTTCGGCGACCTTCAAGTGTGCGGTCCCGGTCGGTGGGCGCCGAGGCGATGTTCAGCCAACTCGACGGCTCTGGGAAAAGCGGAGCCATCAATGAATAGGTGATGCTGGACAGGGTTATATACGTGCCCGGGACGGTTGCCATATCTTGGGGCAACTCTATTTGGAAATAGGGAGCCTCACGCCATGGAATCATCCCCCAAGATTTCAGCGGGTCGCTTTCGTATACCGCAAAGGATTGCACCGCAAACAAGCACGCAGCCAATGTAAGGCGAAAACCGCGTGTCATGGGCAGCAGATAAACCAAACCGAGGCATAAAGGCCCCACGACCAAGATAAATGCGACGAAATACCGTCCATTCCCGCTGGTCATCAACCATGGAGCAAAGGCTATCGCCACACCCGCGAACAGGACGGTTGCAGGCTTGATGCTGGACATACTGCGTCTTCGCAAAACCCAGAGAAGTGCCAGTAGTCCGACCAGGAGGAGCACGAAAGCAAACCGAAAATCTGGCGCGATTACCTCAATGTAAACGCCCCCATCAGGTGCGGCCATTGCGATCGGTCGAAGCAGGGCATCGCGCCATGTGTCAGGCTCAAACCGAATCATGGCGCCCACCCGGTCATCGCACGCAACGACGCGAACAAGGGGTCGTAGAAAGGATAGATTGGATTGCCAAAGTGGGCCCAGAGTTGCGCCCCCCAATACCCATACACCAGCACGAACCCCACCAGCGTTGCCGTCCCACCAAGCATCGCATGGATAAGCCGTGTTCTTGCTCCACCACCAGCAGCCAATAGCCACAACACAGGCATGACCACCAATGCCAGCGGCCCATTGCTGAGCTTACAAGCCACAGCAGCGCCAGCACAACACCCAGATAAGACTACGATCCACTTGGGACTCAACCGGCTAACCCGGAGAGCCAAAGGCTCAAGCGCGAGAGCTATCGCCCATACCAGCGGTGCCGCAGCCATGAGATCGTTTGAGGTTGAGGTGAACTGAGGGAATACCACGCCTGTTGTGAGCGCCATACCCACTGCCAGCCAACGCATCCCAACGTCAAATACGGTTTGTCCTTGCATGCACGTCCGCGCCAACATCCAGATCGGAGGCACGATGATCAGGTGCAATGTGGCCAAAGTAACCCCGGCTGAGACGCCGGACCACCCGCTTACCGCCATCTTGTACACCGGCCAATACAAGTAAGGGAACTGATAGGACTGATAAGCAGCGGCCAAGAAATCTTGATCAAATCGTGGGGTTTCGGCGATCCATCCTAGATAGATATGATGATTCAGTGCATCCCAACTCAGGCCTATCGCCTCCTGCCCCAAGGGGATCGAAATGAAAACAATCCATGTCAGTAGGCATACTGCGGGTAATTCCCAGCGCAGTAGCGGAAGGGGCAGCTCGCGTTCCAGTAGCGTCACGGGCGAACCTGCCGATTGGGCGACAACCAGCAAAAGTGCAGGGCTCCAGCAAACAGCGCCGCAGTTGCCGCTTGCACGCCAAGTATCATTAAGGTGACGGCCGGAATGGCGCCACGCATGGTGCGAGATGGGTCCATGGCTCCGAAGCCAGCGTCCCGCCAGTCCAGCACCAATTCCACCGACCAAGCCAAACCCAAGGCACCCAAACCCACGCCCAGGACCAAGCCTGTTTCGAGTTTGAGGTAGGGCGCCCAACGCAACAACCAGCGCTGGGGCGGCACCACCCCGGACAGAACGCCCATCCATTTGGTCAATACAGCCAGCTGAACCATTTGCGCGCCCAGCACGGTCGCCGCAGCCATATACAGGAGAGAGTGGATATCCAGCCCAACTGTAACCAAGTCCAATGGCCCATGCAACAGCACAGCAAAACCAAGCAGACCGACCACTAACAATGCCAAGCCCGGATAAAGGAATAGCCAACGCGGGCAAAATAACAGCAGAAACCGCAGATGACGCCATCCATCACGCCAAGTACGCAGATGAGGTGGGCGACCACGCCCGTCAGGCCGCAAGGTGGTGGGGACCTCAGTAATACGTAGACCAGCCAGAGCAGCCTTGGCAACCATTTCGCTGGCGAACTCCATGCCGGGCGCAACCAACCCTAAACGCAGAATTGCCTGCCGCGAAAGTCCGCGCAGACCGCAATGGAAGTCGCCGATCTTGGCGCGAAAAAAGAGTCTCCCGACAAAGCTGAGCACCGGATTACCCAGATAGCGATGGAGAAATGGCATGGCCCCAGGGAGAATACCGCCACGAAAACGATTCCCCATCACAAGGTCTGCACCGGCCCGCAATTGCTCAAGAAAGCCCGAAAGATCGGAAAAATCGTAGCTGTCATCCGAATCTCCCATGACTACATAGCGACCCTGCGCACTGCAGATGCCGGCAATGAGAGCGGCACCATAACCCGGCTGAGCCACATGTATTACCCGGGCACCAGCGTCCATAGCAATTTGCTGGGAGCCGTCGCTTGAGCCATTGTCCGCAATCAAGATTTCGCCATGCACTCCGGCATCGGCAAGATAACGCTGCGCGCTCCGAATACAGCGCATTAAAGTCTGCGCTTCATTCAAACAGGGCATGAGCACCGTTAACTCAAACTGAGATTCCGTAGTTGTCATTGCGTCAAAGCCACCCTATCCATGCAAAAACGAACATTTCAAAAAAAAGAGCGGCAAAGCCGCTCTTTTGATAGCCGTGAAATCAGCCAAATAAATCAGGTACCGCGGCAAGAACCTGGCAAGAATTTTGCGGCGATGGTCGTGCCATCAGCAGGAAGACCGCAAATCCACTTATAGACCGTCCCGCCAGGTGCCACAGCGGCACCAGCAGCATCAGCCACCGGCTTCAAGGTCACCTTGCCACCGACAGCGTTGGCCGTATCGTTTTTAATGTTTTGGCTGGTCACCGTGATCAGTCCAGCATCAGTCGTCTCAATAGACGCAACATACTGAGATGTGGCACTCGCAGTTTCACAGCCCCAGTTGCCGGCAGTAGGCAACGTGGAGGAGGACTGGATCACTTCCGTGATCGAAGTGCGGCAGCCAGAAGCAGCCAAAATCACTTCAGAGTTCTTGGCACGAATGGTGTAGTCCTGATAAGCAGGCAGAGCCACTGCAGCCAAAATACCAATAATCGCCACAACGATCATCAATTCGATGAGGGTAAAACCCTTTTGCAAAGTACGCTTCATTAAAAACTCCTTGGTTAAAGAAAATTGCCCAGATACTCAGCAGATTCCATGCCATCTGATTTCACCTGCTTTTTCACGAGTTCTAAGTCCAAAAACGGGGCGGACCTTACTTTTTTTGCCTACGCCTTCAAATTGATCGACATTTTTGTCACTTGATGCACACCGAGCGGACCATCTTCAGATCGGTCATACCCATCAATACTTTTTCCATGCCATCCATCTTCAGCGTCCGCATGCCGCTGCCGACCGCGCTGGCAAACAGTTCCGCAACGCGAGCCCGCTCCTGAATTAACTTTTTCGCAGCGTCGTCAGCAATCATGAGCTCGTGAAGGCCCACCCGGCCTTTGTAGCCGGTTTTGCCGCATTTATCGCAGCCGACGGCCCTGTAAAGGGTTAGTTTTCCGTCTTTCCCATAGCGCTCCATCCAGTCGTCAAGGAGTTTTTGCGACTCCCCGCCTGCGTCAGCCTTCCAGGCTTCGGTATGACGCAGTTCTTCGGCGTACTCCCGGATGAAATCCTTGGTTTCCTGAGAGTTCGGGTGATAAGCCTCTTTGCAGTCGCACAATTTTTTGGCCAGGCGCTGCGCCAAAATACCCAAGAGTGCATCAGCGAAATTAAAGGGGTCCATGCCCATATCCAACAGCCGGGTGATAGATTCAGGCGCGGAGTTGGTGTGCAGGGTTGAAAACACCATGTGACCCGTCAGCGAAGCCTCAACGCCCATGGCCACGGTTTCCTTGTCGCGCGATTCGCCGACCATGATGATGTCCGGGTCGGCGCGCAGGAAGGCCCGCATGACCAACGCGAAGTCGATCCCGGCTTTGCGGTTGATCTGGACCTGGCGCAAGCCTTTTTGCGTGATTTCCACCGGATCCTCAGCCGTCCATATCTTGGTATCCGGCGTGTTGAGGAATTTCAGGATCGAATGCAGCGTCGTGGTTTTGCCTGAGCCCGTCGGGCCGCATACATAAAAGAGGCCATAAGGCTTGGAGACGGTTTTCTCCAACCGCTCCTTGTTGTGCGCTGTGAGCCCGAGTTTTTCAAGCGGAATAGGTTCACCCGCAGCCAGAATCCGCATGACCACATCTTCCACGCCGCCGGCAGAGGGGATCGTGGCCACACGAAGTTCGATATCAAGCGGGCCGTATTTCTTGAATTTGATTTTTCCGTCTTGCGGTTTGCGTTTCTCGGAAATATCCAGATCGCACATGATTTTGAGCCGGGTGACCATGGCCTGCCGAAACTGCGCCGGCACTTCAATATAGGGCTGCA
Organism: Polaromonas sp. SP1; assembly: GCF_003711205.1. Lineage (NCBI taxonomy): Bacteria > Pseudomonadati > Pseudomonadota > Betaproteobacteria > Burkholderiales > Comamonadaceae > Polaromonas > Polaromonas sp. SP1. Next base: position 1,603,042 of record NZ_CP031013.1, on the reverse strand, counting down.
GGGTTCCGTCAATACGAAACCGGATGCCCGTCTTGGCCTTGCCGGGCATGGGCTCGATGTGGATGTCGGACACTTTCTGGTTGTAAGCGTCAATGATGACTTTGTTGACAAACTTGACCAGCTCATTGTCTGCGGCTGCGGACTCCAGCGAAGAGTCGTCAATGGCGTCGCCTTCAAGCGGAGAATCCATGTCCGCCAGCAGCTGATCGATAGAACTGCTGTCGGCGCCGGCTCCGAACAGTTGACCGAGCGTCTCTTCAAATTCGGTCTGTGTGGTGACGCGGTAGGCGAACTTCGTGATGCGAGGGAAAACCTGCGGAACAACCCGGGCGCCCCGAACGGCCTCAGGATCCACGCACATGATCACGAGCCCTTCCGGGCCATCCTCCAACGGCATCCAGCCCTGCTGTTCAATGAAGTCCCGTTTGAGCGGGCCATGCAGCATTTCCGAGCGAATCCGCCCGGAATTGAATGCCTCATATCCCACACCGAAGAACTTGGCCAGCGATTGACCAATCTGGGCCGGGCGAATGTGAAAGCTGCCCATCAAAATATGTTCGACAGACTTGCCCTCTTCCCGGGCTTGCTGGATGCACTGCTGAAGCTCATCCTGCGACAGCACGCCTTCGGCCACAAGCCCGTCATATTTGGTGGCCTTGCGGCGCTGGACGTCATCCGTTTTCTGCATGCGCTGACGTATGGCAATGCCAAGCGTCTTGCAGAGTTGGCGTGCGCCGTCCTCTTCCAGCTTCCCGAAAGGTTGGTCACTGCGGTTATTAATAACCTGCAGGACCCCATACAAGGTGTCTCCGTCCATCACAGGCGCAACCAGCATCTGCTTGGTTCTATACCCTGACCGCTTGTCGACTTCCTGGAGAAAGCTCAGGGCCGGATGAATTTTCTTCAGGGCGTCAACGTCGTAGACATCCGCAATGTTGACCATTTGGCGCGCCATTGCCACATACCCGGCGATGCTTTGCGCGCTGATAGGAAGTTTCAAGTCGCGGCTTGTATTGAGGCCGGTCTTTACTTTAGAGATGATGGAGCTGCGATCCTCATTAACAGCGTACAAAGTCAACCTGTCCGCATTGAAGAGCTTGCAGATATCCTGGCTCGCCTCCAGCATGATCTGGTCAATATTTTCGGTTTCGTGAATCCGGTTGGTGACCAGCTGCAGCTGCCGGAAATACAAAGCTTCAAATGTGACGCCTCGTTCTTGAGGAGGGAGCATTTGCGAGTCAAAAAACTCGTCCTCAGGATCTCGTTGCAGTACGGCGCTCATAGTTCAAACTCCTGGCCAGCCCTTAGCCATCGAATGTCATGCGTCACGTTAGGACCAAACGGACGCGTTTGGTCAAACCGCTGTATCTCGGCCATGATCAGGTCGGTTTCGGCAGGCTTGGTATGGGTGATGTAGATGGGGTAATTTTTTCCTCGCTCAATGCAATCAAGTTCATTGGCGAGTGCATGGGGCGAAAGGTGCAAGCTGCGTTTGGCGAGGTCGCGCTCACGGTTGCTGAATGCGGTTTCAATCACCAGCATGGCAACATTCATCTGGTTGATGCGAGCCCACAACGCGGGATTTTGTTCGGTATCGCCGGTGAATACCCAGCACCCTTTACCGGTGGCTACGGCGTAGCCCGCAGCCGGGACAGTATGAACTGCAGGCAGCACCTCGACATGCTTACCGGCCAGTAACAGTTTTTGTCCCACCTCAAGTGGATGAAAACTGATAAACGGCGCCGCCGGGGTAGGGATTCTCGAAAAGTCAGGCCAGATGGTATTGTTGAAGATGTGCGCCTTCAGCGCATCGATCGTGCCTTGCAAGGCATGTATTTGAATCGGGGAAGTCCGCCGCGCGGCAATTGCATCCACCATCAGGGGAAGGGCCGCCACATGGTCCAGATGCGAATGCGTCAACAGCACATGATCAACACCCGCCATTTCATCCAGCGTGAGATCGCCGACGCCCGTTCCAGCGTCAACCAGCAGGTCATGGTCCAGTAAAAAAGACGTGGTCCGGCAGTCCTTGGCGATGGCTCCCGAGCAGCCTAGTACACGTACTTTCATGAGGTTTTCCGGTTGGCCTTGAGTTGGGTCTTTGTATTATTTGGTCTCAAAATTGGTTGCACCATCCCACTCCGGATCAAACGGCAACAACCTCATGGAGGCTACACGTTCCGCATACAGCCGGTAAAGGAACTTTTTGCCATTTAGTCGCTGCAAATTGAGCAATTGCACGTCGCACTGGTCCCAGTCCTGGGCGCGGTAGGCTTTCAGCGCCACGCCCCAGGTTTTCAGCTCGGAGACATTGTCTTTGTCGATTCGGTCCGCCGGCGCCAGCGGCCAAAAAATGGCTACTGCCTGATCTTTGCCCTTCACGCGGACTTTGTCCAGTTCTTGCCACGCAAAATCATTGGCCAATTTGCGGGTGGACTCGCTGACCACAATATCCACTCCGTAGCTTTTGGACAGCCCCTCCAGGCGCGAACCCAGGTTCACGGCATCCCCAATCACCGTATAACTGCGCCGGATGTCCGATCCCATGTCCCCTACGCACATGGTGCCGGTGTTCAGGCCGATCCCTATGCCGATCTCGGGTAAACCCTTGGCCTTGTGCTCTTCGTTGATTCTGCGAATAGCGTTCGACATCTCGAGAGCCGTCTTTACGGCCAGTGCGGCATGGTCGGAGGTATCGACCGGCGCCCCCCAAAACGCCATGACGCAGTCGCCCATGTATTTGTCGATCGTGCCGCGATTTCCACGTATCAGATCGGTGAGGCGGCTGAACACGCTGTTGAGCAGTGCCTGCAGCTGTGTCGGCTCCATCGTCTCCGACATCTTGGTGAAACCGCGCATATCGCAGAACATGACGGTCAACTCTTTGGTGGTTGCCTTCATGCTGTAGCTGTCGGGGTCTTTCACCATCTCGTCAACCAGTTCGGGCGGTACATAGGTTCCGAAGAGATTGGCCAACTCACGTTTGGAGCGGCTTTCCACGAAGTACCCGTAACTCATGTTCAGCGCAAATGCCGTCAGCCCCATCACCAGGGCGCTCGCCAAAGGCAGCACCAGACCATAGCCGGAATACAACCAGAAATTAAGCCCGGCTATCGCACCAATCACCGCAAGGCTGACAACAACCGCCCGGGAAGCCGAAAGCAGTGGCAATGCAAATGCGAGCGTTAAACCTGAAAAAAGCAGAATGACAATCTCAAACCCAACGGCATAGTCAGGTTTGACGAATACCTTGCCATCCAGAAAGCCCGAGATCACATTGGCATGCGTTTCTACGCCGGGGTATGTCTCTCCCACCGGCGTAACCCGCAAATCGAGCAAACCCGGCGCAGTGGTACCCACCAGCACAATCTTGTCTTTAAGGGCACCTGGTTGAAGGCGCTTTGCCAGCACATCCGCCGCAGAAATGTAACGAAAAGATCCACCCGTGGCACCGCCATTACCCCGAAAAGGCACCAAAGTGGCGACCCGGTCATCCACAGGGATTGCCAGGGTTTTGCTGCCCTGTTTGAGAAGTATGCTTTCAAGCCCCTGGTAGTTGCGTGTCAGGAATTTTTCGGGGGGGAAGCCAGGCTCGACCTTGGGCAGGCCGGCAAGCATGCGAAACATTGCGAGCGCCAGTGATTCATAGTACTGCCCCTTGTACTCGGCCAGTAGCGGTATGGAGCGCACCACACCATCGCCTTCAGTAATGGAATTGAAAAACCCGCCCAAGGGAGCGGCTTTCGCCAGCAACTCGATGTTGGCGCCGTATCCATTCCAGCTGGTGAACTTGATGGGGCGGCCTCCAAGGGCATCGCGACCCATGACCGGAGCGGGTAAAACGCCATTGACGCGCCCATCCCTGTCACTGGTGAAGTAATAGCCCATCACGACCGGGCGCTTCTCGATCGCCTTGGCAAAAACTGCGTCGTAATCCAGGCTGGCCTGCAGCTGGTTGAGCTTTTCCGAAAAACCCGGCTGGTCTTTCAACTCTGCCTGCGCCAGTTGCTTGAGCCGCTTCAGGCCCGAGCTTTCGTCGGCCTCCGCAAACACCACGTCAAAGCCCAACAATGCCGTCTTCTGGCGGTCCTGCAATTCCTCGACCAGCTCTGCCAGCCGGTTGCGCGGCCAAGGCCAGCGCCCTATCTCAGCCAGACTTTTTTCGTCGATATCAACAATGACGATCCGGTCATCCAGCGTCTGCGGCATGGTCGCCCGAAGGCGTGCATCGTAGATGATGTCGTCCAGCCTTTGCAGGACGCCGATACGCAGAATGCCGCTGGCGTGCATCAACGCAAACACCAGCGGAATCAGCGTGACGGCTATGCGAGGCCAGTGCCGGGAGAGGAGTCTCATGAGACCTCGGATGTAAGGTGCTTGCGGTCCGCGTTATGCCGAGGCCCGGTCAGGCACCCAGGTCAATGTTGGACGAACTGCATCTGCGTTCCGGCCAGCTCAAGCATGTCGCCATTTTTCAAGACAACGGGCTCGGCCCCAATCGGCGCGCCGTTCAGGGTCGGTTTACCGGCCCCTTCGACATGAGCAACAACAAAACCCTGAGGCCGCTTGGTGATCGCCGCAACCGCGACACCCGGTTTGCCGATGGTAGTAACCACCTTGACCAGCGCCACTTCGCGGCCGGCTGCAGCGCCGGACATGACCTTGATAGCCGCGCTGAGATTGGCGCCCGCTTCCGCAGGCGCTGCCGGCGATCCGGCAGGGGCTGGGGCCACAAGCCCGGCAGAACCAGCCTTGATCACCATGGTTTTCTCAAACCCCGCGACGGCAGCTTCATTGACGTACTTGATTTTGTACTTGCCAATTTCAACGGTGTCGCTGTTTTGCAGCAGGAGCTTCTTGACGGCCTTGCCGTTGACGTATGTCCCGTTTGTACTGTTGAGATCCTCAAGATAGACCTCATTGCCAGACATTTGCAGGACAGCGTGCTCCCCGCTGACAGCAAGGTTGTCAATGACGATATCGTTGTAAGGCCTGCGGCCCAGGGACGTCCTGTCCTTCGTTAACTGGACTTCCTTGATCACAACGCCGTCAATAGAGACGATCATCTTCGGCATGGCCGACTCCTGTCTGTTTTAATGTTTCAGTCACCGCGCTATTTTCCCAGCATTCTGGACAAAAGGCCGCGCTTGGCCGAGTCTTCTTTGGCGTGGGACAGCAATACGGAAATATTATCGCGTCCGCCGCCCTCGTTGGCCGCCGCAATCAATTGCCTGGATTTCTGCTCGAGCGTCCCTGCTCCTGCAAGGATCGCCGCGATGCCAGCGTCCGGCACCATGTCCGAGAGCCCGTCCGAGCACATCAGATAAAGATCGCCCGCTTCCACCCGGTGCTCATTGACCTCAACCAGAACCGTATCCTCCACACCCAGAGCACGTGTCACCAGGTTCTTGTTCAAGGAGGTCAAGGCCTGCTCAGGAGTGATCAATCCGGCGTCAATCTGCTCCTGGAGCAAAGAGTGGTCTTTGGTAATTTGCTGGAACTCCTGGCCGCGCAAACGATAGCACCGTGAATCGCCAATGTGTCCCAGCATCAGGCGCCCATCCTGAAAAACGCCCACTACCAGGGTGGTTCCCATGCCTGTGTACTGAGGGTTTGAATTGGCGGCATTAAAAATCGAGTGGTTGGCGTTTTCCACGCAGATTTCCAGGGCGCGGCGCACTTCCTTGGCATTGGCATGCCTGCCGGCCTGGGAAAGCCAGCGCCCCATTTCCGACTTGATAAAAGCCGCGGCCATACCGCTTGCAATTTCACCTGCGTTATAGCCGCCCATGCCATCGGCCAGGATGCAAAGCCGTGTCACAGGATCGAAGGCAACTGCATCCTCATTGTTGTCCCGCGTTAACCCTGGGTCGGTGTGTGTACAAATCTCGTAGATCATCTTGTTCGTGTTATCACTGGGTGTCTGTATCGGCAACAGGGGGTTTGGAGACGATGGTTTTGTCGAACGTCTGCGCTCCCTCTGTTTTCAGGACCTGGGTCGCATCATAGGCCCTGGGCTCCGGCGCCTGTCCCGCGGCAGCCTGGACCACTGTGGTATCAAACCGGGCCGCAGCAGCAACCACCGGAGCGGCATAGGAAGATGCCGTGGCGCCCGCTCCCAGCCCGGCGATGACGTCACGCAAATCGGCGGCAAACCGGTCACCATCCTGATAGCGTGATTCCGGCTGCTTGGCCAGCGAAAGCGCAACGACTTCAGCCAGCCGTGCAGGCAATTCCTTGCGGATGATCCGGATATCTGGCGCTTCTTCATTCGCGATTTTGTACATCAATTCGGCCATGGAGTCGCCCCGGAAAGGCAACACGCCCGCCAGCATCTGGAACAACATGACGCCCAGCGAGTACAGGTCCGAACGCCCGTCGACTTTTTTACCGGCAATCTGCTCGGGCGACATGAAGCTGGGTGTACCCAGTACGAGGCCCGTCTTGGTTTTGCTCGAATCCGTAATGCGGGCGATGCCGAAATCGGTCACCTTTACCGTATCACTGTCGATCTCATACATGATGTTGGCCGGCTTGATGTCCCGGTGCACCACGTTCTGCTTGTGCGCATAGGCCAGGGCTTCCGCCACCCGGGCAACGATGGACAACACCTTGGGTACGGGCAGCAGGCTGCCGTCTTTGGTGACGTCGGCCAGGTCCTTGCCCTTGAGGAATTCCATGGCGATGTACGCCAGGTCGTGCTCTTCACCCGCGTCGAAGATGGTCACGATGTTCTGGTGCTGCAACCGGCCGGCCGTTTCAGCCTCACGGAAGAAGCGTTCACGCGCGTCGTCGAGCTCCTCGCCTTCGAACTCCTGGCTCAGGGCCATGGTCTTGATGGCCACAACGCGGCCAATCTTGGGATCCTTGCCAAGGTAAACCACGCCCATGGCACCCTTGCCAAGCTCTTTTTCAACCTGGTAGCGGCCCAGCATCGGCTTCTCGACAGCGCCTCCGTCAAGCAGCATGGTGCCGCCGGGGTGGGACCCGCCGCCGCCCAGAATGACGGTTTCAGAGAGGTTCTTCGCGCGGTTGAGCTTGGACTGCAAGTCCTTGTGGTTTTTGTTGTAGGTGGCCATGTATTCGTACACGGCCTGGGCTTTGTTGAACTGGCGCTTGCGCTCGAAATCGAGCGCAAGGTTGTTCATGTTGTCCATCAGGGCATCGGTGAAAGGTACGCGCCGGAAACGGTCGAAAGCCATGTCAAGTTGGCCCTGGCCTTGCAGCGCCAAGCCCATCATGCGGTTGGTTTCGGCTGACTCCTCGTCCGACTTGAGCTTGCCCGCTTCGGTCATCAGGAAACGCTTGGTGGTCAATGCCAGGTGCCCGATCACCAAAAGTGCCGCAGGAAAGACAAACTTGAGCCAGGTTGCGGAGGCCGACAGCAGACCGAACTCAATCACCAGCAGCAGCACAAACAGCACCAGCGTGACGATGGCAGCCTTACCCGCCGAAAGCCTGGGCAATCCGGCAATTAAATAACCGGCCACCAGCAACAACACGCCTAGCGTGGCCCAAACACCCCATCCCGGCTGCACGATGAAATGCTCGCTCAGGATGCTGGACGTGATGTGCGCAATGGTCTCTGCGGGCGAAAGCCCCGGGCCCGCAGGCGTCGGGAACTGGGTGCCAACGCCCGCGGCGGTGGCGCCGATGATCACAATCTTGTCGGCGTATTTACTGGCCGGAATCTTGCCGGAAATCACGTCGTAAAACGAATCCACTGCAAAGGCAGGGCGGCCGTCCTTGCCCTTGTAGAACTGCGGAAGCATCAGGGCCGACTCGTCGGTTTTGACCATCAGCTTGCCGATCTGTACAGATTCGCCGACGTTGAGCTTGATGTCCGCGGGCCCGAGATTCAGGCTCCTGGCCGCAGCCAGCAAGCTCATGGAAGGCACGGCCTTGCCGTAATAGTTGATCAGCAGGGGTTCTTGACGCACCGCGCCATCCACATCGGGCAACTGGTTGAGGTGGGCGATGCCCGCCGCCGCTGCGCCAATCAGTTCGATGGGCTGCTGTCCACGTATTGCCGGGAGGGAGAAGCCGTTGGGTTCGTCCACGGCACTTTTCAAGGCATACGCCGGCAGCGGGTTGTCTGGCCGGCCCTGCGGCACACCGAGCGAAAAAACCGAAGGTACCAGAACATTGCCCGCTTTGGTCATGCTGGCTGCGAGCTTGGCATCGGTATCCAGGGCAACTTCGGCCTCGGCAATCACTTTGCCAAGCTGCTCGGGTAAGCCGCCCTGGGGGGGCGCCGCCGGATCCGCAACCGGACCGAGCGCCTCTTTGATTTTGCGGATAAACACCAGCCCGCGGTCTGTCTGAGGCTCAAAGAAAAAGGCGGTATGCGCAATCGTTTTGGCTTTGGCAGCCGACAGCTGGTCAATCAGCTGCGCATGCACGTCGCGAGGCCAGGGCCAGCGCCCAATATTGGCAATACTTTGGTCGTCGATCGCGATGATGGCGATGCGATCCGAAGGCTGGCGTGAGGTGCTTGTACTGGCGAAGTCGTAGTAACGGCGCTCCAGGGTGCCGAAAAAGTCCGTCAAGCCGTGCAGGAAAAGGACGGCCAGAACGACGAGAACGCCAACAAACCAGTCGGCCCGCCAGAACTGACTCAACTTTCTAGATGATTTGGCCACTTCCCGTCCCTTGTCCTGATTCGCTGTACATCGCTTTGGCTGCTTTTTTAATTGCTTTGTATTACCCGTCGCTCAAGGCTGCCATTACGGGCGCCAAGCTGCACCCGCCACTGTTTCGGCAGGTTACAAGTCTCCTGACAATGGACATTAACAGACGGGATGCGCCTGGACAAGCGACTTTTGCATGACGGCCGCGCCGACTGTTGCAAATACGTGGTTTTCAGCCGACACGCAGCAATCGTGCGGAAAAGGGCCTGGATACGGGCGAAGGGCTCGCCCGTTACCCCCGTTCATTGCGACGGGGGATTAAGCCGGTAAGCTTCAGGCGGAGCTTGCTTCTTTTTGCTGCCGTTTGGCCATGTAAGTGCCAAGCGCCACCACCAGCACGGCGCCCAGAATGCCGCCAGCGGTGACGGCGTGCTCGTTGATGGCGCCGAACTGGGCCGTCACTGCGGGATCGGTCAGCAGCATTTCACCCGCCAGGAAGCCCAGCAGCGCCGCGCCGATGGTAATGATGATGGGGAAGCGCTCCATCACCTTGGTCAGCAGGGTGGCGCCGAAAACAATCAGAGGAATGCTCACCACCAGGCCCAGGACCAGCAGGGGCAGGTTGCCCTTGGCGGCGGCGGCCACGGCCAGCACGTTGTCCAGGCTCATCACGAGGTCGGCCACCAGGATAGTGCGAATCGCGGCCGCCATGCCGTTGATTTCCTTGCCGTGTTCATCACCTTCCTCTTCGCCCTTGAGCAGGTCCACGCCGATATAGACCAGCAGCACTGCGCCTATGATTTTCAGGTAAGGCAGGGTCAGCAACTGGATGGCCACAATGGTCAGCACAATCCGCATCACGATCGCGGCGGCGCTGCCCCAGAAAATCGCTTTGGCTTGCTGTTCGGGTTTGAGCGTTCGCGCGGCCATGGCGATCACCACGGCGTTGTCGCCCGACAGGACGATGTTGGCGATCATGATGGAGCCGAAAGCGCTCCAGAAGAGGGGGGACGCGAGGTCCAGTCCGAAAAACATGTGTGGCTCCTGTTATGAATGAAAAAAAGCGCCGGAAAGCGCTTTTTTGTTTTTTGGAGAGTCTAAGCCGCAACGCAGCTACCGCGATCGGTATTACTGCGTATTTGCTTGATCGAGGTCAAGTTTGCTGAAAGTCGCTTTGCGCAGCGCCTTACAGCAGGTTCTTGAGCAGCTTGGCCATTTCAGAAGGGTTGCGCGTCACGGTGAAACCGCAGGCTTCCATGATGGCCAGTTTGGCATCCGCCGTGTCGGCGCCGCCGGAAATCAGCGCGCCGGCATGGCCCATGCGCTTGCCGGCCGGAGCCGTCACGCCGGCGATGAAACCGACGATAGGCTTTTTCATGTTGGCCTTGCACCACTGGGCCGCTTCGGCTTCGTCGGGGCCGCCGATTTCGCCGATCATGATGACCGCGTCGGTGTCCGGGTCGTCATTGAAAGCCTTCATGACGTCAATGTGTTTCAGGCCGTTGATCGGGTCGCCGCCGATGCCGACGGCACTGGACTGGCCCAGGCCGATTTCGGTCAGTTGCGCCACGGCTTCATACGTCAGCGTGCCGGAGCGGCTGACCACGCCGATACGGCCCTTGCGGTGGATGTGGCCGGGCATGATGCCGATCTTGATCTCGTCGGGGGTGATGAGACCGGGGCAGTTGGGGCCCAGCAGCAGGGTTTTCTTGCCGCCGGCGGCTTCCTTGGCCTTCATGCGGTTGCGCACTTCGAGCATGTCCCGCACGGGGATGCCTTCGGTAATGCAGATCGCCAGGTCCAGGTTGGCTTCAACAGCCTCCCAGATGGCGGCAGCGGCGCCTGCGGGCGGCACGTAGATGACGGACACGGTCGCGCCGGTTGCCTTGGCGGCTTCGGTCACGTTCGCAAAAATCGGGATGCCTTCGAAGTCTTCGCCGGCTTTCTTGGGGTTCACGCCGGCCACAAAGGCTTCTTTGCCGTTCGCGTAGTCGCGGCACATGCGGGTATGGAACTGGCCGGTCTTGCCCGTGATGCCCTGGGTAATGACTTTGGTGTTTTTGTTGATGTAGATCGACATGTTTGTGTGCTCCTGGGGCTTACTTGACGGCGGCCACGATTTTGGTCGCAGCTTCGGCCATGGTGTCTGCGGCAATGATGGGCAGACCGGAGTCCGCCAGCATTTTTTTGCCCAGGTCTTCGTTGGTGCCCTTCATGCGCACGACCAGCGGAACCGACAGGTTCACGGCCTTGCAGGCGGTGATCACGCCGTCGGCGATGGTGTCGCACTTCATGATGCCGCCGAAGATGTTGACCAGGATGCCTTTGACATCGGGGTTCTTCAGCATGATCTTGAAGGCTTCGGTGACTTTTTCAGCCGTCGCGCCGCCGCCCACGTCCAGGAAGTTGGCCGGCTCGCCGCCGAACAGCTTGATGGTGTCCATGGTCGCCATGGCCAGGCCTGCGCCGTTGACCAGGCAGCCGATGTTGCCGTCCAGGCTGATGTAGGCCAGGTCGAACTTGCTGGCTTCGACTTCGGCCGGGTCTTCTTCGTCCAGGTCGCGGTAGGCGACGATTTCGGGGTGGCGGAACAGCGCGTTGGCATCGAAGTTGAACTTCGCGTCCAGGGCCATGACTTCGCCCTTGCTGTTGCGGTTCAGCGGGTTGATTTCAACCAGCGAAGCGTCGGTCTCCATGTAGCACTTGTAGAGCTTTTGCAGGATGTCGACGGTTTGCGCCACGGAGTCGGCAGGCATGCCGATGCCGGCGGCAACTTCTTTTGCCTGGGCGTCCGTCATGCCGACCAGCGGATCGACAAACACCTTGATGATTTTTTCAGGGTTGGAATGGGCCACTTCCTCGATGTCCATGCCGCCTTCGCTGGAGGCGATGAAAGCCACCTTTTGCGACTCGCGGTCGGTCACGGCCGAGACGTAGTATTCCTTCTGGATGTCGGCGCCGTCTTCAATATAGAGGCGGCGGACTTTCTGGCCTTCAGGGCCGGTCTGGTGCGTCTTGAGCTGCATGCCGAGGATTTCGCCGGCAATGCGCTTGACGTCGTCAATGGTTTTGGCAACTTTCACACCGCCGCCCTTGCCGCGGCCGCCCGCGTGGATCTGGGCCTTGACCACCCACACCGGGCCGCCAAGCTTCTGGGCGGCTTCGACCGCTTCCTGCACCGTGAATGCCGGGATGCCGCGCGGCACAGGCACACCAAAATTGCGCAAGATTTCCTTGCCCTGGTACTCGTGAATTTTCATGAAAAGCCTTCAGAATTCAGTAAAAGAGGGGGGTGCAACAGGGATTTGGGCGGGGCGATGGGGTGTCGGATAGAGGCCACACCGGCCCAAAAAACCACGTCGGCGGTCACTGCACGCAGCAACGCAGAACTGTATCATGGTGCGACGCACAACTCTTGTGCCGGCCTGACAACCCCAAATGGCGCGTAAACGGCCTGAAATCGGGCCTTGCAAGGCTTTTTGGGGGTGCCTTTTTCGCGTTGGGCGGCCCTGGCTTTGCCTTATTTGCGTATTTCGTTTTTGTTGTTCTTTTGTTGTCCGATCTGGAAGTTTTCATGCCCAAAGTTTTTATTGACGGAGAAGCCGGCACCACGGGCCTGCAGATCCGCGAGCGGCTGCAAGCCATGCCGCAAATCGAGCTGGTCAGCATCGCGCCGGAGCTGCGCAAGGATGCGGCCGCCAAGCGCGCGCTGATGGCGCAGGTGGACATGGTGATCCTGTGCCTGCACGACGACGCAGCCCGCGAATCGGTCGCCATGATCGACTCGCTGACCGGCAAAAAACCCAAGATCATCGACGCCTCGACCGCCCACCGCACCGTGGCGGGCTGGGTTTACGGCTTCCCTGAGTTGACCCCATCGCAGCGCGCCGCCGTGGCCGCTGCCGACCGCGTCGGCAACCCCGGCTGCTACGCCACCGGCGCGATTGCGCTGATCCGCCCGCTGGTCGATGCCGGCGTGATCCCGGCCGATTTCCCCCTGAGCCTTCCGGCGGTGAGCGGTTACTCCGGCGGCGGGCGGCAGATGATCGAGGATTACGAGGCCGGCACCGCGCCGCTGTTTGAGTTGTACGGCCTGGGCCTGAAGCACAAGCATCTGCCCGAAATCATGAAATACACGGGCCTCACACGCCGCCCGGTGTTTATTCCTTCCGTCGGCAACTTCAAGCAAGGCATGCTGGTGCAGCTGCCTTTGCACCTGGATTTGCTGCCCGGCAAACCGACCGGTGCGCAGTTGCAGGACGTGCTGGCCAAACACTACGCCGGCAGCGAATGGGTGACGGTGGAGCCCGCGGGCGACTCCGGCAAGCTGGACGCGCTGGCGCTGAACGACACCAACAAGATGGAACTGCGCGTGTTCGCCAACGAAGAGCATCGCCACGCGGTGCTGGTGGCACGGCTGGACAACCTGGGCAAGGGCGCGTCAGGCGCTGCGGTGCAAAACCTGAAGTTGATGCTCGGGCTGTAAAGCCTTGCATTTGCTATTAATTTAATAGCTGTTTGCGCATGTAGCGATTGGGCTAGAGCCCTTTTTTCCTTAAACGACAGAGCCTGCGGGCGCCGTCAATCTTCGTCTGTCTGGGACACCACGCGGCGGATCACATCACCGCCAAAACCGCGCGCCGCCAGAAACCGCATCTGCTTGGCTCGCCCAGCCGCGTCGGGCGCCGGCCCGTCGAACTTCCTGCGCCAGATGTCCCTGGCGCGTTCCACTTCGCTGCCTTTGAGGCTGGCCACCGCCCCGGCCACCCGTTCCGCGCTCAGGCCTTTGGTCAGCAGCTCATGCTTGATGCGCGCGGCGCCAAAACGCCCGGCGCGCCGGTTGATGACCGACTCGACCACCCGCGCCTCGCTGATGAAGTCCTTGGCCTCCAGGTCATCGAGCACCTTCGCCAACTGCCCCGGGGTTTCTTCATGCGGGGCCAGCTTGCGCTCCAGCTCGGCGCGTGAATGTTCGCGTGCGGCCAGGTAGCGCAACGCGCGGCCCTTCAGCGAAAGGCCAAAACCCGCTCGTCGAGCGGGTTTGGCTGGCTTGTGATCTACCGGATTTTCCATGGCTAACAGGTCGAGCCCAACATGCTTGCTATCTTTTTAATAGCTAACAGCGCATGCTCCAACTGGGCTAGAGCCTTATTTGGCATTCAAAATCAGGCGGCAGCCTTGGCGGGCTTTTCAGCCTTTTCGGCTTTGTCGGCCTTGGCCGGCTTTTCGGCTGGGGCGTCAACGCCGCCGGCAACCTGCACCAGAGGGATGCCGAGCGATTCACGCACCTTGTTTTCGATCTCGATGGCGAGTTCGGGGTTTTCTTTCAGGAACTCACGCGAGTTGTCGCGGCCCTGTCCGATTTTTTCGCCGTTGAAGGCATACCAGGCGCCGGCCTTTTCGACGATGTGGCCGGCCACACCCAAATCGAGCACCTCGCCCAGCCGGCTGATGCCCTCGCCGTAGAGGATGTCGAACTCCGCCGTCTTGAACGGCGACGCCACCTTGTTCTTGACCACCTTGACCCGGGTTTCGTTGCCGATGACTTCTTCGCCCTTCTTGATGGAGCCGATGCGGCGGATATCGAGGCGCACAGAGGCGTAGAACTTCAGCGCATTGCCGCCGGTGGTGGTTTCGGGCGAGCCGAACATCACGCCGATCTTCATGCGGATCTGGTTGATGAAGATGACCATGCAGTTGGCCTTCTTGATGGTGGCGGTGAGCTTGCGCAGCGCCTGGCTCATCAGGCGGGCCTGCAGGCCGGGCAGCGAGTCGCCCATTTCACCTTCGAGCTCGGCCTTGGGCGTGAGCGCCGCCACCGAGTCGACCACGATCAGGTCGACCGCGCCGGAGCGGGTCAGCGAGTCAACGATTTCAAGCGCCTGCTCGCCGGTGTCGGGCTGGCTGATCAGCAGGTCTTGCAGGTTGACGCCCAGCTTTTGCGCGTACTGGATGTCCAGGGCGTGCTCGGCATCGACGAAGGCGCAGGTGCCACCCAGTTTTTGCATTTCGGCGATGACCTGCAGGGTCAGCGTGGTTTTGCCGGACGACTCAGGGCCGTAGATTTCAACCACACGGCCGCGTGGCAGGCCGCCGACGCCCAGGGCGATGTCCAGGCCCAGGGAGCCGGTGGAAACGACCTGGATGTCCTCGATCACCTCGCCATCGCCCAGCTTCATGATGGTGCCTTTGCCGAACTGCTTTTCGATCTGGGCCAGGGCGGCTTGCAGGGCCTTGGCCTTTTCGGTGTTCAGGGCCGCAGTCTGTACAGGGTTTTGGGCGGGGTTCAGTTTGCTGGTCAGTTCCATGAAAAACTCCTTGAAAATCAATGATGTAAAACTTGTTGCCTTCATTTCCAGTCTCTGCTTTTATTCACAGCGCTGGATGCATGACCAGTACTTTATGGGCGCTATAAAAATAAGTAAACCCTATTTTTAGTCAGTTTGCCTGATCAATTGGGATACCATTGTTTGATGGCAGAAACCATGGATTCCCCGCTTCTTTCCAGCCCCTTTGGCGCCACCGAAGCCGGCTGGCGGCAAACCCACCTGGGCCGCCTGATGGGCCACGCCCTGCGCCGCTTCGACGAGCGTGTGCTGTCGCTGATGGCCAGCAGCATCGAGGTGCCGCTGGCGCTCTCCAACCTCGCGGCACGCGACCAGGTCGGCGCCGCGCACATCCACATCACGCGCCACCTGGCCGTGGGCGGCTCGCGCCTGACCGACCTCGCGCAAAGCGCCGGCATGAGCAAACAGGCCATGGGCGATCTGGTCGACCAGTGCGAAGCCTGGGGCCTGGTGACGCGCCAGCCCGACCCGCATGACAAACGCGCCCGCCAGGTGGTGTTCACCGGGTCGGGGCTACTGTGGCTGGAAGCCTTTCACCAGGCGGTGCGGCAGGCCGAAGACGAATTCCGCCAGGCAGTGGGGCAGGATGTGGCGACGGTGGTGGCATTGGGGCTGGAAGCGTACGCAGGTGCCTGACCACATCGCCGTGTCAGCAAACTTGCTGCTGCAAAAGCCTAGAATTTGTCTTAGAACACCAAACCGCCCCCGTAGGCCTGAAACAGGGGCTGATATCTGGAGACAACCATGCGCATTCTGATAGCCGAAGACGACCAGGTTTTGGCCGATGGCCTTTTGCGTACGCTGCGCGCCTCGGGCGCCGCGGCCGACCACGTGGCCAGCGGCACCGAAGCCGACGCCGCGCTGCTCACCAACACCGAATTCGACCTGCTGATCCTGGACCTGGGCCTGCCGCGCATGCACGGGCTGGAAGTGCTCAAGCGCCTGCGCGCGCGCGGCTCGTCCATGCCGGTACTGATCCTCACCGCCGCCGACAGCGTGGAAGAGCGCGTCAAGGGCCTGGACTACGGCGCCGACGATTACATGGCCAAGCCGTTTTCGCTGCAGGAGCTGGAAGCCCGCGTGCGCGCGCTGATACGCCGCGGCATGGGCGGCGCCAGCAGCACCATCAAACACGGCCCGCTGGTGTACGACCAGGCCGGCCGCGTGGCCACCATCGACGGCCAGATGCTGGAGCTGTCGGCGCGCGAGCTCGGTTTGCTCGAAGTGCTGCTGCAGCGCGCCGGCCGCCTTGTCAGCAAGGACCAGCTGGTCGAGCGCCTGTGTGAATGGGGCGAAGAGGTCAGCAACAACGCGATCGAGGTGTACATACACCGCTTGCGCAAGAAGATTGAAAAGGGGCCGGTGCGGATCGCGACGGTTCGCGGGCTGGGCTATTGCCTTGAAAAAATCCCTGGGTAGAGATGGAGCCCCCACGGTCGCTCACTTCGTGTAGCTCCCTGCCCCCCGGGGGGGCCGCCCCGCCTGCGGCCCGGCAAAGCCGGTTCCGCGGCTCCTGCTGGCTTAAAGAGAACGCTCAGTGGGTGAGCGTTCTCTTGGCTTCCTGATCTGTGGCCTTAAGACTTTTCCAACGCGAACGCCGAAGCCTCTTCGGCGAAATCCTCGACTGGATGCTCACGCCGCTGCTGCTGCTGTGGCCGATCAGCCTGGCCTTGACCTGGCTGGTGGCGCAGAACATCGCCGGCAAGCCGTTTGACCGCGCGCTCGAGTACAACGTGCAGGCGCTGGCCAAGCTGGTGGTGGTCAAAAACAACCAGGTGCAGTTCAACCTGACGGCGCCGGCGCGCGAGATCCTGCGTGCCGACGACACCGACCTCGTTTATTACCAGGTGATGGGCACGCACGGCGAGCACCTGAGCGGCGAGCACGACCTGCCGGCGCCGCCCGACGAGGACAAACCCACCAACGGCGAGGTGCGGCTGCGCGAAGACATCATCCAGGGCGAAGACGTGCGGGTGGCCTACACCTGGCTCAAGGTGGATGTCAAAGCCGCCGCGCCCGCGCCCAGGCCCGCCACAACGCGCGGCGACAAGGGCAACGCCGCACCGGAGGCCGCGCCCAGCCAGATGGTGCTGGTGCAAGTGGCCGAGACGCTGGAAAAGCGCAAGACGCTGGCCACCGAAATCGTCAAGGGCACGATGGTGCCGCAGTTCGTCACACTGCCGCTGGCGGTGCTGTTGGTGTGGCTGGCGCTGGTGCGCGGCATCAAGCCGCTGGCCCAGCTTGAAAAGCGCATCCGCGCGCGCAAGTCCGACGACATGAGCCCGCTCGACGAAACCGCGGTGCCGGAAGAAGTCGCGCCGCTGGTGTCCTCCATCAACGACCTGCTGAGCCGGCTCAAGGTGTCGCTGACGACGCAAAAACGCTTCCTGGCCGATGCGGCCCACCAGCTCAAGACGCCGCTGGCGGGCCTGCGCATGCAAGCCGACCTGGCGCAGCGCGAGACCGACGCCGACGAGCTGAAAAAGTCGCTCAAGCACATCGGCCGCGCCAGCATTCGCGCCACGCACACCGTCAACCAGCTGCTGGCGCTGGCACGCGCCGAAACCACCGGCCGCAGCCTGGCCAAACAGCACATCGACCTGGTGCATGTGGTGTCCGAAGTGATGGCCGACTCGGTGCCGCGCGCACTGGAAAAGCAGATCGACCTGGGTTATGACGGCCCTGAAGCCGGCGACCAGGCCACGCAGCTGGAAGGCAACGCGACGCTGCTCAAGGAGCTGGTGCGCAACCTGCTGGACAACGCCATCAACTACACGCCTGAAAAAGGCCAGGTCACGCTGCGGCTGATGACGGACCGCTTCAGCGGCGTGCTGGTGCTGTTGGTCGAAGACTCGGGCCCGGGCATTCTTGAGTCGGAGCGCGAGCTGGTGTTCCAGCCGTTTTACCGCACGCTGGGCACCAACGTCGACGGCTCTGGCCTGGGCCTGGCGATCGTGCTGGAGATCGCCAAGCAGCACGGCGCGACCATCACGATTGAAGACGCCGCGCTGGCCGGGCATCCGCAGACGCCGGGCACGCGCGTGACCGTGCGTTTTGTCGGCATGGACCTGCCCGACGGGCAGTAGCCAAATTCAAGCAAAAAATGCCTGCAGCCCAGTCGCCGTCTTGGCTGTTAGCTATCAAAACAATAGCAAATCAGGGTTTGGCCGGCGGCCACCTGTCGTAAAGCTTCACGCCCACGCGCTCGCCCCACAGCTCGATGTCTGCCGGCGTTCCAGCGTGCGGGTGGTTGGCGCTGTGGCCGCGCACATAGCCCAGCGCCACGCAGGCGCCGGCCAGCGGGCTCCAGCCGACCGACGAGATTTCGCCCACCGTTTGCCCACCCAGCACAATCGCCTCGCCGCCCCAGGCAAACGCTTCGGGCGTGTCGAACACGAGCGTGACCAGCTTCTTGCGCAGCGCCAGCCCCTGTGAGTTGAGCAGCGCGGCCTTGCCGATAAAGTCGGCCGGCTTGTCCAGCTTGACGCTGAAGGCCAGCCCGGCCTCCCACGGCGTTTCGTCGGGGCCAAGCTCAGCGCCCCAGGCGCGGCGGCCCTGCTCGATGCGCAATGCATCCAGCGCGTAGTAGCCCGCGTCGCGAATGCCCAGCGCCTTGCCGGCCTCCATCAGCGCCAGGTAAACATGGCGCGCCATTTCAATCGGTGTGTAGAGCTCAAAGCCCGGCCCGCCCACGTAGCTCATGCGGGCGGCGCGCACGCGGGCAAAGCCCACGTCGATCTCTTTCGTCCATGAAAACTTCAGCGCCTCGGGCGACAAATCATCCGGGCTGACCAGCGCCAGCAGCTCGCGCGCTTTCGGCCCCATCACCGACAGCACCGAATACATCGCCGACACGTCGGTCAGCATCGCGTGCTCGGCTTCGCCGATGTGCCGCGTGATCCAGTCGAAGTCGCGCACGGTTTGTGCGGAGCCGGTGATGATGAGGAAGCGGTACGCCGGCGCCGGGCCGCCCCAAGCCGGCGGCGCCCCCTCGGGGGGCAGGGCGAAGCCCGTGGGGGCCATGTCTTCTTGGCGCATGACAGTGAGGTCGCTTTCAAAACCGCCGCGCTCGTTGAGCATGGCGGTATAGACCATCTTGCCAGCGGGTACGTCCATCTCGTTGGCGCACAGGCGCTGCAGCACGGCCAGCGCATCGCGGCCTTGCAGCAGGTACTTGGAGAAGGAGGTCTGGTCATACAGCGCCACCGCTTCGCGCGTGGCCTTCTGCTCTTCGATCATCCACGGCAGCCAGCCCGGCGCGCCCAAGGTGTACGCCGGTCTGGCCTGTCCGTTGGGTTTGAAATAGCTCGCCCGCTCCCACCCATTTTTGCTGCCAAACTCCGCGCCCTTCGCGGCCAGGATGTCATACAGCGGCGAAGTCCGCAGCGGCCGCGCTGTCTCCAGCTCCTGCCGCGGCCAGCGCATGGCGTAGTGCAGGCCCAGCGTCTCGCCGGTGCGTTCGGCCAGCGCCTTGCGGTTACCCGTGAAGCTGCCGAAGCGGCGAATATCGACGTCCCACAAATCGGTGCTGGGCTCACCGCCCACAATCCATTCGGCCATGAGGCGGCCCGCACCGCCGCTGTTGGCGATGCCGGCTGAATTGAAACCGGCACAGACGAAATAGTTGCGCAGCTCGGGCGCTTCGCCCAGGATGAAGTTGCCGTCGGGCGTGAAGCTTTCCGGGCCGTTGAGCAGCATCTTGACTTCGGCCGTCTCCAGGCAGGGCGTGCGGTGCATCGCCGCAGTCATCAGCGGTTCAAACTGGTCCCAGTCTTCGTCCAGCAGCTCGAACTGGAAGGTCGAAGGAATCGGATCCATCTTCCAGGGCTTGGCCTGGGGCTCAAAGCCGCCCATCACCAGGCCGCCGACTTCTTCCTTGTAGTAGATGTAGCCGTCCGGGTCGCGCATCACCGGCAGCATGGGATGCACGCCGGGGATCTTGCCGGTGACGATGTAGAAATGCTCGGCCGAGTACAGCGGCACATTCACGCCCGCCAGCTTGCCGAACTGCCGCGCCCACTGGCCGGCGCAATTGACGACCACTTCGCAGCGCACATCGCCCTGCGCCGTCTTCACGCCGACGGCCTTGCCGTT
Source organism: Polaromonas sp. SP1 (assembly GCF_003711205.1). Lineage (NCBI taxonomy): Bacteria > Pseudomonadati > Pseudomonadota > Betaproteobacteria > Burkholderiales > Comamonadaceae > Polaromonas > Polaromonas sp. SP1. The sequence goes on along the minus strand of NZ_CP031013.1, from coordinate 1,582,971 downwards.
TTTGATGATGACGCCCGTCACCTCAATGCCTTCGGCCATCTTCACGCCGCGGTTGCGCGCGCCCTTGGCCAGCGACATGCACAAGTCGGCCGGGTTGGCCTTGCCGTCGCCCGGCAGCCAGATCGCGCCCTGCAAATCGTCGGTGCGCATGATGGGGTATTTGTCGCCGGCTTCCTGCGGCGAGATTTCATGGCACTCCACACCAAAGCTGTTGGCCATGGCCACCTGCTTTTTGAGCACCTTCATGCGCTCGGGCGTGCGCGCCACGTTGACGCTGCCGCATTGCTTCCATCCGGTGGCCAGGCCCGTCTCGGCCTCGAGCGACGCATACAGCTCAATGCCGTACTTGCTCATCTGCGTCATGTTGCGGTTGGGCCGCATCTGGCCGACCAGGCCGGCCGCATGCCAGGTGGTGCCGCTGGTGAGCTTGCCCTGCTCGAGCAGCAACACGTCGGTCTTGCCCATCTTGGCCAGGTGGTAGGCGACGGAACAACCGGCGATGCCGCCGCCGACGATCACGATTTCTGCATGACTGGGAAGCGTCGTGGTGGTCATGGCGTATGCCTCACAGAAGATTGGAAGTTTTGATCAAGCTAGGCGTATAGCCATGACACCACCGACGATGGCGCACGTGCCGACAAACCGGCGCACAGTGAAGGCTTCTTTCAGCAGCCAGCAGCCGATCAGCACCGCAAACAGCACCGAGGTTTCGCGCAGCGCCGCCACCGTGGCGACCGGCGCGCGTGTCATGGCCCAGAGGGCAATGCCGTAAGAGCCCAGCGAGGCCAGCGCGCCGCCGGTTGCGACCGGCCAGCGATGTTTGGCGTAGTCCGCCATGGCGCGTCCGCGCCGCGCCAGCATCAGCAGGCCGAAGGGCCAGCCGTCAAGCAAAAACAAAGTGGCGACGTATTGCAGTGCATTGCCGGAAGCCCGCACGCCCAGCGCATCAACGACGGTGTACACCGCGATGATGACGGCGTTGGCGAGTGCGAAGCCGACCGCCTTGCGCGCGTGCAGCGCGTGGCGGCTCAGGCCCAGCACCAGCACACCGCTGCAGATGCCCAGGATGCCGGCCCAGGCCAGCGGGCTCAGGGTTTCGCCCAGCGTCAAGGTGGCCGACAGCGCCACCAGCAGCGGCGCCACGCCGCGCATCAGCGGGTAAGTCAAGCCCAGGTCACCGTGTTTGTAGGCTTGCGTGGTGGCGATGTAGTAGCCGATGTGGATCAACACGGATGCGCCGATGAAGGGCCAGGCCTCAATACGCGGCAGGCCCACCAGCAGCACCAGCGGCACTGCCAGCACCGAGCCGATGAGGTGGATAACCGCCATGTCCAGGGACTTGTCGGTGCTGGACTTGACCAGTGCGTTCCAGCCGGCATGCAGCAGCGCGCCGAACAACACGGCGCACAGCACCGGCCAGGTCAGGGCCAGGATTTCAGGCGGCAAGCGACGGCCTTGCGGCGGGCAGGGCGCAACGCCGCGCCCGCGCCAGGAAGTGCGACAGCGGCGGCGTAACCTTGTCCGCGTCTTTGGCCAGGTCGTCCCACAGGCGCAGCTTCACCGCATCTTCAGCGCCGGGCTGGGCGATGAAACGCGCGGCCTCTTCGGCCGTAAAGATGCCGCCCTGCAGCAGCAGGCTGCGTTTGGAATCGGCCGACAGGCTGGAGTGGTAGCCGCGCCGCGCCGCGCACAGGTAGCGCTTGGCGTCGACATGCAGCTTG